>JBLMZF010000111.1:0-25715 GCA_050258655.1 Deltaproteobacteria bacterium | reverse complement strand
CCCTCAGACATCGCCCAGATCCCGGGGATCATAAAGACGCTGTGCGCCCAGCGCGGACCCAACGAACGCAAGATCTGGGAGACCGATTCCGAATGCCGGCCGGAGGAGATATACCACACCGGTTTCCGGCTCGATAAGGACCATGCTTTCGTCGTCATCTCTGAAGGCTGTTCCAATTTCTGCTCGTACTGCGTCGTCCCGTACACAAGGGGTCCGCTGCGCCACCGCGGCCCGGACAGGATAATCGATGAGATACGCCAGGCTGTCTCCGCCGGGATCACCCGTGTCACGCTGCTCGGTCAGAACGTCAATTCCTATCAGTCGAAAGGCGTCGATTTTGCCGGCCTCCTGGAAAAGGTCAACGAGGTCCAGGGGCTTAAAGAATTCTCCTTCGTCACCTCGCATCCCCGCGACACCTCCCGGCATCTGTTCGAGACCATGGCGGCCCTGGATAAATGCAGGAAATATCTCCATCTGCCGGTGCAGTCGGGATCCGACCGGGTGCTCAAGCTGATGAACAGGGGTTACACCCGCAAAAACTATTTGGACTTGAGCCGTGATTATCGTACAATCGTAAGTGAGGGGCAGTTGACCACCGATATCATCGTCGGATTCTCCACCGAGAAGGAAGAGGACTTCCTCGACACCTATAAACTGGTTGAGGAAGTGAGGTTCGACGCTGCTTTTATCTTCAAATACTCTCCCCGGCCGCACAGCGCCTCCTATGGATGGCAGGACGACGTGCCGAAAGAGGAAAAAGAGAGGCGCCACGCTCTCGTCCTTCAACTGCAGAAGAAGATATCGCTTTCCCTGAGGAAAAAAGAGTGAAAAAGTCATTTTCTCCGCTTATCTGCCTGTTCTGCCTTACCGTCATCCTTTCTGTTGCCAGAGCTGAGGAAGCATCAACCGTAAAAAAACTTTTTCTCAAGGGGGAATACGCCGCCGCGAAGATGGAGGGGATGCGGCTGCTCCAGTCGCGCTGGCGGGGGCAGAACGCCGACGAGACATATTATCTGGCGGGATTGAGCGCGCTCAAGGCCGGTGACGATGCCTCCGCGGAAGCTCTTTTCGCCGTCGTGCTGAAGGATTTCCGCAGGAGCAGGCTCGCCGATGAGGCACGTGTGGGTCTGGCCGACGCCTATTACCTGAAGGGAGACCGCCAGGGAGCGAAGACCCGTTATGAGAGTTTCCTTGCTTCCCGCCCGGGGAGCAAACTGAAGGCGGGAGTTTATTATCGCCTGTACCTGCTGCTCAAGGGGCAAGGCAGGCGGGCGGAGGCCGACTCCTATAAAGAGAAGCTGCGGTCCGAGTTCCCGCGGAGCCCCGAGGCTTCGCTGGAGAAGGATATCTTCCCGGTGCGCCAGTGGCCCAAGCTCGAGCAGAAATCTCAGGACGTCGAACCCCTGATAATCATGCCGGCGATACCCCAGGTATATTCGATCCAGGTCGGCGCTTTTTCGAAGGGATCCAACGCCGACCGACTCTGCCAGCAGCTGATCAAGCAGGGATTCCCCGCGTACGTAGAGCAGGTCATACCGGGAGCGGGGAAGGACAAAGTGATCTTCAAGGTCAAGGTGGGCAGGGTCGATACGTTCCCCGAGGTGAAGCAGATCGAGCGTAAGCTTTCCGCCGCAGGTTATCCCACCAAGATCATCTATCCATGAAGCGCACGATAGTCTTTCTTGTCGGACCGACCGCGGCCGGCAAAACCGGACTGGCGCTTTCCCTTGCCCGCCGGATCGGCGCGCGTGTCATTTCCTGCGACTCGATGCAGGTGTACAAGGGGATGACCATCCTTTCTTCGGCGCCTTCAGCGCACGATATGAAGCGCGTGCGCCATTATCTCGTCGGCGTGATACCGCCTGTTGAGGATTTCAACGTATCGCGCTACAGGCTGCGCGCGATGAAGGCCGTGAGGGAGACTGTGGCCGCACGAAAGCTCCCGTTGTTCGTGGGCGGCAGCGGCCTGTACATGTCGGTTGTCGTCGACGGGATCTTCAAGTCGCATCCGGAGGACAGGAAGGTCCGCGACAGGCTCGCCAGGCAGGCGCAGCTGGAGGGGGCCGGAAGGCTGCATGCCCGCCTGGCCGAAGTAGACCCTTTGGCCGCCTCACGGATCCACCCCAACGACGCCCGGCGGATCATCCGCGCCCTTGAGGTCTATGAGGTGAGCGGCAGGCCGATATCAGAGCTGCAGCAGCGCAGGAGGGGGCTGTGGGAGACCTATGATATCCGGATATTCTGCCTTGACCTGCCCAGGGCCGAGCTGTACCGCCGGATCGATTCCCGTGTCGATCAGATGTTCGAGGCGGGCATCGTCGACGAGGTAAAAGCCCTGCTTAAAAAACGTCTCGGCAGGACGGCGCGCTGCGCTATCGGGATAAACGAGGTAAAGGGATACCTCGGCGGGCAGTACGGCCTGGAAAAGGCGAAAGATATGATGAAGCGCAATACACGGCTTTACGCCAAGCGTCAGCTCACCTGGTTCAGGAAGGATAAGCGGATCGTCTGGATCGACGCGACCGATCAGAAGGCCGCTGAGCAAAAGATAATAAAGTCATTGCGAGGAGCGTAGCGACGAAGCAATCTGGATTGCTTCGGATGCGGCGATCCTTAGCCTCGCAATGACGATTGGGGGAATATGGAAAAGGCATTGCTGGTGACTATCAAGCTGCGCGCCGAGCGCGACGAGTGGCCGATGGAGGATATCGCCGAGGAACTTGAGGAGCTGACGCGTTCGACGGGCGTTGAGATAGTCGACAACGTGATGGCGATGGTGGACCGTCCCAATCCGGCCTTATTCATAGGGAAGGGCAAGGCCGACGAGATCAGCCTCCGTGCGCTCGACGAGGAGGTGGATACCGTCATCTTCAGCCATGACCTTAGCGGCACCCAGCAGCGTAATCTCGAGGAGGTCATCGGCAGGAAGACGATCGACCGCACCCAGCTCATCCTGGATATCTTCGCCAAACACGCCAAAAGCCCCGAAGGGAAGACGCAGGTGGAGCTCGCGCAGCTCCAGTACCTGCTCCCGCGCCTGACCGGCAAGGGATTGATCCTTTCGCAGCAGGGCGCCGGCATCGGCACCAGCGGCCCCGGCGAGAAGAAGCTTGAGATGGACCGCAGGCGTATCCGCAAGAAGATCGACGCGCTCAAGGATGAGCTGCGCCACATGCGCCTGCACCGGGAGACGATGCGCAAGCGCCGCAAGGAGAACCGCATCCCGATGGTCGCGCTCGTCGGCTACACCAACGCCGGCAAATCGACCCTGCTCAACACGCTGACCGACGCCGGCCAGCGCGTCCACGACGGTCTCTTCACCACGCTCGACCCTCTTTCCAAGAGCATGAAGCTGCCCAACGGCGAGACGGTCGTCGTCTCCGATACCGTCGGGTTCCTCTATGACCTGCCCCATCATCTGATCGAGGCTTTCAAGGCGACCCTTGAGGAGGTGACCGAATCCGACCTGCTCCTGCACGTCCTGGATATCAGCAATCCCAAGGCTGGCGAGCATTACCGCGCGGTGATGACGGTTCTCGGTGAGCTCGGCCTGACCGAAGGGGAGAACAAGAAGAAGATCGTGACGGTCCTTAACAAGATCGACAGGGTAGAGGACCGGGTCCTGCTCAACGTTATCGCCAGGGATTACCCCGACTCGGTCCAGATCAGCGCGCTGACCGGCCGCAACGTGGACGCCCTGCTTGAGCGCATCGAGGAGTTCTTCGCCTCAAGGACCGTCTGCGCTGAAGTGAAGATACCGCACAAGAGGATGGACCTGGTCAATTTCTTCTATGAGAAAGGAAAGGTCCAGAACGTGGAATACCTGCAGACATCCATCAAGCTGAATATCTGTCTTCCCAAGGCCATTTTCCTTAAGATCTCCCAGGATCCAGATGTTAGATTATCTGACAAATCCTGATATTTTACTTGACAATCGCTGTCCAATATGTTAATTTTTATTAGAAAGTAAAATGGACAGGAGGTTGTAAGATGTTTGACATCCGAATAAGCCCCGACGAGAACGTCTATGTCATCAGCGTTGTCAGCAGGCTGCTGGATGTCCCTGTCTGGACCCTGCGCAGGCTTGACTCCGCCGGGATAGTAAGCCCCAAAAGGGTCGGAAAGAAGAGCAGGCTTTATTCTCTCAATGATATCCGGCGCATTCAGTATGTGCAGTATCTGATGGTCGAGAAGCACCTGAACATCTCCGGCGTAAGAATGGTGCTTGAAACTGAAAGCGGGTCCGCTGAACAAGGGCGACAGCCTTAAATTTTTTTTGGTTTTTCTTTAGCACTCATCCAGGCCGAGTGCTAAAATATTAAGATACCCCAGGAAAGGATGTAGTATGGATCTCGACAGATTGACTCAGAAAGTCCGCGAAGGATTAGAGTCGGCTATCTCCCTTGCCCGAGAAAGGCGTAACCAGCAGATCGAGCCGGAGCATATCCTCTACTCGCTCTTAAGGCAGGAAGACAGTATCCTCCTGCCGGTGCTCGATGAGGCCGCAGTCCCATCGTTTACCATCCTCAGGTCCCTGGAAAAAGCTATCGATAAATTCCCTCAGGTCAGCGGAGGGAAGGCGCAGGCCTATTTTTCCGGCCGCACTACAAAGCTTTTTGATGACGCCGGGAAGGAGGCCGAGGCGCTTAAGGACGAATTCGTCTCCGCCGAGCATATCCTCCTGGCGGAATTCTCAGACCCCGGATCAACCGCGGTCGATCAGCTTAAAAAAGCCGGTATCGGCAAAGAGAGGCTGCTTCAGGCGATAGCCAATGTCCGCGGCGCGTTCCGTGTCACCGACGAGAACCCCGAGGCGAAGGTAAAGCCTCTGGAGAAGTACGGGCGCGACCTGACCCAGCTGGCAGAACGCGGCAAGCTCGATCCGGTCATCGGCAGGGACGACGAGATACGCAGGCTTATCCAGGTGCTCTTACGCAGGACCAAGAACAATCCCGTGCTGATCGGCGAGGCCGGCGTAGGCAAGACCGCCATCGCGGAAGGACTCGCCCAGCGTATTGTCCAGAACGACGTGCCGGAAGGCCTGAAGAAAAAGCGGATCATCGCCCTCGACCTCGGTTCGCTGGTGGCGGGGACCAAGTTCCGCGGCGAATTCGAAGAGCGGCTCAAGGCGGTGCTCAAGGAAGTGGAAGCGCGTGAAGGGGAGATAATTTTGTTCATCGACGAGCTGCATACGATGGTCGGCGCAGGGGCCGCGGAAGGCTCAGTCGACGCCTCCAATATGCTCAAACCAGCGCTTGCCCGCGGGATGCTGCGCTGCATCGGAGCGACCACCCTTGACGAATACCGCAGGCATATAGAGAAGGACGCGGCGCTCGAACGCCGTTTTCAGCCGATCATGGTCGATCAGCCGGATGTCGAGGAGACGATCGCGATCCTGCGCGGGCTCAAGGAACGGTACGAGCTTTATCACGGCGTGCGCATCAAGGACAGCGCGCTGATCGCCGCCGCGACGCTTTCAGCCCGGTATATAACCGGCAGGTTCCTTCCCGATAAGGCGATAGACCTTGTGGATGAGGCGTCGAGCAGGCTGCGGATGGAGATAGATTCCAAGCCGCAGGAGCTCGATGAGATCGACCGCAGGATCATGCAGCTTGAGATCGAGCGCCAGGCGCTGAAAAAAGAGAAGGACAGGGCCGCGCAGGAGCGGCTCAAGGCGCTTGAGGACGATCTGGAAAAGCTCAAGAGGCACAGCAGGGAAATATCTGACCGCTGGCATAAGGAGAAAGGCTCCATCACCGAGGTCAATAAGATCCGCGAGGAGATAGAGGAAGCGCGCCGCCAGGAGAAAGAGGCGGAGAAGCGCGGTGACCTTAACACTGTCGCCCAGATCCGTTACGGCACCTTGCGCGAGCTTGAAGGCAAGCTCAAGGAAGCCGACGCGAAGCTGGCCGAGGTCGACAGGAAGGGCACGCTGCTCAAGGAGGAAGTGGATGAGAATGAGATCGCTTCGGTGGTCTCGAAATGGACCGGGATCCCGCTTACCCGTCTGATGGAGGGAGAGACCGAGAAATTGCTGAAGATGGAAGAGCGGCTCAAGCAGCAGGTGGTCGGCCAGGACCGCGCTGTGGAGCTTGTTTCGGCTGCCATACGGCGCTCGCGCAGCGGGCTGGCTGATCCCAACCGCCCCATCGGCGTGTTCCTCTTCGTCGGTCCTACCGGCGTCGGAAAGACCGAGCTGGCCAAGGCGTTGACGAGGTTCCTTTTTGACGACGAGCAGGCGATGATCAGGATAGACATGTCCGAGTACATGGAGAAGCACTCGGTGTCGCGCCTCGTAGGCGCCCCTCCCGGATACGTGGGATATGAGGAGGGAGGCCAGCTTACCGAAGCGGTCCGCCGCAGGCCCTACAGCGTCGTGCTTTTCGATGAGGTGGAGAAGGCCTCGCCTGACGTCTTCAACCTGCTGCTGCAGATCTTCGATGACGGCAGGCTTACCGACGGACAGGGCAGGACGGTCAATTTCAGGAACACGGTGATCATCATGACCTCCAACCTGGGGACCGACCTGATCAGCAGGGATCAGAGCCCTGAACAGATCCGTTCAACCGTCGAAGACGTGTTCAAGAAGCATTTCCGGCCCGAATTCCTCAACCGGCTCGACGAGATCGTGGTCTTCAACTACCTGAACCAGCAGGATATGGAACGGATCGTGGAGATCCAGCTTGAGACGGTGAGGAAGCGGCTGGCGGAGAACAACCAGGTCGAGTTCTCGCTTTCGGAAAAAGCGGTGGATTACCTGGCGTTCAAAGGGTTCGATCCCGTCTACGGCGCCCGCCCGCTCAAGAGGCTTGTCCAGAAGAAGGTGGTGGACCCGCTCGCCCTGAGGATCCTGGAAGGCGCGGTGAAGCCCGGCGATAAGGTACGCGGAGAGCTCAAGGGCGAGGAGATCGCCTTTGAGACCGGGAAAAAGCGGGCCGGTGCCCCTGTTGACAGCGTGCGGTAATATGTTACAATTACACGATCATGGGAAGAGAAATAGACCATAACGACAGGAAAAACAAGGTGCTTGCGGCTGCCGTGAGCGCCTATATAGATACCGGCGAACCGGTCAGCTCAAAGGAGCTTGCCCGCGAGTTCAGGCTGAGCCCCGCTACCCTGCGCAACATCCTTGCCGAACTTGAGCAGGAAGGGTATCTCTTCCACCCGCATACGTCAGCGGGCAGGGTGCCGACCGACAAGGGCTACCGGTATTATGTCGATTTTCTGATGGCCCAGCACCGTCTCGCGCAGGACCAGATGGAGCTTATCCTCAATGAATACCGGCGCATCAGCCATTCGCTCGAGGAGATCCTCGAGAAGACCACCGAAATGACGGCGGCGCTGACCAATTACACGGCCGTGCTGTCGTTCTCGGACGATGAGGACAGGGTCTACTATAAGGGGCTGAGCAATATCTTCCAGCATCCGGAATTCCGCGATTATCAGAAACTGTCCCTGGTCGTGCGCATGCTCGAGGAGAAGAAAAGGCTGCTTGAGCTGATAAACCAGCAGACCGACTCCCATCTCCACATATATATAGGAGAGGAGGCGCACGCCCCTGTCAGGGACATCGCGCTGATCGTCACCAGCTACCAGAGCGGCAAGAAGCATCCGGGGAAACTGGCGATCATCGGTCCCAAGCGCATGAGCTACGAGAACACCGTTTCGACACTGGAGTCGATGTCGGATATACTTAACCGCGTTCTAGAGAGTTTTTAAGAGGACGAGATGGCAGAAGAACAGAAAGAAGAGCAGAAGCAGGATCAGAAGGGCGCCGGGGAAAAGACCGTCGAGATAAACGAAGCCGAGCTCTGCAGGCTCCAGAAAGAGGCCGAGCAGGCGAAGGTCCACTGGGACAAGTTCGTGCGCCTGACAGCCGACATCGAGAACACGCGCAAACGCTGGGAGCGCGAACGCCAGGAGCTGCTTAAATATGCCAACGAAGGGCTGCTCGCCGACCTGCTCAACATCAACGATGAAATGGAGCGGGCGCTGACCCTTTCGCAGGAGAAGCATGAGGATTTCACCGCGTTCATGAAGGGCATGGAGATGATCATGGCGCACCTTCACGACCTGCTGAAGAAGAACGGGATAAAGCCGATGGAGGCGGAAGGCAAGAAGTTCGACCCGAACTTCCACGAGGCGCTGATGCAGGCCGAGTCGGCCGACGTGCCCGAAGGTACCGTGGTCGAGGAATTGCAGAAGGGTTATATGCTTGATAATCACGTGCTGCGCACCGCGAAGGTCAAGGTGTCGCGGAAGCCGGCACAAAAGGATAAATAAGTGAATTTACACCCCGCGCTGTACCCTGCGCTTATTGGAATTGCGCAGGTATGCGCTTCGTAGCGCAAATTGCGCGAGTGTTCGCTAACTGCGAAGGAGGAATACTATGGCTAAAGTGATAGGCATTGATCTTGGTACATCGAACTCCGCTGCCGCCGTAATGGAAGCGGGCAGACCGGTTATCTTACCTTCCGCGGAAGGGGCGGGCGTAGCGTCGGGGAAGGCGTTCCCGTCGTACGTCGCGTTCACCAAAGAGGGCCAGAGGCTTGTCGGGGAACCGGCGCGCAGACAGGCGGCGATCAACCCGGAAGGGACGATCTACGCGGCAAAACGCAGGATGGGGCAGGATTATCACTACAAGGTCTTCGGCAACAATTACACGCCTCAGCAGATCTCGGCGTTCATCCTGCAGAAGATAAAGGAGGACGCGGAGGCGTACCTGGGCGACCAGGTGACCGAGGCGGTCATTACCTGCCCGGCGTATTTCGACGACAACCAGCGCACGGCGACGCGCGACGCGGGCGAGATCGCGGGCCTCAAGGTCCTGCGCATCATCAACGAGCCCACCGCGGCGTGCCTTGCGTACGGCCTCGAGAAGTCGCAGCACGAGCAGAAGATAATGGTCTTCGACCTCGGCGGCGGCACCCTGGACGTCACCATCATGGAGATGGCGCAGGGGGTCTTCGAGGTCAAGTCCACGTCCGGCGACACCCAGCTGGGCGGCACCGATATGGACAACGTGCTGATCGACTACATCGCCAGCCAGTTCAAGAAGGACACCGGTATCGACCTGCGCAACGACAAGATGGCGATGATGAGGCTCAAGGAAGGAGCGGAAAAGGCCAAGGTCGAGCTTTCTTCGACCCTGACCACCGACATCAACCTGCCCTTCATCACCGCTGACGCGACCGGCCCGAAGCACCTTACGATGAGCCTCAACAGGGCCAAGCTCGAGGAGCTGGTGGGACCGATCATCGAGCGCTGCAAGCATCCGATGGAGCAGGCGCTGTCCGACGCGAAGTTCAAGGCGGCGGACATCGACAAGGTGATCATGGTCGGCGGCCCGACCCGCATGCCCATAGTCCAGAAGTTCGTCGAGGACTATGTCGGCAAGAAGATCGAGCGCGGCATCGACCCGATGGAGTGCGTCGCTCTCGGCGCGGCCGTTCAGGCCGCTATCATAAAGGGCGAGATGAAGGACGTCCTGCTTCTCGACGTCACTCCGCTTTCGCTGGGCCTGGAGACGATGGGAGGCGTGTTCACCAAGCTGATCGAACGCAACACGACCATCCCGACCCGCAAGAGCCAGGTGTTCTCGACCGCGGCGGACAACCAGACCGCGGTGACGATCAGGGTTCTGCAGGGCGAGCGCCAGATGGCCGACGACAACGTCGAGCTGGGCAGGTTCGATCTGGTAGGCATCCCGCCGGCGCCCCGCGGTATCCCGCAGATCGAGGTCACGTTCGATATTGACGCGAACGGTCTCGTCCACGTTTCGGCGAAGGACCTCGGCACCGGCAAGGAGCAGTCGATCCGCATCACCGCTCCCAAGAAGCTTTCCAAGGAGGAGATCGAGAAGATGGTCAAGGAGGCCGAGAAGTTCGCGGCAGCCGACACCAAGCGCAAGGAGGAGGTCGAGGTCATCAACCAGGCCGATACGCTGGCCTACGCGACCGAGAAATCGCTCAAGGAATACGGCGAGAAGGTCAGCCAGCAGGAGCGCGCCGACATCGAGGCAAAGCTCGCCGACCTGCGCACCGCGATCAAGGACCGCGCTGTCGACAGGATCAAGAAGTCGATGGACGAGCTGACCAAGGCGTCCCACAAGCTCGCGGAAGAGGTCTACAAGCAGTCCGCGGCGCGGCAGCAGGGCGCGCAGGCGGGCGCACAGTCCCAGGCGGGAGCCGGGGCCGGGCCTCAGACAGGCGCGGGTGAGGAAAAGCCCAAGGAGTCGGAAGTCGTCGACGCCGAATACAAGGAAGAGGATAAAAAATAATATACATGGCCGCAACCAAGAGAGACTACTACGAGATACTGGGCGTGAACAAGGGAGCGCCGGTCGACGATATCAAGAAAGCGTATCGCCAGCTGGCGCTCAAGCACCATCCCGACCGCGTCCCCGCTGAGGAGAAGAAGGAAGCTGAGGAGAAGTTCAAGGAGATCTCCGAGGCGTACGCGGTGCTTTCGGATACCCAGAAACGGGCCCTGTACGACCAGTACGGCCATTCCGGCATCGACCAGCGTTACACCAACGAGGATATCTTCAGAGGCGCCGATTTCAGCTCCGTTTTCTCAGGTATGGGCGGCGGGGGCGGCGCCAGTTTCTTCGAGGACCTTTTCGGCGACATGGGGTTCGATATCTTCGGCACCGGCGGCGGAGGAGGGCGCCAGCGTAACCGGCGCGGAAGGGACCTGGAGATAACCGTCAGCGTCACCCTCGAGGAGGCCGCTGAGGGCGTCGAAAGGTCTATTACCGTTCCCCGGTACGAGACCTGTTCGACCTGCTCGGGCAGCGGCGAGAAACCGGGAACCAGGAAGATCGTATGCCCCCAGTGCAAAGGTTCCGGCCGGGTAGTGGTCTCGAGCGGTTTCTTCCAGCTTGCCCAGACCTGCCCCAAATGCCACGGACAGGGTGAGCTGATCCAGACCCCGTGCCCGGAATGCAACGGCGAAGGCAGGGTCCGCGTCACGCGTAACATCAAGGTCAAGATCCCGCCCGGGGTTGACACCGGTTCGCACCTGAGGGTGCGCGGGGAAGGAGAGGCGGGGACCGCCGGCAGGGGAGACCTTTATGTCGTCATCGAGGTCGAACCCCACCCGACGTTCCACAGAGACGGCAACAACCTGATCATCCTGATCAGCATCAGCCTTTCCAAGGCGGTACTGGGCGGCTCGGTGAGCGTGCCCGTGCTCAACGGCCGTGTGGATATGAAGATACCGGCCGGGACCCAGAGCGGGAAAGTGTTCAGGCTCAAGGAAAAAGGGATGCCCGACCTGCACGGCCGCGGACAGGGGGACGAGCTGGTCAAAGTGGATGTGGAGATCCCGACCAGGCTTAGTTCCGAACAGCGAAAGCTGATGGAGGAGTTCGCCCGCCTTTCCGGCGAGACTGTCGAGAAGGAAAGCTTCGGCGACAAGATAAAGAAAGGTTTCAGGTAACCCAGACGCAAACCTTAAGGAGTAAACGCAATGCCTAACTACGATTATGAATGCAAGAAGTGCGGAGTCTTCGAGGTCTTCCAGTCGATGACGGCCAAGCCGCTTACGGCATGCCCTAAGTGCAAGGGCAGGGTCAAGCGCCTGATCGGCCCCGGCGCCGGCATCATCTTCAAGGGTTCGGGGTTCTACTGCACCGACTACAAGAAACCGACCGCGCCTTCATCTGAGAAAGGCCCTGCCTGTCCCGGGAAAAAAGAAGGCTGCAATGGCTGCCCGAACCACTGATCTTTCAGGTAGGGGGGGTACCCTGCTCCGGTTCGTCTATTACTGGGTCCCCGTCATCATCCTCTGCGCCTTCATCTTCTCGACCTCATCTTTCCCGGGGAAGGACATACCATCGCTGTTCTCCCATCAAGACATCTTGTATCATTTTGCCGTTTATGTTATACTTGCATTGTTTTTCATCAGGGCGCTCAAGAATACGGGGGACCGCAGAACGGTCCTGCGGCTGGTGTTCCTTACGCTTGTGTTCGGTGTGGCGTACGCCGCCAGCGATGAGCTCCACCAGCTGTTCACTTCGGGCAGGAGCTGCGATATCTTCGACCTCCTGACCGATTCCCTTGGCACATTGGCCGGCGCGTCAGCCGGAGGAGTCTATATTAAATGGCGATCGTAAGACCGTTCCGGGCAGTCCGTTATAACAGCGACAAGGTTGACCTCTCGCAGGTCATCTCCCCGCCCTACGACATCATCTCCAGCCAGAAACAGCAGGAGCTGCACGAACGAAGCCCCTATAATTTCACACGCGTCGATTTCCCCCGGCCCGAACCGGGGAAAGACCCTTATACCGATGCGGCCGGGCGCTTTTGCCGCTGGCTCAAGGAACAGGTCCTTGTCCGTGATCCCAGACCCGCCGTCTACCTGTACCGCCAGCAGTACGCGGTAAAGGGCGAAAAGAAGGTCCGTTTCGGTTTCCTGGCCCTGCTTAAGCTCGAGGACGGAGGCGCCGCGGTGCACGGCCATGAGCATACTCACGCGGCCGCGAAAGAGGACCGTTTCAAGCTGATCAGCAAGGTCAACGCGGACCTGAGCCCGATATTCGTGGTGTTCGAGGACAGGAAACGGCTGATGGAGCAGAACCTCAAGGCCTGCGCGCAGGGCAGTCCGGTCATCGACGTGACAGACGAGGACAGGATAGCCCATACCGTGTGGCGCGTAGAGGACCCTGCGGTGCTGGAGAAGGTCTCCGTCAAGCTGAGCGGCGAGGATGTCTTCATCGCGGACGGCCACCACCGCTACGAGGTGGCCTGCGCTTACCGCGACGCCAGACGCGCCGCGTGCCCGTCGTTCACCGGCGAAGAGGATTTCAATTACGTGATGGCTTATTTCACGAACGCACGCCAGCAGGGGCTGACGATCCTGCCGATACACAGGATAGTCAGGCTCGACCGGCAGACCGATTGGGAAAAGCTGACCGAAGGGCTTTCCGGCTCTTTTTCAGTGGAAGAAGTCAAGCACAGGGAGCGGTTCCAGTTCCTGATCCAGAAGGCCGGTCAGCGCGAGCACGCCATCGGCCTGTACGGAGGGGGAAAATGCCTGCTCCTGCGGCTGAAGAACATCCGTTTCCTCGACAAGACGATGGGAGACAGATCGCGCGAGTACCGCGAGCTGGACGTGGCGATGCTGAACACCCTGGTGTTCGGCAACGTGCTGGGCATCGAGCCGCAGAGGGATGCGGCTGCCATACGGTACACGGCCGACGCCGACGAGGCGATGGCTGCCGCCGATGAGGACGCTCGCACGCTGGCGTTCCTGATGAACCCGACCCGCATCGAGCAGATCATCAGCGTCGCGGCCAACGGCGAGAAGATGCCTCCGAAATCGACCTATTTCTATCCGAAGGTGGAATCGGGGCTGGCCGTCTTCTCGATGGACGGGGAATGCTAACAGGGGAATAAGATGGCTTTATTCGGCAAACCGAAATACACGATAGTCAGGCTGAAGAAGAAGGACATCCCGGACGGGCTCTGGACGAAATGCGATGAGTGCGCCGAGGTCCTGTACAACAAGACGCTTGACGAGAACATGAAGATCTGCCCGAAGTGCGGGTTCCATTTCATCCTCAGCGCCCCCGAGCGCCTCGCGCTGCTCGTCGACGAAGGGAGTTTCGATGAGTATGACAGGAACATGGTTTCGGGGGACCCGCTCGAGTTCAAGGGGACGAAGACCTATAAGGACAAGATCGCCCAGGACCAGGCCGCGACAGGCCTCAAAGACGCGGTCCTGACCGGAAGCTGCACCCTGGACGGCCGCAGGGCCGTCATCGGCATAACCGATTCCCGTTTCATCATGGGCTCGATGGGCTCGGTCGTCGGCGAAAAGCTGACCAGGGCTATCGAGTCGGCGACGAAGAAACACCTTCCCATGATCATCGTCTCGGGATCAGGCGGCGGCGCCCGCATGTACGAGGGACTGCTGAGCCTGATGCAGATGGCAAAAACCTGCGCCGCCCTGCGCAAGCATCACGACGCCAGGCTCGCTTTCATCTCGGTGCTGACCAATCCCACGATGGCCGGCGTCATGGCCTCGTTCGCCGGCATAGGCGACGTGATCATCGCCGAGCCCAAGGCGCTGATCGGTTTCACCGGGCCGCGCGTCATCGAGCAGACCATCCGCCAGAAGCTCCCGCCTGGTTTCCAGCGTTCCGAGTTCCTGCTTGATCACGGTCTGATCGACATGATCGTTCACCGGAAGAACCTCAAGGCCGAGCTCGCCAGACTGATCGATTTTCTTTCGTAAGCTTTCCAGGGAGGCATTGTGGCACAGGTAAGCCTCAAGAACGTCTCCAAATCATTCCCCAACGGCTCAAAAGTCGTCAACGACCTGACCCTCGGCATCGAGAACAAGGAGTTCATGGTGCTGGTCGGGCCGTCCGGCTGCGGCAAGTCCACCACTTTGCGAATGATCGCCGGGCTCGAGGAAGTCAGCGCGGGCGAGATATACATCGGCGGCCTCAAGGCCAACGACATCCCCGCCAAGGACCGCGATATCGCGATGGTCTTCCAGAACTACGCGCTGTATCCCCACATGACCGTCTTCGAGAACATGTCTTTCGGCCTCAGGCTGCGCCGCTACTCCAGCGATGAGATCACCCAGCGCGTCAACGAGGCAGCCGGCATACTCGGTATCGCCCACCTGCTGGGCCGCAAGCCCCGCGAGCTCTCGGGCGGCGAGAGGCAGAGGGTCGCTCTCGGAAGGGCGATCGTCAGGAAACCTCTGGTCTTCCTTTTCGACGAGCCGCTTTCCAACCTCGACGCCAAGCTCAGGGTCCAGATGAGGACCGAGATCCACCGGCTCCACACCCGCCTGCAGACCACGATCATCTATGTCACCCATGACCAGGTCGAGGCCATGACCATGGGCGACCGCGTCGCGGTGATGCGCCAGGGCGAGATCCAGCAGGTCGACGACCCGATGACCATCTACGACCATCCGAAGAACAAGTTCGTGGCCGGTTTCATCGGGATGCCTCCCATGAACTTCATGACCGGCACCGTCATGCGCAAGAACGGGAAGCTCTATTTCCTCGAAGGCAGGATCCAGGTCAAGATAGTCGAGGACATGTACGACAGGATGGAGGCGTATGCCGGCAGGGAGGTCATATTCGGGATCCGCTCCGAGGACATCTATGACAAGCTGTTTGTTTCCGAGGCGCCGCCCGAGAACATCGTCCGTGTGACGCTCGAGGTCATGGAGCCGATGGGTTCCGAGGTCTATCTGCACCTGAATACCGGGAACAATACGTTCATCGCCCGTGTCGGCGCCCACGACAGGCCGAAGGTCAACGCGGAGATCGACGTCGTGTTCGACATGAGCAAGGCCCATTTCTTCCACCCCCAAACAGAAGAGACGATTGTCTGAAGTCATCTGGATCAAGGACAGGCTGACCTACCTGCGCCGCATCTCGTTCAAGAAGGCGGCGGTCTACGTGTTGATCCCCGTCCTGTGGTTCTGTCTCCCGCTGTGCGCCGCCCGCCGGATGCCCCGCCCGTTCCTCGCCCTTTCGGCGTTCTACCTCGCCAACGGCCTGATCGTGTTCCGTCTTCTTTCAGAATCCATGCGTTCCGGCACGCGCCTTCGTTTCGAATGCGAGAACGCCGAGGGGCAGGCGAACGTCCAGAGGGCCGCCAATGCCGCTCTTGCCGAACAGAACCGGTCGCTGCGCGAGAACATCGACCGCTACGCCAGCCTCAAGAAGGTCCTCGACGGGATCAACCAGGACCTCGACGCGGATGCCGTCTGCGACCGCCTCTGCGAGGACGCGTTCGGGCTGGTCGGATCGGGCGAGGGCACAGCGATACTGTACCTTTTTGACAGCGAATCCCGGTGCCTGAAGATGCATGACAACCGCAAGAGCGGCCATAAACATTCGCTCAAAGCCAAGCACGGAGACATCTTCGACCAGTGGGTCGCCAAGCACGTCACTACCCTTCTGATAGAGGACATCGGCAGGGATTTCCGTTTCGACATGGACCGGCTCAAGACGCTGGACACCCGGCCCGTCGGCTCCCTGATAAGCTGTCCGCTTGTCAGCGGCGGCAAATTCCTCGGCATCCTCCGTCTCGACCATCCTTCCGCCAATTACTACGATCTCGACGACCTTCGGTTCCTGAGGGCCATCAGCGAGCTCGGCGCGATCACCCTCGAGAACGCGCTGCTCTACCGCAGCACCCAGGAACTGGCCACCCATGACGGGCTGACCGGGGTGTTCACCAAGAGCTATTTCCTCGAACTCCTCAAGCAGGAATGCAGGCGCGCGGTCCGGCAGAAGAAGCAGTTCGGACTGCTGATGCTGGATATCGACCATTTCAAGGACTATAACGATACGTACGGACATATTGCCGGCGATATCGTGCTCAAGACGATCGCCGACCGGCTGGTCTCCGCTCTCAGGGACCGGGGAGGCGTGGTGGGCAGGTTCGGCGGTGAGGAGTTCACGATGATACTGCCGGGCCATGACCTTAAGCAGACCCTCGAGGCCGCTGAACTGCTGCGGGAAGCCGTCAGCAGGGAGAACATACTGCTCAGGCGCAGGCATACGTCGGTCACCGTCTCGATCGGCGGCGCCGTCTTCCCGGGTTCCGCTGATGAGGAGATCGGCCTGCTGATGAAGGCGGACAAGGCGATGTATGAGGCCAAGGAAGCGGGGCGCAACCGCGTCGTTGTCTCATAAAGCGTTCACTTATCGGGTGTGGTTGTATGTATATCTTCGATATGATGGTCCTTGTCCTGGTCACTGTGCTGACCTATGTCTGGCTTAAGAGGAACTTCGACAAGGTCTATCGCAAGAAGCTGGCGCGGCGCGACAGGCTCAATGCGGACGTGGCCGCGCTCGCCGCGCAGGGCTCCGGCCTGGAGGGAGAGCGCCGCACGCTCAGGGAAGCCTACGATGAGAAGCTCGCCCTGTTCGATATCGCCCGGGAGATCACCCTGCATCTTGACGAGGGGACGGTGTTCAATTCCTTCGTCGAGCAGCTGGGCAGGCACATACAGTTCACGGGGTGCAGGTTCGTAAGGGAGCTCTCCGCGGACCTGGCGGGCAGCCGGGTGCTCGAGATGAAGATGGGAGGAACGGTGTTCGGTTATCTGGCTGTAGACGGGGTCGAGGAAGACGATTCGGAGAAGTTCAGGATCCTCGGCAGCCAGTTCATCCTCGGCATAAAGCGCGCGATCCTCTACCGTAAGGTGCAGGAGACGGCGACCTTCGACGGCCTCACCCGCGCGTTCACCAGAAGCTACTGGTTCGAGCGGTCGGGGCAGGAGCTCGAGCGCTCGGGCAGGTTCGGCTACCATGCCAGCTGCCTGATGATCGACATCGACCGTTTCAAGGACATAAACGACCGTTACGGCCACCTTGTGGGTGACGCGATTCTCGCCGAGGTCTCGCGAAGGGTCCATGAGAATATCCGGCTGATCGACCTTTTCGGCAAGTACGGGGGTGAGGAGTTCTGCCTGCTGCTGACCGAGACCGACCTTGATAACGCCCTGTTCGTGGCGGAACGTATCCGCAACGCTATCGGCCAGGGTAAGATACGCGCGTATGACGAGGAGCTGGAAGTGACCGTGAGCGTGGGCGTCTCCGTCTTCCCCGAGTCTTCCCGGGACCTCGCCGGACTGATAGACGCCGCCGACCGCGCGCTGTACAAGGCCAAGCAGGGGGGGCGCAACCGCGTCTGTTCGTGACCCCCGTTCACCAAATCTCTTGCAAACTTCGCTCCTCTAATATACAATAATGAAACCTTTCTCAATCATTTTACCCCAGTCAACCGTTTCTGTATGGCGCGCTCGCATATAATAGGAATAGACCTCGGCGGTACCAACCTCAAAATAGGCCTCTGCGACGCTTCCTGCGCCATCCTCCGCAAGAATGTCCTCAGCACCGCCTCATTTGAGCACAAGGAACATCTCATAGATTCTGTCGTCTCATCGGTCGATTCGATGATCAGGGAGCAGGGCATATCCCGTTCATCCGTCATCGGCGTGGGCATAGGACTGCCCGGGCCCATCGATGTTGAGAAGGGGATAGTCCATTATTTCCCGAACATACCGGGATGGCGCGAGGTCTGCCTCAGGGACATCCTCCAGAAGCGCATCCGTATGCGCGTCTGCGTGGACAACGACGCCAACCTCATGGCGCTGGCGGAGTTCAAGGCCGGTGCCGCGCGGGGCGCCCGCAATGCCGTCTGCATCACGCTGGGCACAGGTGTCGGCGGCGGGCTGATCATCGAGGGCAGGCTGTTCCGGGGTTCTACCCACGCCGCCGGCGAAGTGGGACATATCCCGATCAATGTCGACGGCCCTGAGTGCGGCTGCGGGGCGTTCGGCTGCGTGGAATCCTATACCGGCAACAGGAGGATCGCCGAAGAGGTGCGCCGGGTGTTCAGGAAGGATATACCTCTCGAGGAAGTCAGCCGCATGGCGCGCAGGGGAGACCCGAGGGCGTTGAAGATCTGGGAAAACGCGGGCATGAGGCTGGGTGTGGCGCTTGCCGGTGTCGTCAACCTGCTCAACCCCGATGTGATCGTCATCGGAGGGGGAGTCGCCAACGCCGGGAGGGTACTGTTCAACAGCATCAAGAAGACCATAGACTGCCGCGCCATGCCCATGCAGGCGCGCCACGTGAAGGTGCGCAGGGCCGAGCTGATGCCCGACGCGGGGATAATCGGCGCCTGCCTTCTGGTCAAGGAGGAATGATGAAGATCTTTATCGATTCCGCTAACGTCAGGGATATACGCGAGGCGATGAGCCTGGGAGTCATAGACGGAGTTACCACCAACCCGAGCCTTGTGGCGAAGGAGAACCGACCCGCTGTCGAACTGCTCAGGGAGATCTGCTCGATCGTCCCCGGCCCCGTCAGCGCGGAGGTCATCTCGCTGGAATCATCCGGCATGGTCGCGGAAGCGGCCGAGCTGGCGAAGATCGCTCCCAACATCGTGATCAAGATCCCGATGACCAGGGAGGGGCTCAAGGCCGTCAAGATTCTGAGCGGGAAGTCGGTCAAGACCAACGTGACCCTCTGTTTTTCCCCGAACCAGGCGCTGCTGGCGGCGAAGGCGGGCGCGACGTTCATCTCGCCCTTCATCGGCAGGCTTGACGATATCAGCCAGACCGGCATGGACCTGATCGCCGATATCCGCACGATCTACCGGAATTACGCGTTTTCCACCCAGATCATCGTCGCTTCGGTCCGCAACCCCGTCCACGTCGTGGACGCGGCCAAGATCGGCGCCGACATCGCGACGATCCCGTTCGCCGTCATCGACCAGCTGGTCAAGCACCCGCTGACCGATATCGGCATCGCCCGTTTCCTCGAAGACTACAAGAAGATACCCAAGACCGCATGACACGGATCGGCAAGAGATTAGTCGGATTCCTGTTCGCCGCGATGGTGTTTATCGACGGCATCCATGTCGTCCGCGCGGCCGAAGAGGGCGCACGGAAAGACGAAGGCGGCAGGCCTTCCATCGACCAGCCGGTCATCGTCAACGGCGACACGGTCGAATACGTGACCGAGCGCAACGAGATCACCGCGGTGGGCAACGTCAGGGTCAATTACAAAGGTACCCGCCTGACCTGCTCGCGCCTGACCGTCAACACCGTGACGAAGGACGCCGTCGCCGAAGGGATGGTCACCATCGAGGACGCCAACGGGGTCATGCACGGCGAGAGGATCGTCTACAATTTCAACACGAAGAAGGGATCGGTCGTCAACGGCACGGCCGCCTCTCCGCCGTTTTTCTGCCGCGCCTCCACCATAAGCCTCAACGGTCAGGATGAGTTCATCGCCAGGGACGGCTACGCCTCGACCTGCGACCTGGACAACCCGCATTACCGCGTGCGCGCGCGCAAGGTGATCATCCGCCCGGGCGACAAGGCGACTGCTTCCCCCAGTGTCGTTCAGGCAGGTTCCGTGCCTGTGGCGTACCTGCCGGGCTATACCCAGCGCCTTGACGACCTGGCAATGCATATCCTGCTGACGCCCGGCTACCGCAAGGAGTGGGGCCCGTTCCTTCTCACCGGTTTCCGCCAGCACCTGACGGACGATGTCATGCTGCGCTACTATCTCGATTACCGCTACAAGCTCGGCCTGGCGGAGGGCATAGGGGCTAATTACACTTCTCCGTTCGGCAGGGGCGACTCCAAGCTCTACTACACCCACGAGACCCCGACCACCGAAAGCCTTGGCTCACCCAATGAATTCGACCGCGGTTTCCTGAGGGTACGCCATAAATGGGACATCGACCCGGGGACGGGCTTTATCGCCGAGATCTACAAGATCGACGATACCAAGCGCAAGAAGCTCGGCCCCGACTTCAATTTCCTCAAGGACTATTTCCCCAAGGAATATGACCTGAACTCCCAGCCGCTGAGTTACGCGCAGTATCACCACTACCTTGACCATTCGAGCTTCGATGTCGTCGCGCAGCAGCGCGCCGAGAAATGGTACAGTTCGGTGGACATCCTGCCGCAGGTCCGCTACACCGTGCCCAGCTACCGGCTCACAGACGGCAGCTTCCCGCTGTATTTCGACGACCAGACCCAGGCGGCCTATCTCCTGAAGAGGGTGGCCTCGCCTGCGGCCCCGGGAACCCAGTATGAAGCCGCCCGCCTGGACACCTATAACCAGTTCTCCACGCCTTTCAGGGCGGGCATATTCGAGCTGACCCCGTTCACCGCGCTGCGCAACACCGCCTACAGCTCGGGTCTTAACGGCGACGAAGTCGAACCCCGCGACGTCTTCTATGTGGGGACATCGGCCAGCACCAAGTTCTACCGCACCTACGAGACCCAGCCGCATTTCCTCAGAATGGACGTCGATGATATCAGGCATATCATCACCCCGAGCCTGACGTACTCATACAACACCAAGCCCAACGTGCCCAGCTGGGAGCTCAAGCAGTTCGACTCCATAGACGCGATCAACGAGAACAACTCGGTGAACCTGGCGCTTTCCAACAGGCTCCAGACCAAACGCAACGGCACCCCGGTCAGTCTCGCCGATTTCCGCGTGAACACCGGATATATCATCTACAGCAGGGACCCGCTCACCGACGCTCCGACGAGGGGAAGGCTTTCGGACGATATCCTCTTCAATCTCGAGTTCTACCCTTACTCGTGGCTTTCTTTCATCGGCGATGCGGATTACAATGACCGCTCCGGCCGCTTCACGACCGCCGACTACGACATCAATTTCCAGCTCGATCCGAGGACCCGGTGGGGCTTCGGGCAGAGGTATCAGTATAAGGGAGGCAGCGAGCTGACGTCCGGACTCGACTGGATGCTGAACCCGAAGTGGACGTTCCACGTGTACGAACGGTATGAACTCAAGGACGTCCCTTCGCAGTCCATATCAAAAGGCATGCTCAGGCAGGAGTACGGCTTTACCCGCGACCTCCACTGCTGGTTCATGGATTTCCGCGTCACCGAGGACAAGACCAGCGGCCTTTCCTTCTGGGTGGTCTTCAGGCTCAAGGCTTTCCCCGAATCCCGCACCGATTTCTCCCAGAGTTACTACCCTCCGCATCCGGGCAGCCGGTAACGGCTTAGGTCCGTCTTTTTGACTTCTTCGAATAATGTGCTATGCTTTTAGTACCTATTGAAAAGGCAAACCGGGAGCGATCCCGGGGCCCCGCCGTCGACTGGCGGGCTCATCGCGGCAATAGCCGGTGATGGGGCAAAGCTGAGGGATGTACTGCGCGGGTGTCTCCCCGCGTGAGGACATAGCCCGGCCGCCAAAGAGGTGAAAAAACTGCAACCCCGGGTGTGACTTTTGCCTCGGGGTTTTTTGTTCTTTGACAGAGAGAAAGGAGGTGAGGAGAGCGCAGCGCGGGGACTTTACGTCAGGTGTCATCATACTTTCATATCTCATAAGGAGGTGCGGTAATGAAAGCCAGGAACGGTTTCACCCTGGTCGAGATAATGGTCGTCGTGGCGATCATCGCCATGCTTGCGGCTATAGCGATCCCCAACCTGATCAGGGCGCGGATCACCGCCAACGAGGCGGCGGCGATAGCCGATCTCAGGACGCTGGTCTCGGCCGCTCATACGTACAGGACGTCCTCGAACACCGCCGGTTACCCGGCAGACCTCTCGGATCTGGTCACCAACCCGCCGTATATCGATTCTGTCCTCGGCAGCGGGCATAAACAGGGATACGACTTCACGTTAAGCGGCAATTCCGCGAGCTTTACGGCAACTGCGGAACCGCAGGCGATCAACCAGACCGGAGTGCGCAGGTTCTTCGTCGATACGTCAGGGGTTATCAGGTTCAATGCCACCGGCAGCGCTACGGCGGCGGATCAGCCCCTGGCCTAGAGAGGAGGGTGGGAAAGGAAGAAAAGTCAATTCGTGATTGACAAGGACGAAAAGTATGGTAGTATGCGTGTGGGAGAAGTTATTATAACATCCTAAAAGGAGGAGAGCATGAGGCGCAACAAAGGTTTCACGCTCGTAGAGATCATGATCGTCGTCGCGATCATCGCTCTGCTTGCGGCTATAGCGATCCCGAACCTGCTCAGGGCGCGTCTTGCGGCGAACGAATCGACCGCCATCGCGGCTCTGAAGACCATCGCGTCGGCGGCCCATACGTTCCGGGCTGCGGGTCCACTTTACCCGACCCAGCTGACCGATCTGTCCACCACCAACCCGCCGTACATAGATTCAGTACTGGCGAGCGGCACGAAGCAGGGGTATACGTTCACCCTGACCGGGACCGGCACTCCTGCCGGCTCTACGGGCTTCACAGCGACAGCAATTCCCCAGACCGTGAACACGACCGGCGTCCGCCGGTTCTTCGTGGATACGTCAGGGGTCATCAGGTATAACTCCACCGGTGATGCCGGTGCTACCGATTCTCCGTTGGACTAAGACGTAAGTGCTACCGGAAAACCCGCGCTCCGCAAGGGGCGCGGGTTTTTTGTTCACTGACCTATTATATATTAATCTCTTATTCAATATATAAGGGAAAAAAAGTCAATGGCAGGTTGACAAGCGGCCGGCGGTATGTTATATTCTTCGTGAGACTGACCCTCTCGCAGGGAAACAAAGAGACAGCAAGGTCAAGCGAAACGTCGGCTCTTTGACATTCAAGTGGTTATGTGCTATGCTTATACTGCCTACTGATAAGAGCAAACCAGGAGCGATCCTGGGACCCCGCCGTAAGCTGGCGGGCTCTTCCCGGCAATAGCCGGAGAAGGGGCAAAGCCAGAGGATCTTGAGCACGGGCGAAACACCGGCGTAATTCAAATCAACGCCGGGTGTCCGGAGCGAAAGACCGCCCGGTTGCCAAAGAGGTGAAACTAAACCTTGAGTGGAGTTTTACCTCAAGGTTTTTTTGTTTTATCCCTCTAACGGCTTTGTCAGTACTCCTTATGGAGAAGCAGGTTATGTCAAAGTTCTTTGACAAATTAGCTTGACAAGAACGGAAGGGGGTGGTATAACCAAGCAAAAGGTGACGGGCAAAGTGGTGGGAAAATGCCTCTTGTAACGGTATGGTTATCATCATACAAATCATAAGAGGCGCGAGTAACACACCTTCTAAAGGAGGAAACGTCATGAGGAATAAACGGGGTTTTACTCTCGTCGAAATCATGATCGTCGTCGCCATCATCGCGTTGCTTGCTGCAATCGCGATCCCGAACCTGCTCAGAGCCCGCCTTGCGGCGAACGAATCGACCGCTATCGCGGCACTCAAGACCATCGCGTCGGCGGCCCATACGTACAGGGCTGCGGGTCCGCTTTATCCGACCCAGCTGACCGATCTGTCCACTACCAACCCGCCGTACATAGATTCAGTACTGGCGAGTGGTACAAAGCAGGGATACACGTTCAGTCTGACCGGGAGCGGCACTCCTGCCGGCTCTACGGGCTTCACAGCGACAGCAATTCCCCAGACCGTGAACACGACCGGCGTCCGCCGGTTCTTCGTGGACACGTCAGGGGTCATCAGGTATAACTCCACCGGTGATGCTGGCGCGACCGACCAGCCTCTCGACTAACCCGACTAATGAATCGAGTAAACACCCGCACCTATGTACGTAGGTGCGGGTGTTTATTTTAAAGTCATGCGCAGATCCGCAGGATTGACTTTCGTCACGATCATGATCATCATCGCGCTGGCCGGCCTTGCGCTGCGGTTCTCCATAGAGCATCTGATACTCTGGAACATAGCACAGGATGAGGCCAACGCCAAGGATACGCTCAGACTGGTCTCTACCGCGCTTGAGAACTACGCGGAGGACCACCTGGGTATGTACCCCGGGAACCTCTCAGCCCTGTTCGAGTCGGAGCCTCCGTATATAGACAGGGCGTACACGCAGATGGGGACCCAGAAAGGGTACGTGTTCGATTGCCGGATAACGGAGGCAAACGGGTATTCGTGCACAGCTTCACCGTCGCGCTGCCGGCTTACAGGTACGGCGATCTACCGCGTGACCACGGGCGGTTCGATCACTGCCGAGGTCTGCGGTCCGGGGGAATAAGGAGGGAAATGGCTTTCAGGCGGATCATTTTGTCCCGTTCTCTTAATCTTAGTCTTTCTGCCTGTCCGGCCTGTTCCTCGCCTTCAACCCTTTCACGCGCATCCCTGAGAACTGATGTCGATCTCGACTTGCAGCAAAAAGAAAGTCCTGTTGATCATCGCCATAGCGGTCCCGGTGCTGACGGGCCTGCTGCTTTCAGCCGAAAAGAGGGCTGCCGATTGCAGGCGATCCGCCGCCGGGGCTGAGGACCAGGCTGAAGCCGGTGTGGATCGGGGGCTTTCCGAGCTCAGGGAACGCGTAGCGCTGCATCTTGCTTCAAAGGTCAAGCTCTTTGACGATCCGGCTTATTTTCAGGGATATGTGGCCGCCAACGACACGCTTGGTTTCTTTCGGGATAACTGTTGGCCTGCAGGAGGCGAAAAGTTCGCGGTCAACGGGGATGAAGCGGTGCTTACCGTGGCGGCGGTCCCCGGCAGGAACACAGCCGCCTGTATCAGGGTCCGCGCCGCGCGGCCTCCGACCGGCAGCCCCGGACAAGAGGTCTTTAGATTTTACTACTCCTATTCGATCGAATCGGAGGGGAAGATGAAGAGGCTGGCAGATGACTTCATGGTGGTCGTCAGACGCGATAACTTCGCGAAATATGCTCTTTTCACGTGCCATCATCACACTCCGGGAGGTACGACGGTGTGGTTCACCGACAACGCCCGTTTCAACGGCCCGGTCCACACCAACGAGAGCTTCTGCTTCGCGGGGAACCCTTCCGCCCGTTTTACGCAGGACGCGTCACAGCGTCTTCAGAACGCGTATTATCTCGATAACGGGCGCGGCAGGCAGATCGACGACGTCCAGAACGGTCAGGTGGATGTCCCAGTTTTCGAGAAAGGCTTCCGGAGGGGATCGGCTCGTATCCCGCTTTCCTCTGCACTCTCCATGGATGAGCTCAAAAAGACGGCTCTGGGAGGAAGCAGCGATCCGGGCAGCGGCATCCGGGTCCCCACAAGCGGAGAGAACGTCGTGGGGGGGATATAAATCCGCGGTAATCACGGCCAGCATACCGATGATGCATCTATCGCGCTGTCAGTGGACGGCTCTGACCGCCAGGTGCTGACGATCATCCAGGGCGCGGCAGTGGTGACAGTGACCGTGGACGCCGCCGCGAACAAGACGATAATCGACGACGGCAGCGTGCACACGTACAGCGGCATTCCTGATGGCGCCGGTCATGAGGGG
>JBLMZF010000110.1:0-14247 GCA_050258655.1 Deltaproteobacteria bacterium | reverse complement strand
GGCCGCCTATATCTCCCTTGATCTCCATATCGAGGACGAAGAACAGGCGTTCCGCCCCGCTCAGGAGATTGGCGATCTTCTCGATGGGGACGAGGCTGACCTCCGGCACCGCGATCTCGACCTTGGCCGCGATCATGTCAGCCAGAGCGGTAGCGGCCGTCGCGGAACCGATCGTCCCTATCTCTTTGAGCGCGTCAAGCTGGTACGGTGTCATTCTCTGTTCGTCCATGGCGAACCCTTTGATTTCCTTTCAGTTTTATTGCCGGCCCTACTGCTGCGATAACCTGATTATCTCGCCGGCGATCTGGGAAAGCGGCAGGATCGAATCGGCCAGGCCTTCCTTGACGACCGATTTGGGCATCCCCCATACCACTGAGGACGCCTCGTCCTGCACGATGACCTTCCCGCCTTTTTCCTTTATCCTGCGCACCCCTTCCGTCCCGTCCTTGCCCATACCGGTGAGGATGACGCCGATGACGTCCTTGCCGAACAGGTCGGCTACCGAGAGCATCGTCACGTCGATCGAGGGACGCACGAAATTCACCAGGGCGTCCTGCGTGAGACGCACCACCGCCTCGGACTCCTGACGTTCTATGACCATATGGAAGCCCGCGGGGGCGACCAGCGCGCGGGACGTGACAACGGCGTCGCCCGGCTCCGCTTCCTTGGTGCGCACTCCCGACTGCCACGAGATACGTTCCGCGAAACTCACTGTGAAGCCCTTGGGCATATGCTGGACGATCAGGATCGCCGCCTTGAGGTCGGCGGGGATGTCTTTCATGATATCGAGGACCGCCCTCGGTCCGCCCGTGGAGGCGCCGATGACCACGACCTTCCTGATACCCGGCACGCCCATCGCCTCGGCAGGAGGAGCGATGCGGAACGAAGAGAGATATTTGTCGAGGTCGACCTTGGACGCCAGCTTTATCTTGCTGACGATCTCGCTCTTGAGCTTGTCCAGCCCCAGAGAGATCTCGCCTGAAGGCTTCGCTATGAAATCCACCGCGCCCAGTTCAAGGGCCTTCATTGTGGCCGTTGCACCTGCGCGCGTATATGCCGAAAGCATGATGACACGGGTAGGCTGCTTCTTCATCAGCTGCTGCAGCACGTCGATCCCGTCCATCAGGGGGAGATTGATATCGAGCGTCATGACGTCGGGCTTGAGGTCGGCGGCCTTCTGGAGGGCATCAGCGCCGTCCTTGGCCTTGCCCACCACCTCGAGCTCCGGATCGCTGTCGATGATGTCGGAGATGATGCGTCTCATCAGAAACGAATCGTCCACGACAAGAACACGGATCTTGTCCATCAGACCTCTTTCTCGCCCCAGGAGATCGTCTTGACCAGCACGGTTCCCGCTTCGACGTTGAATTCGATCGTCCGGCCGAACGTGCCGCCGACTTCCTGGCCTGCGACCTTGATGCCGAGCTCCTTAAGTAACGATAAAGCCATCTCAATGTTCTTCTGCCCCACGTTCAGCACACTGTCGGTGTTGATGAAACTGAACATATGCGCGCCGCCGAAAAGCTTGGCGACGATCCTTTGCCTCTGGCAGCCCCGTTTCTCGAATTCCTGGACCATTTCCATGATGCAGGAGTTGACGAAACGATGGGGATTCGTCTTCGTCTTGGCCTTTTCTATGTCCGGGAGCATGGCGTGCGCCATCGCCCCCATCTTCTTGATGGGATCATAGAAAGTGATGCCGAGGCAGGAGCCGAGCCCCCGGGTCACAAGGACAGCGGGAGGATGATTGGCTATCTGCAGATCCGCCATCTGCACTTCGATGATATTCTCTTCCATGACCCTTTCCTGTTATCCCCCCAGCGCGCGTTTGACGGCCTCGATGACCCTCGACGGCTGGAATGGTTTCGTGACAAAGTCCTTTGCCCCCGCCTGGATAGCCTCAACGACGAGCGAGTGCTGGCCCATGGCCGAGACCATGATGATCTTCGCCTGCGGATCGGCCTTGATGATCTCCTTAACGGCGCCGATACCGTCGATCTCCTCGATCTTGGGCATGACGATGTCCATCGTCACGAGGTCGGGCTTCAACTGCTGGTACTTCTCGATCGCCTCTTTCCCGTTCTCCGCCTCCCCGCAGATCTCGATACCCTCTTTTTTGAGGATATCCGAGAGCATCCTCCGCATGAAAAGCGCGTCATCGACTACCAACACCCTTGACATTTTTGTACCTCCCTTTCCATTAGCAGCTTCACAGTCTGCGACTTCACAGTATCTTCCTGTAGATCTTCCGTATATGGTCGACGGGAACGAACAGGTCCTTCTCCCAGACGCTTTCCACCTTGGCGATCACCAGATACCCTTTCGAGTTGAGCGCCGCGGCGAACTTGGCCATCAGGGCCTCCTGCTGTTCACGGTTGAAATAGATCATCACATTGCGGCAGAACACCGCGTCCATGAACTTGAGCGGCTCGCCGGTGATCAGATTGTGCTTCTCGAACCGGACCAGCGACTTGAGCTCGTCCTTGACCACATACATCCCGCCGTCACGGATAAAATACCTGTCGATGAACCGGGGCGGCACCTCCTTGATGTCCTCTTCGTCGTACCGTCCTTCTTTTGCCTTGTCCAGCGCGTCCTGGTCCACATCGGTCGCCCAGATGCGGATCAGCAGGTTGTCCCTGCCCCGGACCGCCTCGTCGAGCAGCATCGCGATCGAATAAGGCTCCTGGCCGGACGCGCACGCTGCAGACCAGACCCTGATCAGCTTGCGCTCGGTCCCCGTGTCCTTCCCTTTCAGGATGTCCGGGATGATCTTTTCCTTCAGAGACTCGAAGACATCCTTGTCCCTGAAGAAATGCGTGACGTTTATCGAAAGAGCGTCGAGGAACTTGTCAAGCTCCTCGGGATTGTCCTTCATCAGCGCGATATACTCCATCGCGTTCCCGCTGTGCGTCTCCATGAGCCGGGACCGCAGGTGCCGGTCCACGAAAGTCCGGCGGTATGAAGAGAGATCGACCCCGCGTTTCTCGCTTATGAAACGCAGTATCTTGAACAGCTCCTGGTCCGGGAATTTCTCCTTCAGGTCTTCCATCATCAATCATCAGTGATTGGGATTCTTGCTGATGAAATTGATCGCCTTGGTCAGCTCCTTGACCACGTCAGCCTTGAACTGGAGCTCCTGCTCCTTGAGCTTGGTGTACAGGCGGCCCCTGTCGGTGATCACGTACTTCGGGGGAAGCCTGTTCAACGCGTAGACCATCATGTCATACTTGCACCGCTGGCACTTGCAGACGTCATCCCGCTCGGACAGAAGCTGTTCGAGCTCGTCCTGCACGACCTCTTCCATGTAATTAGATATCTTCATCGCGCATCTTCCTTTCGCTTAGCGTTCTTCGAAAACTATGCGGACCCGCGATCCCTCGGTGAGGAGGGTCGTGAAGCCGGCGGGCACGTCATTGACGAATATCCGCAGGCGTTTTCCCCTGATCTTCCGTGCGTCGACGTCGACGTATTTGAATATCTCCGACAGCATGACCCCGCGGTCGCCGGCGCGCATGACACGTATGTCGGCGCCGTCAATGATGAACTCGTTCGGATCGACCTGCTGGCCGTTCATGTACACCTGGCAGCTCCGGACGGTCAGCTCGACAGCTCTGCCGTCGACGTCCACTGAGAGCCTTTCGACGTCGCGCGGGACATCGACAAGGTCGCTGATGCGGTAATAGGTCATCACTTCAGACGAGAAGTCTACTCTGTCGCCCGGGGACAACGGGGTATCCAGGTCGCAGACGGAACCGTTGAGCCGGACAGCGAAATTCCTCTGGGGCAGTATCTTCGGCACCCCGTTTATGTTCACCAGGACCTGGCGCTGGGAAAGGTTCTCGACCTTCACCCCCGCCATCTCCAGCGCCTGGGAGACCGCGGGAGCTCTCACCTCGATGACCGCCCGGTCTTTCACGGGGGAAATCAGCGCCGCGGGGACCGAATCGACGAGGACCTGCGGCCAGAGATCGAGCCCCTGTCCGTTGACGAACGCCTGGACGGGCCTGGCCTCGACGATATCTTTTATCCGGGCCGACGCGTCCACGCCGTCCACGGCCCCTTCGAAATCTATCCTGTCGCCGTTCTCGATCTTCTCGGAAAGCGACGATACCGGCGCGCCGTTGCGCGTTATCTTCGCCGGCTCGCCGAACGTGCCCTTGACGATCTTGGTCTGTCCGTTCACCGAGAACACCAGCGCCAGTCCGGGACGGGCGTGAAGCTTCTGCCCCGAGAGCTGTCCCGAGAGCGTCAGCGCCCCCAGAACGTCCTTCTTCTGCTCGAAATCCAGCAGGCTCACGACGCGGCCGTTGACCTCGACATCGATGAACCGCAGCCCCTGAGCCTTCTCGGTCATCAGCGCGATGCCGATCGGCGTCACCGCCTCGGAACCTCCCAGCTTCCCGGTGCGGTCAGCGACACCGCCGATAAGCGACGGGAGCCTGATCCCCACCTTGTACTGGGGAAGCCCGAACGCGGAAGCCAGTTCAGGGATAAGATCGGGCGTAAGGGCTCCTCCGCCGACAAGCACCACAGCCTGCGGAGCGCCGCCGTTGAGCTCCATCGCGGTCCGCGCGATGGAACCGGCGAGCTTTTTCACGGCCGGCAGGATAAGCGCCTTGAGCGCCCCGGCCTCGATCTGCCGCGGCCTGTTCCAGATATCCACGTAATCTATACCGCCCTTGGCGGAAGTCTCCACGAGGCGCTTGATCTTCTCGGCGTTGGCGAAATCACAGAGCAGATGTCCGGAGATGAACTCGGTGATCTCGTCCCCGGCCTCGGCGACCATCCCGTAGGCGAAGACCTGGCCGTCGCGCGCCAGCGCCAGATCCGACGTCCCCGCCCCGATATCGACGAGGATGATGTTGAGGTTGCGCAGCTCCGGAGGGACGATCGCGTTGATCGCGGCGATCGGCTCCAGCGTGATATTGGTTGCCTTCAGCCCCGCCTTATCGAGCACCGCGCGGATGCTGTCGAGAACGATGCGCGGCAGGAACGTGGCGATGATCTGCGCGCGCATACTGCGCGCCCTGTGGCCGGCCGGATCGCTGATCCTGTTGCCGTCGATCTCATAGAAGACCGGGCTGTATCCCACGCAGTAGAAATCCGAAAGGGCCACTCCCGCGCCCGAGGCGATCGAGTCGACCGCCTCAAGCTCGATGTCCTTGAGCAGGGCCGGCGTTATCTCTTCCGGCACCGGGTATTCCCGGGAAACAGTCCCCTTATACGTCGTCAGGTTGCGGCCCGCCACCGCCAGGCCGACCTCGGAAAGCGCGGAACCAAGCCGCTTCTCCAGCCGCTCGCGGATACGCATGACCGTGCGCGCGACGTCCTCGATACTGTGGATCTGCCCGTCGAGCATGCAGCGGGTGGAATGCTCGATAACCTCCATGTCCGTCATTTCCAGACCGTCATCGGTCCGGCGGCACAGAAGCCCCATCACCTTGCGAGTCCCTATGTCGAGCGCGAACAACCCCTGCATCAGACCCCTATGATATTGAGTATCTTCCTGATAGAATCATGGCTCAGAAGGAATATGACGAAGAGACTCACCTGCACATCCTCAATGACAAGATTGTTCTCGATGGGCAGGATATAGCTCTGTTCATCGCTGGTAAACTTCTTCTTCAAAAGGAGGTTCAGCCTGTCCATCCTGTCCGCCTTGGTCTGCGGTATCGAGCCGATCAGCTGGTGCAGGTTGAGGAGCTCGCCTATCGCGTTGAGATACGCGCAGCACAGGATATGCGAGCTTTCCGAGAGCGCGTTGACCTCGAGAAGGTTCAGGAGCTGCGACGAGTCGGAAGGTCTCTTCATGATAAGGTCGATCAGCGACAGACCGCTCTTCTGTGAGATCAGCACGAGCATCCCTCCCTGGAGGGCGCCGAGGATGCTCATCTCGACGGCGATCGCCAGCTCGTCGGGCGCGATCAGGAACTCGGACGCTGAGATGCGGTCGGCGCTGACCAGCTTGACCTGGGGGACCTCGATCGATACGCGGCGCTTGAGGATCTGGCTGAGCGCGGTAGCCGCGCTGCCGCCGCCGATCGTACCGATCTCCTTGAGCACATCGAACTGTTCCTTGCTCAGGCTAAACTGCTCCATGCTTTCTCCCTGTTACCTTAAGCTCATGATATCGAGGATCAGCGCGACCCTGCCGTCGCCGAGGATCGTGGCGCCGGCGATGCCCTTGGTCCTCTTGATCAGCGAGCCCAGGGGCTTGACCGCGATATCCTGCTCACCGATGACCTGCGAGACCACCAGCCCCAGCGCCTTCTTCCCGTACTCGACGATGACCAGCGAGATACGGTTATCCTTCTCCTGCTCTTCGCCGGTGACCGCTGCCTTGGCGATGGCAAGCTCCTTGTTCAGGCGTATGACCGGTATGACCTCTTCGCGCACCTTGATGACCTCGAAGTTCTGGAGATACCTGATCTCCTTGGCCTGCAGTTTTATCGTCTCGCGTATGTTCATGAGGGGGATCGCGAAGATCTCCTCCTCGACCTTGACCAGCATCGCCTTTATGATCGCCAGCGTCAGGGGCAGGGTCAGGATAAACCGCGACCCTTCGCCCTTCTGGGTCTCGAAATCCACGCGCCCGCCCAGGGCCTCTATCTTCGATTTGACGACGTCGAGTCCGACGCCGCGTCCGGAAATGTCCGTGATGGTCTGGGACGTGGAGAAGCCCGGGAGCGTGATCAGGTCGAGGATCTTCTTCTCGTCCATCCCGGCGGCCTCGTCCCTGGTGATCAGCCCTTTTTTGAGCGCGACGTTCTTGACGCTCTCGAAATCCACGCCCCGGCCGTCGTCACCCACCTCGATGTAGATCTGCCCCTTCTGCCTGGAGACCCTGATGAAGACCTTCCCTTTCGGGTTCTTCTTGAGCGCCTTGCGCTGTTCGGGCGCCTCCAGCCCGTGGTCGATCGCGTTCCTGAGCAGATGCAGCAGCGGGTCGCTGATCTCGTCGAGCACCATCCTGTCGAGCTCGATGTCCGAACCCGTGATCTCAAGCTCCACGTCCTTTTCCTGCTTGCGCGAGACGTCCCTGACGACCCGGGGGAACGCGTCGAGGATATAGGCGACAGGAAGGAGCCTGGTCTGCATGACCTCGTCCTGGAGGGCGGAGGTGAGACGGTCGAGGGAAAAGCTCACTTCCTCGAGCGCCTCGTCCTTCATCGTCTGGACGATCTGCACGAGACGTATCTTGGCGATGGCAAGCTCTCCCATCAGGTTCATGATCTTGTCGAGCCGCTCGACCGGGATGCGCATGCTCTGTATCTTCTTGACGTATGTGGGGGAGACGGGTGCTGGGGACTTTGCGCCTTCGGCCTGCGGGGCCGCGCCCGCTTCGGGAGCGGGGGATGACTGCGCCTCGGTGTTCTCGGCGGGCATCTCTACAGAGGAGACCTGGACCTCCGCGACCTCGGATATATTGAGGAGTTCCTGCTTGACGACGGCGGCAGGCTCCTTGCTGAGCAGGTAGATGGAAAACGAGAGATCGAACTTCCCTTCCTTGAGGTCGTCGACCGGAGGATCCGCCTTGACGATCTCCCCGAGCTTGCGCAGGTTGGTGATGACCAGGAAGGCCCGCGCCTCCTTCATCACGCAGTCCTTGCTGAGCGTGATGGAGATAAAGAGGATATCGCTGCCTTTCTCGGCGCCATGGATGCGTTTAAGCTCGGCGGCGCTGAAACTGGAGCTGGCCACCTTCAGGGCCTCGCGCTTCTCCTCTATCTCGATATGGGGTTTCTGCTTGGTCTCGACGGGTTCGGTCCCAAGCAGGCGCTTGAGCCGGGCGGTTATCTCGGCGATGTCGGTCGTCGATTCCTTCTTCGCCTTGATCTCCTCGAAAAGCCCTTCTACGATGTCGACCGCGGCGAACAGCGTGTCCATGATCTCGGGGCTCAGTTTCTTACGCTTGTTGCGCAGCTCGTCGAGAAGGTCCTCCATCGAATGGGTAAGCTGCGTCAGCTTGTCGTAACCCATGGTCGCCGACATGCCCTTAAGCGTATGGACGCAGCGGAAGATCTCGTTTATGGGGACGGGGTCTGCGGGCTTCTCCTCGAGCTTGACCAGGCAGTTGCTGATGTTGCCCAGATACTCTTCCGATTCTGAGAGGAACAGTTCCCTGTAGCTATCCTGCATACAAGTCCTTTTATTTTCCGATGGCCTTGAGCATCAGCTCAAGACCTTCGGGATCGGGTATCAGGAAAAAATGCCCTGTCACTTTCGCCGTTGGCTCCTGGAACTCGGATTCGACCAGGAGCGCGAAGGTGGATTTGCAGCTGAGGTCTATCAGGATGTAATCGACGATCGCGCCCGCCATGTCCATGATCAGCTCCGGCACGGTCGGGACGAGGCCCAGCCCCACGAACGACCCCAGGGCGCCCAGGTACGCGTTGGCGAGGATCACGCCGACTTCTTTGAGCGCGGAGCGTTCGATGTCGGAGATGACGCGGCTTTCCGAAGGCTGCTTGCCGGTCATCAGGGAAGCCAGTACAAGGGCGTCCCTCTGGGAGAAGATGAAGATGATGTTACTGGGAAGGTCGCCGAGGACCCGCAGCATGAGCCCGACGACGAGCTTGTCGTTGCCCCCCACCGCCTCCGGGACCTGTTCGATAGGGAGGAAAAGGATCCGCGGCACGACGATATCGATCTTCCTGTCGAGGAGCTGGGACAGGGCGGTGGCCGCGTTGCCGGCGCAGATGTTGCCTATCTCCCTCAACGCGTCCTTCTGTATATCGGAGAATTTCAGCTCTTCCACTTCTACTCCGCTTGCAGCACGTTCTTTACCGCCTGGAGCAGCCGGGCCGGCTGCACCGGCTTCATCACGAAATCCCTTGCGCCCGCCCGTATCGCCTCGACGACAAGCGACTGCTGGCCCATGACCGAACAGATGAGGATCCTGGCCTTGGGGTCTATCTTGCAGATCTCCCTGACCGCGCCGATACCGTCAAGCTCCTCCATCATCGGCATGACGATGTCCATCGTCACCAGGTCAGGCCTGAACTGCTTGTATTTTTCGACCGCTTCCTTCGCGCAGCCCGCTTCACAGCAGATCTCGTAGCCTTCGGCGATGAGGATCTTGCCAAGCATCTGCCGCATGAACAAAGCGTCATCGACAATCATTATTTTTTTCATTTCGGACTTTTCCTCTTAGGGAGATTATAAACTACCACACTCCAATGTCAAGCAAAAATAATAGCACCTAACCTTCGCTTTTCCCGGTATTTAGAAAAGTGGACAGAAAGCTTCAGCAGGCTTCAATATCAAATTGAACAAAATTAAACCCTAAGAGAAAAACGGCTGGCAAACATCCCTGATGCGCTGAAAGCAAAAAGGCCCTCCGGAGTCTTCCGAAGGGCCTTTTTACTGTCATTCATTTAAGGGCAGATCGTATCCATGTCGATGGCACCGGTGGTGTCATTGTAGGCTTCGCCCCAGGTAGCGTTGCTGCTGGTGATATCTTCAAACTTGGGCAGACGCCCGTCAGTGAAGTAGGTCCTGCCGAAGAACGAGGTGTTCGACTTGAGCTGGTCAGCCGAGGGATATCCGGAATCCATGTTGCAGGAGGTATTGTTGCCGACATCCGGGCAGCTGTTATTCATGTTGAACTGAGCGTAAAAAGCGGTGAGCGCGCTTCTGATGGCGCCGACGTCAGACTGGCAGGTCGCCCTCTGAGCGTCCTTTCTGAGGCTGACGAATTTCGGGATAGCCACGGCTGCGAGAATACCGATAATGACGATGACCATGACGAGTTCAATAAGAGTAAAACCTTTCTTGTTCATGCGGTCCTCCTTTGGGCTTGAGTTTAACATACCTTCCTCCATTGTCAAGGTTTTTTTACTGCCCTCCACGACGAGCTACTTCTTCCACGAATACGCAACCATCGACAGCGAAACCCTCTGGAACGGGACCTTCGCGTCGTCCCGCTCTACCAGCACTCCCTCCACGCAGACGTACCGCTTAAGCGCCGCCAGCTTCCTCATGAACGTCATGCAATCCTCGAAACGGGCCTCGAACTTCATGGTGAAATGCAGGGGCTGGGGATCGGGTGTCCCCTTTTCCTTTCCCGCCGCCATATCGATGGCGATCTCCCTGAAACCCAGCTTTCCGCCCATCCAGCTCAGCGTCCTAAACAGGCCGAAAGGCATTTTCTCGCCTTCGGGAATGACGTACAGCGCCTCCCTGGTCTCCCGTCCCATCGCCGATGCCTGCTTCTTGAGTTCACTGAGACGGTTCAGGTCCCTGTCGGTCTGCGCCGCTTCTTCCTGCTTCTTCTCGTATTCCTCCTTCAGCGCCGAGCTTTCCTTGTACGTCAGGAACGCGGAAACGCCCAGCGCCGCGGCGACCAGGACCAGGATTGTCTTACCGAGGAATTTCTTCATTTTTTAGCCGCCGCCTTTGCCGTTATGTCGAAGTTCCGCCATTTCTTTTCAGTCTCACCTGTAGGGGAAGAGATCGTCTCAAGCATCAACGGGGTCGCCTTGATGTCCTGGAAGCCCTCATCGGCCATCCGTTTCTTGAGCGTATCGAGCTTCTCCACGCCGCTCTCGTAATCCGCATAGACGCGGCCCGAAAGCGTGAGCTTGCCGGAAGAAAACTCCGCGCGGGTCAGGAGCATCCCCGGAAGAAGCGCCCCGGACAGACGGCGGAACAACGAGGGGAAATCGGCCTGCGCCGCTCTCAACGACGCTATCTTCGCCTTTTTCTGCTTGAGATTCTTCTCCAGATCCACCAGCGCCACAAGCTCTTTCTGCTTCTTCTGGAACGACTCGATCTGGAAATCAAGCTTCTTTATGTTCTCGCGGGCCAGGACATTCGCTATCAGGGCGGTCAGGACGAATCCGCCGAGCCCCAGGATCAGGAGCGACATGAGGAAATAAAAGCCGATATTGACCAGCCTGTTCGCATGCCTCCTCTTGAACTCCTTCGGGAGGAAATTGACGGTGTGCTGCGGCGTCTTGGGTCCCTGCTTATGGAGAAGGGAAACGGCCATGCCGGCAGCGCTGGCGAAGATGACGGAAGCAGCTACGTCCGCCGGCCCCTTCGCTTCGGGCTTGAGCTCGGCGAACGGGTTGATCATCTCGCACTGCCCGCCGATATATTTCGAGAAGGTGGTCACCAGGTTCGGTATCCTGCAGCCGCCGCCCAGGAAATACATCCGTTCGATCCGCCTGCCGCGCGACTGGTCCTTGTAGAAGGAAAGGGAACGGCGCAGTTCCTGCAGGATCCTCTCGATGTGCGGCTGCCAGTGCATGCGCAGCTCCAGCATGTTAACCTCGGGAGCGGCCGAGGTGTTCTCGGTGAGGCCGGCCTCGTATTTCTGTTTCATGATCTCTTCGGCCAGCGCGACCTTGTCGTTGAGGTTGAACTCGACTTCCGGGATGCCCTTTTCCTCGTTGATGAGTTTGGCGGCGCGCTCTTTCGGGATCTCGAGCTTCTCGCTGAGGTTGGCGATGATGTCGTCGGTCCCGTACGCGATGCTGCGCATGAAGGCGAGGTTATTCTCCCTGCAGACGGTTATGTTGAGGGAAGCGGCGCCGATATCGATGAAAGCGATGTCCTCGTCCTTCTTCCATGCGGCGGGAGGAACGATCGACGAGAGGACGAAAGGCTCGGGAGTGATGAGGTCCGGGGTGATCAGGACGGCCTGCAGGCCGCCGATTATCTTCTCCACCTCTCTGCGCTCGGTCCTGACCACGAGCACCTCGTATTTGGTCACTTCCTCTATCTTGCGCTCGCCGAGGAAAAGACACTCGAAGATATGGTGCGGCCCCGACGTGGGGATCATCTTCTGCTTGGCTTCGTTGATCGCCGCGAACGAAAGCTCCTTGACGCTCATCAGCGGGAGGAGCACGGAAAGCACGGTGATCGAGGATTCGGGCAGGCTGACCGCGACCGAAGCTTCCCGGAAGCGGGCCAGCGGCATCATCGTGGTGAGCCCCTCGACGAGCTTGACGGCGTCGAAGGTCTTCTCCCCCTGCGAGGAAAGCCCGTACTGCGTCGGGAAGATCGCCGAATGGAGAAGCGACGCCTTGAGCTTCTTCTCAAGGACGACCGCCTTCGTAAAGGAAGCGCCTATGTCTATGCCGACGAAAAGATCAGCCATCCCCTCTTATCCTCCGCCCACTGCCGTGATCATCTGCATCATCGGCAGGAAGACCGCCAGCGCGATGCCGGCGACGACCAGCCCCATGACCACGATCATCATGGGCTCAAGCATCGCGAATATCTTGCGCACCGTGGTCGGGACTTCCTTGTCGTAATACTGGTTCACTTTTTCCATCGTCTCCGCGAGGCTTCCGCTCTGCTCGCCGACCTGGATCATGCGGATGACGATATCGGGAAACTTCCTTCCCGTGCCCTTCGACGCCAGCTCCAGCGAGGTCGAGATCTTCTCGCCGACGTTGACATAATCCTTGGCTTTGACGATCGAGACCTCGATCAGCTTGTTGTCGACGACGTGGGAGGCGATGCCGAGCGCGCTGAAGACGTTCACCCCGGACTTGAGCGACAGCGCGAACGTATGGCAGAACCGGGAAAGGGCGACCTTGTTGATCAGGTCGCCGAAAACGGGCAGCGACAGCTTTATCTTGTCGATCTCGTAGCGCCCCTTCTCCTGCGAATTCGCCCACATGTACCCCCCGATCGAGCCTCCTATAAGCAGGACCAGGAGCCACCAGAAGTTCTGGAGGAAGGTGCTCAGGGAAAGGATGATCATTGTCGGCACGGGAAGCCCTGTTCCCAGCTCCTCGAGCATCGGCTTGAACTTCGGGATGACCACCCCGATCATGACGCCCACGACGCTGACCATGACCAGGAAAAGTATCGCCGGGTAGATGGAAGCTTCCTGGATCTTGGCCTGGAGCTCCATCTGCCACTCAAGCAGCTTCGCCAGGTCGTTAAGCACCACGGGAAGTTTTCCCGTGCTTTCCCCCGCCTCGATGATGGAGATATACAGGAGCGAGAAGGAGCGGGGATGCTGCGCAAGCGCCTCCCTCATGTTCGTTCCCGATTCGATCCTGCGCGCCACGTCTTCCAGCACGAACCTGACGTTCTTCTTCGTCGAGGTCCGGGCAAGTTCCTTGAGGCTGGCCAGAAGCGGCAGGCCGGAATCGACCGAGATCGCAAGCTGGGTCGTGAACTGCATGACGTCAGCCGCGCCCATCGCAGGCATTTTGGCCACGGTCCGGGAAGTGGCGACGACCGGCTTGGCCTCGGTCAGGAAATACCCCAGCTTCTTGAGATGGCCGTAGAGCTCGTCGGAGGATTCCGCGGGCATGACGCCTTTCGTCAATTTGCCCTGCGCGTCCCGTGCTTTATAGGCGAATGTCTGCATTACCTATCTCTCCCACCATCCATAACTCCAGGTCTTGCCCATCTTTGACGCAGTCAGATTGTCCACTCTCAGATAGATAGTCCGCGTGGCATTTCTCACCCTGCCCGTAGCGTTGATATCCACTATCCTCGGCCAAGGACGGCTGATGCTTACGGTGACATTACCCTCGCCAAGGCTGAACGTGTCGTCACCGAAGGCCCCATAGCCGGCCCAGTTGAAATCGCTGGCCCCTAACTGGTTCTTCGCCTTCTCTATCCCCGCCTGGGCAAGATAATACGCCAGCACTCCGTCTCTCTGCGCGGAGCGCTTGACGATCTCGACGTTCCACATCGCGGAAAGCGCGCCGCCAAGGGCCGCGGATAACAGCAGGAGGATAAGCACATATAATAAGACCTGTCCCCTGTCTGTCATGGCTTCGGCACTTCGTTCCTCAGCTTTACCCTGGTGAACAGGGTGACATTCTGTCCGCCCTTCCCGCAGGTTATCAGCAGGTCGATCCATTTGTCTTTATTCTGCCCATTAGTTTGCCTGCGAAAGAAATCATCCGCTTTGCCCGCTCCCGGATTGTCGACAATAAGATTCGCAACCTCCACGATCGTACTCTCGTTGCATGCACCCGGGGGATTGCTGCCGGCCTTGTCTTTTATGCAATGGTAGAGCTTGCCTCGTTCGTCATAAGCGTTGAGGGTATTACCTCTCCATAAAAACTGTTCCTGCTCCACGCCTGACTGGTTGATCATATACTTTAAATTTATGCCGCCGCCGGTCAATTTCGTGCCGGCGTTCTTCCCCCCCTCAGCCTGTCGAAGAGAACTGCCGCAATATTCGATAGCCCATTGCGCGTTGGTAAGCGCCTCAAGGTAATCCCTCTGCCGCTGCCAGTTGGTCTTCATCTGGAAATAGGCCGA
>JBLMZF010000109.1:0-4749 GCA_050258655.1 Deltaproteobacteria bacterium | reverse complement strand
GCTGGGCTGCGACTGCGTGTCCAGGGAACAGCTGGCCAAGCTGACCGATGTCTCGCATTACGTCGCCGAGATAAGCAACATGCGCCACCAGAGCAACCAGCCCTACGCCGGCGATTCCGCTTTCGCCCACAAAGGCGGCGTGCACATCAACGCGATGATGAAGAACCCGCGCTCGTATGAGCACCTGAGCCCCGGCGCCGTGGGCAACCGCACGCGCATCCTCGTTTCGGAACTGGGAGGCAAAAGCGGCATCCTTCTGCTCGCCAAGGAGTTCAAGGTCGACCTGACCAAGGACGACCCGAAGACGCGCAAGCTCCATAAGCTCCTGCAGGAGATGGAGCTCAAAGGCTTCCATTTCGAGGCGGCCGAGGCGTCGTTCGAGCTCCTGCTCAACAAGGCGCTCAAGAAGGTAAAGGATTTCTTCAAGCTGGAGTCGTTCCGCTGCGTGATCAACAAGGATGCGGACGGCAAGGTCACGACTGAAGCGATCATCAAGGTCAAGGTCAACGGCAAGATCGAGCATACCGCCGCGGAGGGAGACGGTCCCGTCAACGCCCTCGACAACTGCCTTCGCAAAGCGCTGCTCCAGTTCTACCCGCAGCTCGCCAAGATGCACCTTTCAGACTTCAAGGTACGCGTGCTCGAGGAACAGGCGGGCACCGCGGCAAAGGTGCGCGTCCTTATCCAGTCGCAGGACGAGGCCGACACCTGGAGCACGATCGGCGTATCGGAGAATATCATCGAAGCCTCATGGCAGGCGCTTACGGACGGTGTCGCGTACAAGCTGATGAAAGATAAGGCCGGCGACAGAATCTCGTAGTGCCCTAATCCTCAGGAGGGAGTACGATGAAATGTCCTGTCTGTTCTTCCGTCGATCTTAGCAGCGCGCTGACACGCAGCGGCGTGATGATCGACCGCTGCCCGCAATGCCAGGGGATCTGGCTTGATAAAAGCGAGATCTTCCACTTCACCAGGACACCCACCTACCTCAGATTCCAGATAGACGAAGCCCTCAAGAAAGCGACCGCTTCAGGCCGCCTCAGTCCGAAGACCGGCGCCCCCATGGCGACCATCGTCATCTTCGACGAGATAGCGGTCGAATACGATACCCTCACCCAGGGTATCTGGCTGGACAACGGTGAACTGGAGAAACTTCCCGCCGTCGACCCTAAGAAACTTTCCATAGACGTGGACCCGGGAATGGAGGAGGAGCCCGAGAGGGAGGATCCTCTCGCCGCCAAGCAGCACCTGCTGGCCCTCCAGACCGGCAACGCGAGCCTGAGCAACCTGATCTTCTCCTCGGCGTTCACTGTCACCGGCCTTTACGCGCTGCTGGCGTTCTGCCTGATCACGGCGTCGCTGTACCTGAAACTCGACATCAACACGACGCTCTTCCTCGGCCTGGCCTTCGCCGTCCTCCAGTTCATCTTCAGCCCGATGGTGCTGGATGTGACCCTGCGCTGGATGTACCGTCTTGACTGGGCCTCGCCCAAGGACCTGCCCGGCCACCTGAACGAGTTCATCAGGAAAGTCTGCGCCCAGAAAGCGATGGCCTACCCGCGCATCGGCATCATCGAGGACGGCTCGCCGCAGGCATTCACCTACGGCCATACGCCCGGCGACGCGCGTCTGGTCATCTCTCGCGGTATTCTTAACCTGCTCGAACCCAAAGAGATCGAAGCCGTCGTAGGCCATGAACTCGGGCATATCAAACACTGGGATATGCTGATCATGACCATCGCAGGACTTGTCCCACTGATCCTCTATTACATCTACCGCACGATGATGCGCTCTTCGAGGGGAAGGGGCAGCGGCAAGGGGAAAAGCCAGGGGATGATGATAGGCATCATCGCCTATCTGCTCTATATCCTCTCGGAATATATCGTGCTCTGGTTCTCCCGCATCCGCGAATATTTCGCCGACCGTTTTTCGGGAGAAGTAACAGGCGATCCCAACGCGCTTTCATCGGCCCTGGTCAAGATCGGCTACGGCCTGGCCGGGAAAGCCCCGGAAGCTGCGGAACAGGAATCCAAACGGAATCCGAACATGGAGGCGATCAGGCCGCTGGGTATCTTCGATTACCGCACGGCCAACATGCTGGCCGTCACCGCGTATTCGCCGTCGCTAGGCGGCTCGATAGACAAAGAGAAGCTCAAAAGCGCGATGTTATGGGATATGTGGAACCCTTGGGCAAAACTCTGCGAGCTGCAATCGACACATCCTCTGATCGCCAAAAGACTGGAAGCGCTGACAGAACAGGCGGTGACGATGCACCAGGAACCTTACATCCTCTTTGACCGCCGCCAGCCGGAATCATACTGGGACGAGTTCTTCCTCGACCTGGCCGTCAAATACGCGCCGATCGTCCTGCCGCTTTTGACAGGATTCGCGCTCTTCAAGGTGATGGTGCCGGTTGCGCCGTTGCGGTACTTCGGCCTTGTCCTGCTCATGTTCGGGTTCGGGTACCTGGTCAACGTGCTGTTCAGCTATTCCGAAGGGCTCGACCGCGACATGACCGTCTCCGGCCTGCTGAAGAAGATAAAGGTCTCTTCGGTGCGGCCTGTCGCATGCCGGATAAAAGGAAGGATCATCGGCAGGGGAGTGCCGGGGCTGGTCTATTCCGAAGATTTCGTTATCAAAGACGAGACCGGTATCATCTTCCTCGACTACAGCCAGCCGATACCGTTCTGGGACTTTTTCTTCGGCCTGCTCAAGGCAGGACAGTACATCGACAAGGAAGTGACGGTAAGCGGCTGGTACAGGAGGTCGCCCGTCCCCTATATCGAGGTCAGGTCGATCACCGACAGCAACGGACAGGTCACAAAGTGCTGCACATACCCCGGGAAACTCTTCATGGCGTGCCTGCTGATCGGGCTCGGCCTGTTGATGATGCTGATGGCCATAGCGAAAGGCGTCTGATGCGCAGGAAAAGACGCGGGAAAGCCAGGTACATCGAACTGCTGGTGACGAAGGAAGGGGAGGTCGCCATCGCCAACGCCGGGTCGAAGGATATGGCGCTGGTCAGGGCGCTTGCCGCGAAAAAACCATCTGCCGCACAGTTCCTCTGCGGATAACGAAAGGCCACCGATGGAAACCAAATGCGACAGAAATATCGACATCCTCGTACGCGCCCGTTACCCGCTGCTCTACGTAGTCAGCTGGGAGGAGGCGCGTATCCTCGAGAAACTGCGCGATATGGCGCAGAAGAGGGTCAAGAAACTTTTCCTCTGGTCGGTGACAAGAGGGATCTACACCCTGGAGGACGACCCGACGAAGGTCGATGCCTCGACCCGCGACCCGCTCAACGCGCTTTCCTACGTCGAAAAATACCCTGACGCCGCGCTGTTCGTCTTCCTCGATTTCCATTCCTTTTTGACCGACCAGACCGTCATACGCAAGCTGCGTGACCTGGTGAACAATCTCAAGAACACCTACGAGACACTGATCATCCTGTCGCCCGTCCTGACCGTCCCGATCGAGCTTGAGAAGGAATTCGTGGTCGTCGACTACGACCTGCCCGGCTACGACGAGATGAGCGAGCTGCTCAACGGCATCATCGAAGTCGTCACAGCCAGCCAGGACGTGACGGTAGACCTGACCTCCGAGACTAAGGAACGGCTGGTCAAGGCGGCCCTGGGGCTGACGCGTTCCGAGGCGGAGAACGCCTTCGCGCGCGTCATAGTCGACAACAAGCGGCTTGACGTGAGCGATATCGACCGAGTGCTGGATGAAAAGAAGCAGGCCATCCGAAAAAGCCAGCTGCTGGAGTACTACGAGTCGAAGGAAGAGTTCGGGAACGTGGGCGGCCTGGACGTGCTCAAGGACTGGCTGGACAAGCGTTCCTGCGCCTTCACGCAGAAAGCCGCCGATTTCGGGCTTCCCCAGCCCAAAGGCATCCTGCTGATCGGTGTGCAGGGATGCGGCAAGAGCCTTACCGCCAAAGCTGTCTCGAGCCTCTGGAAACTTCCGCTTTTGCGTCTGGATATCGGCTCGGTCTTCAGCGGCATAGTCGGCTCGTCAGAGGAGAACATGCGCAAGGCGATCAAGGCCGCAGAGACCCTGGCCCCGATAATCCTCTGGATCGACGAGATAGAAAAGGGGCTTTCCGGGGTGCAGAGCTCGTCGTTCTCCGACGCGGGGACTTCGGCGCGCGTCTTCAGCACGTTCCTGACCTGGCTGCAGGAAAAGACATCCCCCGTATTCGTCATCGCCACCGCCAACAACATCCAGCTGCTGCCGCCGGAACTCCTGCGCAAAGGCCGTTTCGATGAGATATTCTTCGTCGACCTGCCTTCGAAGGCGGAGCGCAGACAGATCTTCGAGATCCACCTCAAGAAGAAGAAACGCGACCCGTCGCTGTTCGACCTTGACGCGCTCGCCAGGGACAGCGCCGGCTACAGCGGGGCCGAGATCGAACAGGCGGTCATCTCCGCCCTCTATGACGCGTTCATCGAGAAACGGGACATCCGCACGGACGACATCCTTAAGAACATAAAACAGAGCGTGCCGTTGTCCGTGACGATGAAGGAGAACATCGATCAGATCAGGGACTGGGCGTCTGACCGCGCCCGCTGTTCAAGCGGCCAGCAGAAAGACGAAGCCTGCAGGCAGCAGCGCAAGCTCGAATTCTAACTGTTTAAACAGTCATTGCGAGGACGGCGCCTTTCAGCGCCAGGCCGAAGCAATCCCGGAGATTGCTTCGGATACGATACGAGATAGCCTCGCAATGACAACCAAGATATGAAGGAT
>JBLMZF010000108.1:0-22711 GCA_050258655.1 Deltaproteobacteria bacterium | reverse complement strand
AAGTTGCCTCTCCCACGTTGACCTGCGCCCGGAAAGATTAAGCTCCTTCCACTTTTTCAGGGTCTTTTCCCTGTAGGCCTCCAGCGTGCAGATCTCCCTGGCCGGTATTCCTCCTACGACGGTGCGGGGCGGGACGTCGCGGGTGACGACAGAACCCGCGCCGACCACTGAATCAGGACCGATAGTGACATCGGGCAGTATGATGCTGCCTATGCCTATGAAACAGTTGTCCTTCACCTCTATCTTCCCGAAGATGTTGAGGTCCGGGATATCCCGCCTGAACACCCACGCAGCGCCGTCATGGGTGACGAACCTCACCCCGGCTGTTATCGTGCAATGGTCGCCTATCTTGACAAGGTAGGGCTCTGTGCCGAAATCACGTATGTAGATGCGGTTGCCGTGTCCGATACGTACCCCCTGCGACCGGAAGTAATCCTCGATGGTCCATTCGTCGTACTTCCTGAGCCTCAGGGAGAGCAGCAGCCTGTCGATCAAGCCTTTTATCTGAGCGATCACGTCCGTCCTCCGGCAAGAGTCCGGGGAACCAGTCTTCCCGCAACCCACGGCGCCATAGACAGCATGAGGAGAAGACAGGCACGCATGTTGAACATCGAACAGGCGAGGGTCTTAAGGAAATATCCCCTCGCGAGCACGTATTCCCCCCTCCTGAAGTTCATATAGCCGTAATGAAAGTATCGTATCTCGAAAGCCGCGCGCCGGACCCGGGGATCTATCTCCGGAAAACCGTCGAGAGCTTTGCGCAGGCTTTCGAAGGTTGTATTGTTCCTGGCCGAGGCGTAGGCCCTGCTCGTCAGGGAATCCGGCCGTTCCCTGCGCAGGAGCAGCCGTTCCGGCAGGTAGGCAAAGATGTTCCTGCGCGCGCAGCGCATGATGAAATGCCAGTCCTCGCCCGTCAGCAGCGTCTCGTCGAACCCTCCCGTGCTTTCCAGGCACTCCCTGCGCAGCAGCAGGCTGGAGAGCAGTACACGGCTTTTCCAGAGCAGCAGTCTCTCAAGTATCATGCCTGACTGCTCGAGTCCCTCGTCAGGATGATCGACGACGTTCCCCCTCTCGTCCATGAAATCGACGTTGGTATGGCAGGCTCCGGCCGCGGGGTCGCGGTCAAGGGCATCCACCTGCCTTTCAAGCTTATCGGGCAGCCATAGATCGTCGGCATCGAGAAAAGCGATGAACCTTCCCCGCGCCAGGGATATGCCCCTGTTACGCGCAGCTGCCGGACCCGAGTTCTTCTGCCTGACATAGGTTATCTTGAGGAAATACGGGCTGAGGCTTTCCGCCGTCGCGTCGGTGGAACCGTCATCGACGACGATGATCTCGATCTCATCGTAGGTCTGGCGCAAAACCGAGTCTATCGCCGAGGACAGCCATCGGCCGGCGTTGTACGCGGGGATGATGACGCTGACCATACTTTTCATTGCACCGTCTCCCTGAATTCCGTGATCAGACCTCTCTCAAAGACAAAAATTGACCCGCCATAGACCGCCGCGGAAAGGAGAAGGATAAGCAGGAAGGCTATGACGGCATCGGGACTGAGACCTCTATGGAACGGGACGATGTTCTTGAACAACTGTATGCCTGCTCCCATAACCGCGGACGCGAAGACAGCTGTCCTGAAGCTGGAAACGATCTGTGAGACAGATACAGAAAGCAGCTTTCTCATCCAGAAAAACGATATCAGCAGCGCCACCAGGCCCGAAAGGGCTACGACCACGCTCACTCCTTCAATGCCGAAAAAAGCACCCGCGGGACGGATGAACAGCACGAACATGATGACCGGCACCGCGGTGATCCAGAAATTGATCAGAGACCTTCCTTTTGCCAGAAGGACCGAAAGCACCCCGGCGGGAAGCGTGTTGAATATGCCTCCGACCGCCAGTATCTTCAAGGCGCCGCCTGCGGCAAGCCATTTGGGACCGTAGACCATCGCCAGGAAATCATTCCCAAGAGTGATTATCCCCACGCCCACGGGGAGCGCTACCAGGGCAAGGTATTTGAGCGTCTTGAGGAACGCATGGGTAAGCTGCTCCTTTTCCTGACCAATACTGGCAAAAGCCGGAAAGATGACACGATGGACCTTGGTGCCGAAGAAATCGTACGAAAAGCTTGAGATGTTGAAGGCCAGAGCGTAAAGACCGAGCGCGGTGATCCCGAGACATCCCCCGACGAGCAGATTGTCCAGGTTCATCCTGAGGAAATACACGAGAGACCCGAAGAAGATGAACTTTCCGAAATTGAACATGTCCAGTGCCACTGGCAGGGAGAATCGCCACTTCGGCCTCCATCCGGAGAATCGCCAGATCAGCAGCATGTAGAGGAACATCTTTATGACATACGCGCTCACCAGAGACCAGACCCCGAACCCGGCTAACGCGAGCGCGACCGACAGCACAGAGAACAGTACCTGTGTCGAGGCCTCGGCGATCGATATCCACTTGAAATCCATCCTGCGCTCGAGCAGGGCTGACGGCACCCGCGTAAAACAGTTGCAGACGAAAGCAAGACCCAGCACCCGTATCGTCAAAGCAACCTCCTGGTTACGGAACACGGCCGCTATCGCGGGCGCTGACAGCGACAGGATCGCGTAGAGGAACAGGCCGATCGCGGGGATTATGTAGAAGGCCGTATCGGCGGCGACCTCGAAATCGTCCCCCCTCCTGATGAGGGCGGTATCAAGCCCCATGCTCTTGAAAAGCTCGAACGAGTTCACGATCGAGATCGTAAGCGCGTACAGACCGAAGACGGAAGGTCCCAGGAACCTGGCCAGGACAAGCACGGCGAGTGTAGCGATGATCCTGCTGACCATGTTGCTGCATACCTGCCACTTGATGCCGTCAAAGGCACGTCTTTTAAGGCTTGGCGTCTTCATGGCTTTGTTTCTTTCAGCTGCACCGCGGATGTCGCCCGCATCCTCTGGTACAACGGGGACAGATGAAGATCGAAGATCATCCGCGAATACTCCCCCTTCACTCCCGCCACCATGCCGGGGCTCATGCAGTACCGGAAAAAGGTATACCTGGAGGCATCGGTGTTTATACCGCGGACCAGGGTGCATGCCCCCTGGTAACCGCACTGCCTGAGAACGCCGAGCACGTGGTCGTTGAAGTCATCGACACTGCCGTTGGGATTGGCGAAATAGAAGGTTTCCAGGCCGGTCCTTTTCTCGATCAGCCTCTTCGACTCGCGGATCTCGTATTCAGCTTCTTCCCTGCCCATCAGAGAGAGTATGGAATGGCTCAGGGCATGGCTCCCGAACGATATCCCGCGTGCGCTCAAGTACCTGACGTGGTCCCAGTCCATCATCAGCCGGTCGGGAAGCCTGCCCTTCAGCGATTGAACTATCGCGGCAACAGCCTCTTCCCGGGCCTTCCTGGGGAGGGCCTTGCAAGCGACGACGATCCGCCTGCAGGCGATGATCTTTTCGTGCTCGCTGCCCCATCGGTGTTCGCCAAGCCCGAAGAACGACAGGTCTATGGACCGCATCGAACTCGTCCTGAAAGCCTCGACTATCCTGTCATACCAGAGAAGTCCGCCAGACTCTATCGCGTCGACGCTCAGGAATATGGTGGCCGGGACTTTATATCTGGCAAGGACCGGAAAAGCGTTGGTGAGATTGTCCATATACCCGTCATCAAAAGTCAGCGAGATGGCGCGGGGAGGAAGCTTCTTCTCCCTGAGAAGGCGCACCGCCTGCTCCAGAGAAAGGACCGAGTAGTTCCTGCACAGATGAAGGATGTTGCGTTCAAAGAGCCAGGTGGGCAGGCACATGGTCAGCGGATCGAAACAGTCGACGGCGACGCGGTGATACGCAAGGATCCGCAGCCCCTTTTCACCCGTTCCTCCGGTCCTCCTGACCAGGTAAGACATAGCCTTCATGTACGAGGCCTTTTTTGCTGCCTCACGCACCAGGGCCTGCGCCTTCACCCTGAATGAACGCCTGCCCGCCGGCACGCTTCGCCCTTCCTTCCTGAAAAGCAGTTCAGAGTAAAGCCTGTCCATGCGGTCGAGCATCTCACCCAGGGAGAATTTGAACCTCGCGGCCTGGAATCCCGCGGCTCCCATGCGCTCACGCAGTTCACCGTCCTTGAGCAGAGCCAGGATCGCTCTCGCCAGCGGCCTCGGGTCTCCGGGCGCCACCAGCAGGCCGGTTATCCCGTCATCCACCACCTCGACATTCCCTCCAGCCCTGGTGGCCACGACCGGCTTTCCGCATGACATATATTCGAGCACGGCGTTCGACATGCCTTCGCTCAGTGAAGCGCTCACGCATATGTCCATCACCTGCACGATCTGAAGGATATTCCCTTTAAAGCCGCTGAAGATCATATTCTTTTCTATGCCGAGGCTTCTGCAGCATTGCTGGAGCTCGGCCAGGTAGGGCTTATCATCGAAACTGCCTGCTATCAGGAAATACGCTTCAGGATACTCACGCAGGACGATGGAAGCAGCTTCGACGAAATAGAGGTAGCCCTTCACCGACCTTATGGACCCGGTGGCGCCTATCACAAGAAAATCTTTTCGCTCCATCGCCAGAGAGTCCTTCAGACTGTCACGCTCTTTTTCGGACAGCGGGGAACGATTGATCTCAACGCCGTTATAGACAGTGATCATCTTATGTGGAGCGACCTTCTGCTTCTCGACGATCGCCGACCTGACCGCTTCAGAAACGGCTACAATCCGGTCGAAACAGCGGTTCATCAGCCGGTAGGCAAGGATATGCTGCCTCTTCAGCTTGTACCCCATATCCCTCCGGCTCGAGATGACCACGGGCACACCTGCCAGACGGGCGATGAGTCCAGCCCACAGGTCCGAAGCGATATGGTAGGTCACAACGACCTTGACCCGCCGTTCCTTGAGGAGAGAGAACAGCCGGACCGCTTCGACAAACGCCCGGGGGCTGTAGATCTTGCGCAACCCGAGATCTTTCGTGAACACACCCTCATCCCTGAGCTCCTTGAGCAGTCTTCCGTGATTGAGCACGATCACCATCGGCTCATACCGTTCCCGGTCAAGCCCGCGGACCAGCTGAACAAGGTTCTTCTCCGCTCCCCCTTTTCCGTGGAACATGTCGGTTATATACAGGACGTGTATCTTTTCCATCAATGCATTATGAGTTTTTTGAGGGCAGCGCGGGGAAATGACAGCCCACTGACGATAAAGGTCTTAAGGTTCTTGTTCCGCACAATGATCTCCGTGTTCGGCCGGATCGATTTAGTGAAGAAGAATTTGTAGCGCTCGTCGCCGCGCAGAAAATCGTATTCGGCGAATCCCCTGCCTATCAGTTCCCTGACCATGAACGCCGTGAGCAGGAAACCGACACTGAACTCCTCGAACCTGGGGTCGAGCCCGCTCTGGTAGAACAGGAACCTTTTCCCGCAGCAGAAACCGTACTGGCAAGCCGCCAGCTCACCGTCAAGAGTGACAGCCCCGAAAAGAAGCTGACCCCTGTCAAATGCCTCATCCGCCACTTGTCTATGGAAATGCCAGAAAAGCGGATCAAGAGAGGCCTGGAGTCCGTTTTTTCCTTTCGCAGCCATCCGCTGCCTGTGGGCCGCCTCGAACTTCTCCATCAGAGGCCCCAGCTGGTCCCTGTCGCGGCAGAGACTGAAGTCCACCCTGAACCTCTTGCCCAGCTCGCGCTCCTGTCTGTTTATGTTGTACCGGACTCTGCGCGCGAGGCTGCCGGAGTAGATCTCCCAGGAAGACGGCAGTTCGATGAAAGGACAGATGCCTCTTTGCACGGCCTCTGCCTGAGTACCGAACGCGCGGGAAGCGGCACAGCGCACCGCTTCATCGTCCTGAAGGTCGGTCAGGCGTATCATGTCCCATTCCCGGGACCTTTTCCTCAGCTCGGAGAAGACGGTCCGGGCGAACCCATCCCTTATCCCGGGCAGAGAGATGAAACCGAGATGGTCGGGCGTCACTTCGCTGCCGGAACCGATGAGCTCGACGCACTTCACCGCGATCCCCGCCATGCGCCTCTGCCGGATAGCCAGCGCGGCAGCCCCTTCCAGGCGGCCGGAAGATCCCCGGACCGTTATGATCCTGGGCTGCATCGACCTCCCGAAGCATTCCCACCATGTCTTTATCCAGGGCCAGCCGAGAAAGAAATTATCCTGGCCGGCCTCCTCAAACAGCCTGTCCCACTCCCTGCCGAGGCTCAGGAAATCTCCCTCTGCCTCAATGACTTCTGTCCGCATCCCGTCTCCCGAAACCGAAAGTCCAGTTCCAGCCGCACGGGATGCCGTCTCTGAGTGACCTGGAGATGTGGACCCGGAAAAACAGCACCCTGATGAACACTACCTCGTGACGGGGACTATAACCGACACGAAGGTGCGATGAATATGCGTTCCTGTTGGCCGCTTTTACCAGGCAAAAGGTCCTGCCTGTGCCCGCGGATCTCGAGTAAAGGAGCTCTGCGTATTTCAAGGCCGGCCAGACCCCTTTCATGCGGGAACGGGGCTCAACGTAACCGTCATACGACCAGCATGCCTGGTTCCCAAGATCGAAAGAGAACTCATCGAGTTCCTCGTAATGGCTGCGCGTGAACTTCAGCCACTCCATCCCGATGACCCTGTCATCCTCCTTCGCCACGAAACAGATGTGCCCCTGCGCAAAGCGCCGCCAGTACTCTTCGCCGCGTTCTGCCAGCAGCCTCATCTGCCACTCATCAGGATAACCGGCACGCACGACGTCGACCCTGCGGGGACCCGGCAGGCGGGGCATGCAGGAGGTTTCCCTGGAAAGAAGGAAGAAATGGTCGCGGAAGAACAGCGCGCGCAGAACCGGCAGGATACCCGCCTTGATGAGGGAGAGACGGATCCGCCCGGCCATCACGGATTGCCTTTCGGGGAAAGCTTCGATCTCTGGATCTTGCCCGTCACGGTCCTTGGGAAGCATGAGGTGAACTCGACAGACCGGGGGACTTTGTAAGGTGAGAGGCGTTCCCGGCAGAATCTGACCACGGATTCTTCCGTCAACGATGGATCAGAGCTGGCGACAAAGACCATGACCGCTTCATTAAGAAGTCTGTCGGGAACAGCGACAGCCGCGCATTCCTCGACCCCCGGGATCATCATGACGGTCTCTTCTATTTCTTCCGGACTGATCCTGAACGCCCCGCTCTTGATGATCTCTTTCTTTCTTCCGATGAAATAGATGAAACCTTCAGCGTCGACGGTGGCCAGATCGCCCGTGAAAAGACGATGGTTCCTGAGGACCTCGCCGGTCCCCTCAGGATCGTCCAGATAACCGGCCATTATGTTGGGACCTCTTGCTGTTATCTCCCCCACCTCCCCCGGCTTCACCGGCTCGCCGTCCCGGTTGAGCACCTGAAGAGATACCCCGGGGACAGCCTTGCCTATACAGCCCCTTTTTTTGAGGACAAGATGGGGAGCAAGACAACTCAGCCTCGCTGTCGCCTCTGTCTGCCCGTACATCACAAAAAAACGGGCATGCGGGAATGACACGACATATTCCTCAATGATCTCCCTGGGAAGGCCGCCTCCCGCCAGAGTAAAGTACCTGAGTGAACGGAGCTTATGGCCCCCGATACAGGAACGCATCATCAGGTAATGAGAAGGGACTCCGGAAAAACCGGTTACTTTCTCTTCATCTATCCGCCTGAGCGTGTATGCGGGATAAAGGAAACTCTCCTCAATGACAAGACGGCTGCATGACCGGATGTGTGAGGTCAGCACTGAGTTGCCGTACGCATAGCCGAAAGGCAGGACCGCCATCACCGAATCACTGGCAGTGAGATTCAGATAACTGCAGATGGACTCAGCGTTGGCCTCAAGGTTACGGTGAGTAAGCAGCACGCCTTTAGGCGCTGACGAAGTGCCTGATGTGAAAAAAAGAGCCGCAGTCTCGTCCCCCCGCGGACAGGATGACCTTTTCAGGGTCTGGACCGGTATACGGTCCAGTTCGAGCTCGACGGTCAGTATCCCCTCGAGGAACGAAGCCGCGCAGCCGGGATTCACCACGGCCATGAGAGGCGTACAGCGCATGACGAGGGCGCGGACTTCGGGTCCGGCCAGCCTGACCGGAAGCGGCACAACGACCGCTCCCAGTTTCAACACGGCAAAGAACGCCACGATATAGGCCGGACAATTATCCATGGCGATGAGTATCCGGTCGCCTTTGCGGCAGCCCAACTGCTGCAGGACCACCGCGAATCTGTCGCTGAGCTCGTTGACCTCCCTGTACGTGTAGGACCGGTCACCGTGAGTCACGCAGACCCTGCCGGGGGACCTGAGCGCGCTTCTTTCAAGCAGACAGCATACGGCCATGGCTTTAAACGGTTGTCTTTCTCTGGATGAACGTTTCCAGACTGGCTAAGGAATCGAGGTTCGCCGGCTTCATCTCTTCACTGCCGATAGAGATGGAGAATTCGCTTTCTATGAACGCGACAAGCTCAAGGACCCCTGTCGAATCGATGATCCCTCCCTTTGAAAATGAGTCTCGGTCGCCGAAGCTCCGCGAAGAGAGCCTTTGGGCGATAAAACCGCGTATCCTTTGTTTGATGCTTAATGGTGCCGGCTGTCTGTTCAACATTTCACCCCCAGAAATGCCCCCGCAATCGCTCCCAGGCAATCAAGAGTCGCATCCCTCAGGGAAGCGTCCCTGCCAGGGACCTGCGACTGCAGGAGTTCGTCTAAAAGGCCGAACGCCGCCGTTATAACGAACGCGCGGAGAGCGGCATCCCGTCCGGCCGCCCGCCGGACGAACATACTCGCCCACAGGAAAGCCAGCATCCCGAAAAACGGCAGGTGCATGAGGTCGTGCAGTTCACAGGAAGACAGATGCAGGAATCCCTGAGCCTTGGAACGTAATCCGGTATGGGTTTTAGAACGGAGCCGGTGGGGTCCCGGCAAAAGGGTATGGCCGAGTATAACGGCCATAAAAGCGACCGGGACTAGTCCCGATCTTTGACGATAGCAGCTTAATGACATAATACGACGTTCGGGGGGTGATCCACGCAACGGGGATTACCGGGGGGTAAAAACGGGGGGAAAAGCTAAAAGATCCTGGCGGCAGCTATCCTTTCGCTGTTTTTTCCTTGAACCACGCGACGGTCCGCTCAAGGCCCTGTTCGAATCCGACGACCGGCTTGAAGCCCAGCCGCTTGCGGATCAGGGAGATGTCGGCCCTCGTCTTAAACACATCGCCGGCCCTGAGGGGCAGGAAAGCCGGCTTGATGTCCTTGCCGAGTATCTTGTTTATGAGCTCGACAAGCCTCAGCACGGTGTTGTCCTTGCCGTTAGCCACATTGAAGACAGCGTGACGGATACCCGGGGTCGTGGCGCCAAGGATATTTGCCTGGACCACATTGTCGATGAAAGTGAAATCGCGGGACTGCTTTCCTGTGCCGAAGATGGGCGGCTGCTGGCCGTTCAGGATGCAATGGATGAACTTGGGGATGACAACGGCGTACTCGTCGTCAAGCGCCTGACGGGGACCGAACACGTTGAAGTAGCGCAGGCAGACCGTCTCGACCCCGAAATGTTCGGAGAATATCCTGCAATAGTATTCTCCGGCAAGCTTGCTCAATGCGTAGGGTGAGATCAGCGCGGGGTAAAAATCCTCCCTTTCGGGGAACCTGGTGACGTCGCCGTAAACAGAGCTGGACGAGGCGAAGACCATCCTCTTCACTTTGTTCTTGGCGCAGGACTGCAGGATGTTGAGCGTCCCGCCAATATTGACGTCGTTGTAGCTCTCGGGCTCCTTCATGGATTTGGGCACGGAACGCAGGGCCGCCTGATGGAGCACGTAATCGACTGAAGCCGCGGCGGAGTCACAGGTCGCCTTATCCCTGATGTCGCCCCTGACCAGCTCGAAGGAACCCTTAGGGGCTCCAGCGGCGAACGAAAGATTCTCCTCCTTGCCTGACGAGAAATTATCGAGAACGCGGACGAAATGGCCTTCGGACAGCAGACGCTGAGAGATATGGGAACCGATGAAGCCCGCACCTCCCGTCACCAGAAATCTCATGTGTATTCTCCTTTATACAACCGACGTCGGTTGTTCGATCGCCCCCGCCATCAGCGCCTGCTGAGGCTGAAGGAAGAAATAATTGATCCCCTCTTTCCGGCCGTAATAGTCTTTCTCGAGAAGGCCGCCGTGAAGCTTATACACGCCGTATCCCTCCCGTCGAAGCAGTTCGAGGAGTTCCTGCTCGCAGGGGACCTTCAAAGGGTCGTACCCGAGCTCTATCATCAGCGCGGGCTTCGAACGCCGTATAAGATCCAGCCCGCCCCGGATACAGTTCAGTTCATGTCCTTCGGTATCGCACTTTATGAAACCCAGACGGCCTCCGTAAGCGGGAAAAAGCGAATCAAGTGTCCGCGCGCTCACCCGGAACCGCCTGTTCTTCCCGCTGCCCGGGCCGGTATCTGAAGAACGCACCTGCGCGCGATAGTAGTTCTCGCCGCCGGTCTCGTCGCGGGGGACCTCGACGGCCACACTGCCGTCCCTGTCGCTGGCAGCGCAGCGCACGACCTCGATATTTTCCCTGCCCAGTTTCCTGGCCGCGTACTCGAGTATATCGCAGGTCCAGGGGACTGCTTCGATCGCATGCACCCTCCCCTGCGCTCCGACCAGCCCCGAGAGGAACAGCGAATAGACGCCGTAATTGGCTCCTATGTCGATGACTGTGTCACCCGGAAGCACCAGCCGCCGTATCACGTCCATTTCCGGTTCCCCGCATCCCGCCGTCCGGAGCTTTCCCGTATAATAGCGTTTCTTCACGATCTGAAGGAGCGCGGGCGGAAAAAGACGAAGGAAACTGTGTTTCAAACGGTTATCCACTGTCTGACTATAACTTACTGACGTTTTTGAAGCTGCCTTTGTACGTGTTGCGGGTATCAAGTACATGCCGCGAGTTCCGGCGGACGGAATCGTAATCGATGCCCGTGTGGTCGGTCACCAGGATGACCAGGTCGAAGCGTTTGAGGGTCTTGCGGTCAAGCTTCTCGGAGATCATGTCGATCCCGTTGATCTTCAGATACGGGAAGAACGGGTCATAATAGCCCACTCTCATCTTATTGTGGAGCAGCCCTTCGATGATCTCCAGCGCCGGTGACTCGCGCAGGTCCTTGACGTCCTTCTTGTACGCGACTCCAAGCACGAGCACCTCCGGCTTCTTCTTGCCGGCCACCAGTTCCTCCGCCCTCTGGGTGACGTAAACAGGCATGAAACGGTTGAGCTGGGAGGCTATATCGATCATCTTGGTCTTAAAACCCAGTTTCTTGGCCTTCCAGGAGAGGAAGACAGGATCGCAGGGTATGCAGTGGCCTCCGATGCCGGGCCCCGGGTAGAACGGCATGAACCCGAAAGGCTTTGTCTTCGCGCACTCGATGACTTCCCAGATGCTGATACCCAGCTTGTTACAGACGATCGCGAATTCGTTTATCAGGGCGATATTGACCAGCCGGAAGGTGTTCTCAAGGAGCTTGGAGGTCTCCGCGACCTCAGGCGAAGAGACCCTGAACACCTTCTCCATGATGGTCGAGTACAGCAGGAAAGCCAGTTCAGTGGAATCCTGGGAAAGGCCTCCGACAGCCTTGGGTATCCTGGTCACAGGGAACTGCTTGTCGCCCGGATTTACCCTCTCCGGCGAAAAACAGAGGAAGAAATCCTTCTCTCCCCTGAGGCCTGATTTAGCCAGTATTGGCAGTACGACTTCCCGTGTCGTTGTCGTGTACGAGGTGCTTTCAAGGATGATCAGCTGGCCCTTGCGCATATTCCTGAGGATCGTGCGGCTGGCACTGACGACATAGGAGATATCGGGAAGGGTGACCTTCCTGAGCGGCGTGGGGACGCAGATGATGATCACATCGGCGTCGGAAAGGACTTTCTCGTCCGTCGTAGGCCGGAACTTCCCTTTTCTGATCAGCGACTGGGCCTCCTTGGGGTCCACATCGACGATATAATGCTCACCGTTCTCCAGCTTGCTGACGCGCGAAGCGTCGGTGTCATAGCCGTACACGAAGAACCCCTTCTGGCCGAAATTGACCGCCAGCGGCAGGCCGACGTACCCGAGCCCTATTATCCCGATCTTCGCCTGCCTTTTATTTATCTTATCCTTTAAAACAGAAAACATGTCCATGAAAGATCTTCCTCCGTTATCGTCCGCCGCTTTTCCCTTTGGCTATCTTTTTCGCGGGGATACCGACCACGGTCTCCCCGTCGGGGACATCTCTGTTCCTCGTCACTACGGCCCCCGCGCCTGTCACCGAGCGCCTGCCGATCTTCACCGGCGCTATAAGTATGGACCCGCTCCCGATGAAAGCTCCCTTATCTATCCGCGTCGGGTTCTTCTGTTTACCGTCATAATTCGCGATTATCGTGCCCGCCCCGACGTTGACGTCATCTTCGACCAGGCAGTCACCGATATAAGTAAGGTGCTTGACCTTGCTGTTCCTGCCGATGCTTGACCGGACCACCTCGACGAAATTCCCCACGCACGCGCCGTCACGGATGCTGACGTTCCTGCGGACCCGGGCGAAAGGACCGATCTCGCATCCCTTCCCGATCGTCACATCGGATTCGATCACGGTCAGCGGGTTGATGACCGTGCCCGCGCCTATCCTGACGTTCTCGCCGACGAAGGTGGTGAGCGGGTCGACGATCACCACTCCCTTTTCCATGAATCCGTACAGGCGCTGGAAACGCTCGCGGTCGCGCCTGACAAGCGCCGAAGACGGGGCCTCAGAGCCTTTTCTCCTCAACCGCCTCTCCTATCTCCTGGCGTATCAACTCGGCGATCGATTCAGCCATAGCCTCGATCTGGGTCTTGTCGCTGCCTTCCACCATGACCCTCGCGAGGGTCTCAGTACCGGAATACCTCAGCAGGATCCTTCCCTGCTCTTTAAGCTGCGCCTCGCACTCCTTGAGCCTGCGCAGGACCTGAGGCATCTGCGCGAAGGGCCGTTTCTCCTTGACCCTGACGTTCACCAGTACCTGAGGGTAGCGGGTGATGCAGGAGCGCAGTCCGCTGAGTCTGGTCGAAGTCTCCCTCACAACCCTGAGCATCTGGAGAGCGGTCAGAAGACCGTCGGGGGTCGCCAGGTGGTCGAGGAAAATAATATGGCCGGACTGCTCCCCACCCAGGTTAAGGCCGTTCTTAAGGAGCGCTTCAAGCACGAACTTGTCGCCCACATCGGTGCATATCATCCGGGCGCCGCTCTGCTCGAGACTCACCTTGAGCCCCACATTGCTCATGACCGTGGCGACGATCGTGTTGTTGGTCAATTTCCTGTTTCCCATCATGTTGCGGGCGATGACGGCAAGAATGGCGTCCCCGTCAAGGACCTGCCCCTTCTCGTCAACCAGGATCCCGCGGTCACCGTCACCATCGACCGCTACCCCTATATCCGCCTCTGTCTCAAGGACGAGTTTCTTCAACAGTGTCGGGTTCACCGCACCGCCCTCGTTTATGTTATGGCCGGACGGCTTGTCGTGTATGGAGAAGACGCGCGCGCCGAGCTGCTCGAAGACCTTCCTCCCGAAGGGGGAAGCGGCTCCCCATGCGCAGTCAAGCGCGACGGTCATTCCCGACAGATCGAGCCTGCCGACTGAACCGGTGAGGAAATCCACATATTTGTCCTGCGCGTCCTTCATCGCGATGACGGATCCCTTGCGCTTGCCGGGCAGGAAGTCCGCCGAACCAGCGAGCATCTGGAAGATGACGTCTTCGATCTCCTCTTCCTCCTCCTGCCGGTACTTGTGCCCCTTGGAGTTGAAGAACTTTATCCCGTTATCCTGGGCCTTGTTATGGGAAGCGCTTATCATGATCCCGATATCGGCCTTGAGCTCTTTGGAGAGAAAGGAAAGACCGGGAGTGGTTATGGTGCCGGCGCAGCAGACGTCAGCCCCGTAGCTCTTTATGTGCGAGGAGAGTATGCTTTCGATCTTCCCGCCGCTGAGCCTGGTATCCTTGCCTATGACGGCTTTAGGCTTTCGCCTGCCGCCCGAGTGGGATATCTTCCAGCCGATGGCGCGGGAGATGACGGCCAGCATATCGTCGGTGAGCGGGTAGACGCCGGGCGTCCCCCTGATCCCGTCGGTGCCGAATATCTTATGCCTGTTTATGAGAAGGTTCTTCAAGATTGTCTCCTTTGAAAGGACCAAAAGTCATGATAAATTTTATCATATTTTATCATAAATATCTATATATGTAAGCCGGTATATGGTATCGGATATTGGTAAGAACATACCCCGTGATCTTCGCTCCCGCCTGGCGCAGCAGCCCGCTGGCATGATTGACCACGCCCCTCTGCGTCCTGCCGGACTGGACGACGATTATGACCCCGTCACAGACGGAGGCTATCAGGCTGCCGTCGGTCACCGGTATTACCGGAGGCGAGTCGAAGATGACCAGGTCGAAGCGGGATCTGAGATATTCGACAAGCCGCCTGAAATCCTGGGAACCGAGCAGCTCAGCCGGGTTCCTTACTTTCCCTCCCGCTCCCAGAAGGGTAAGTCCCGGTATCCCTGTCTCCCGGAAGACGCTGTCGGGCACGATGCCCTGGACAAGGATATCCGTTATCCCCGCCGGCTCCCCCATGCCCAGATACTTGGCGACATTCGCCCGGCGCAGGTCTCCGTCGACGAGCAGCACCTTTTTCCTGTCCCGTTCGCTCGAGAGTGAAATGGCCAGGTTGATCGCGGTTATCGTCTTGCCCTCCCCATGGGTGGCGCTGGTCAAGGCGATCGTCTTGAACTCGCGTTTCGCGCCGAGGGCAAGGATATTGGTCCGAAGGATCCTATACTGTTCGGATACGGGGGATTCCGGGTCATAGAAAGAAACGATGCGGGGATCGATGTCAGTCTCAGCCGTCTTGGATACCATGACCTTGTACCCTTCGTCGCCCGAAACCTTCTGCGCCCTCATCTGCCGTTCCTGTACCGCCTTCTTGATCCTGTCCTGTATCTTTCCCATACCGCCTTCCGTCCTCCGTCGCCTATCTGCCGAACAGCGAGAACAGGCCGGCGCCCGTTATGAGCGCGCCGGAGAGGATTATGCTGATGATGATAAATATTATCTTTTTATCCTTTTCACGTTCAAGCTCGCCGAAGGTGCAGATGCGGGAAACGGCGCCCAGAACAGGATACCCCAGGTTCTGGCGGGCATCCTCGATATCGAGGAACGACTGGTCCATCATCTGCCTGCCCAGCACCAGGGCCACTCCGAAACCGCCTCCAAGGAAAAATCCCATCACGACGATAAGCGGACGGTTCGGTGCCGAGGGCTTCAGCGGCAGACGGGGAGGATCGATGATAGTATACCGGGTCCCCTGCTTTGACGCCTCAAGCCGCTGTGTGATCTTGGCCGTTTCAAGCCTTTGGAGGAGCATGTCATATATCGACCTGTTCACCCCGATATCACGCGCGACCGACAGGTCGAGCCGGTCCATCAGGAACATCTTGTAGATCGCGGTATTCGGGTCCTCAGGCCGTCCCGACTGTTCATCGGTGCTGATCTTGTCGAGCTCCCTGCGCATCAGCTCCCGGTACTGGGCTGCCTTCTGTTTGTCCTGGGAGTCGAGCCTGATCTTGCCGGACTCGAGCTCACGCCTGGCCATGACGATCTTCGCCCTGAGGTCCTTGACCAGGGGATGTTCGTCTGTGGCGTCGAGCTTAAGGTCATTGAGTTTCTCCTCGAGCTCGGCGACCTCGGACTCCTTGATCTTGCGTTTGTAGACCTCAAGCTGCTGCTTGAGGAACTCGATGGCTACGTCTGTCTCCTTGGTGACCGATTTGAGGTTCTCCTCTATGAACGTATTACTGAGGTCCTTGACGACTTCAAGCGACTCCTGGGGATCATTGCTCGAGTAGGAAAGCCTGATCATGTTCTGAAGGGTAAGGTCGACCTTGATACGCTGTCTCATCTTCTCGACAAGGTCCTCAAGCTGCTGCTGGTTCTGGACGGTCCTTTCGAGCCCCGTCTTCTTTATTACGCCGACCATATTGTTCCATCCGAGGAGCTGTTCGCGGACGGTCTGCAGACGCTGAACGACGCTGCTCGATATGGCGAGGCTCTGGATCAGGGGGTTTATGGTATTCTGTTCCTCGATCATGATAAGCGTATACGACTCGAAGGACGGCGGCATCAGGAAACAGGCCACAGTCGAGATGACCAGGCCGACGAACAGGGGAATGGCAATAAGCCATTTCCTGTGAAAACAGACTTTCATCAGGGTTATATGGTTCTGGCGGGGAGATTCGTTGTCGCTCATATCAGTAACGGACCCTCTGGTTGGTGTTGGTATTCCTCGTGTTAAGCGTGTCAAGACCTGTCTGGGCGTCACCCGCGGTCACGATGGGGGCCGCGATCGGCGCTATAACCCTCATCAGCTTCGACATGATCGTCGAAGGGACATAGAGGACCTCCCCCGGCTTCATGTCGACATTGAACTTGAGGTTACCCCCGTACAGCACCGAGTAGACATCCACATAGCGCGTCTTGACCTTGCCTGCGGGACCGGGGGTGATCAGCCTGCACTTGCGCATCGCGGCACCCACAGTGGGAAGTCCCGCCTGAACGACTGCTTCCCGCACCGGTATCGTCTCGGAACGCATGTAATACTTGCCCGGCATGCTGACCTCGCCGATCACATAAATGACCTTGCTGCGGTAATCGACGATGGTGACATCGACCTGGGGATCGACCACATACCCGGAGATGATGTTCTTGATCCGCGCTTCCAGCTCCTTCTTGGTATAGCCGTTGACATCGATGTCGCCAATGAACTTGTACTGGATCTTCCCCTCCTGGTTCACGGGGAAGACACCGCTGAACTCGGAATGGCGCGCTACCGAGACATCTATGACATCATCAGGTCCGAGCGTATAGTTGACCTGCTCGTCAAGCTGGCTTGCGGCCGCCTGGGTACTTGTCTCTCCCGGCTTCCCGACCAGTCCCCTCGCGTCAGCGGGAGGAGCGGCCTGAAGCCGTTCATCCGCCTGTCCCTGGGCCAGCGCCGGAGAAATGAAGACGACGCACAGGAACACTCCTGCTAAGATCAGTTTCATGCCTCTTCTCCGGTCTAATAGACTATCGTGTCCTTGAACAGCTTGAGCGCCTTGAGATCATCGCTCTCATAGACCCTCCAGCCCCTCCAGTCGCGCTTGGCGCGTGTGACCTTGCCCGACTTCTCCCATCGCATGATCGTCTTCGGGGTGACCCCGATCTTCTCAGCGATATCCGTTATCGTCATCCATCTGCTTTTCAAACCAGCCACCTCCCCGTTTCCGTCCATATTCCCACCTGTCCGATAAATACCGATTATGTCATATTATGTCAGACATCCTGACAGACACACTGATAAAGACAGCAGTTTCCATGCCAAAAACGGATGAGGATGTTCGGAGTGTGCCACGACGAAGAGTTACGGGAGGGAATACGCGGATGACAGGTTCGTGTCTCTACCCGGCAACATCAGGGCCCTGTGAAGGCCTCAGATGTTGCGGTTTTTAAACATGTTGGGGATACAGACAGTCCTGGTGCCAGAGGCATACGCTCCGGTCACAGGAATCGCGGGTGGCAAAACAGGGGGTGTTGCCTTCGGTCTTCTGGATGAGCCTGATCAGGTCGGTCTTGGGGTGCTTCCAGTGCTCTTTGACTCCCGCTTCGCGGGCTTTTTTCCTGACAGCGGAAAGTCTCATCGCCCTTATGGCTTCGTGACCACGTCATGCCTGCGCACGCGGGACATCACCTGCAGGCCGATGATATCGCCCTTCTTCCCCTTGGGCAAAGCGACGTGGTCTATCTGCATGGAAGCGACGTTTTGCGAGAAATCGGTGGTATGGCCCTTGATCCTGATCTTTTCGCCCACTGCCAGGGGGATCTTGAGCTTCAGCACCGCTGCCCTGACCTTGGGGAAATAATGCGTGATGGTGCCGATGACTTTCGGGACAGACGTCTTGGCCTTCCGGACAGACGTCCTGGCCTTCCGGACAGGAGCCTTGGCAGGCGCCTTACGGGCAGCCTTTCCAGGGGCCGCTGAGCGTTTCCGGGGCGCCCTGGCCGGCTTCTTTCTGCTTTTGGTCGTCTTCTTCGCTGGCATGGTCCCGCTCCGTTTATACCTCGATAAGTGAATCCATCTGCCCGTACGGGTTCTTCTCCTTATGCGGGTTGCTCGGGTCCTCGATCCATTCGCCGTCCCTGACGAACTTGTAGCGGTACTTGCCGGGTCCCAGGTTAGCGCGGAACACCCATGTACCGTCCTCGCGGACCAGTTCATCGAGCTTCCAGTCATTGAAATCACCGGAGACGCACACGCGCGAGGCATCGGGAGCTTTAAGCGCCAGGCAGACCTCCTTGAGGCGCGGGACCTCCTTCTTGATCAGTTTCTCCATCCGCTGGGCAAGCGAGACAGCGGGAGCGGCCGCGGACACGGCGGAAGAACCGGGTTTCTCGTGTATAGAGATGATCTCGCGGGAAAGGCTGTAGTAGTCTTTGGCCCCGCGGCAGTACTTGTCGAAAGCGAGGACATGGGTGCCGCTGTTCTGGGCCTCCTTGAGCTTGACGTTGACATGGACGATCGTCTCGAACATGCGCCCTTTGAAGGCCGACTTGATCTTATCGAGCATGTCGAAGGAGTGCTTCAGGCGCGAATCGAAGTTGACGACCAGCACGCGCGACTCGACCGCGTGGTTGAGGCGGTCGCGCACCAGTTCGATGATGTCGGTAAGCTGGCCAAGACCCTCGATGGCGAACCTGCTCGCCTCTACGGGAATGATCATCTCCTGCGTCGCGCGTATCGCGTTGATGGTCAAAAGCCCGAGGTTCGGCGGGCAGTCGATGATGCAGTAATCGTATTCGCCCTTGAAATCGCTGAGCGTCTCCCACAGCAGGGATTCCCTGCCGATCTCGCCGGCCATCTCCTGCTCGAGTGCGCTGAGTACGATGCCAGAAGGCGCGATATCGAAATTGCGGGAGACATGCCTGATGATCTTGTCGAGCCTGGCCTTCTTGTGGGTGAGCCTGGAGAGCACATTGTAGATCGTCTCGTCGGCAGACACGTTGAGGCCGAGCGTGGCGTGGGCCTGCGGGTCAAGGTCGATCAGGAGGACTTTCTTGCTGTTTGCCGCGAGGCACGCCGCGAGATTGACGGCAGTAGTGGTCTTGCCGCACCCGCCCTTCTGATTCGCTACCGAGATGATCCGCATACAGTTGCCTCCTATTTTAAGAGACGCACATTGTCGATAAAAAGGATGCCCTTGTCTTCACGGGTATTCCACTCTTCGACGACAAAAGAAAGACTGGTCATTTCCGACCAGTCGGTGATCCCCTTGAAATCCGCCAGATCCAGCCGGTACTCCTTCCACTTGTTGGTGACGTCCTTGAGGTAAAACTCGGCTTTCTCCTTATACGAATTGGTGAACTCGATCCTGAACGCGATGGCGTCGCTGTAGTTGGAGTCCTTAAGCGAGAAGACCAGGGTCTTGTAGCCGTTAAGGTTGGAATTCTTAAGGTCGAGATCATACGCCTGTTTCTTGGCGGAAATGAGGTTGAAGCTGAGCCTGATCGGCTCGGGGGCGATGATCAGGCTTGTCTGGGCGGGAGGCATGACAGGATGCCCCTTGAACGATACAAGCAGCAGGAAAACGCAGACCCCTGCCGAGAACACGACGGAGGCGAACAGATAATAGGTCTTTTGCTTTCTTGCGGGGATCTTTTTTCGGGCGGTGGCGGGAGTGGTGTCGAGATATATCTTCGCCAGATGCTCGTAGATGTCCTTCTTGTCCATGGGGTTCCTTATGCACGGGATGCTTATTACCTGCTGACCGTTCTTATCCTTATAACACAAAACGTTTTTAGTGTCAAGCCATTACGAACGAACGGAAAGACTTAAAAAAAGTATTGCAGGATCAGGGTATGATCGGTTTCTTCACGTACTCAGGCGCCTTCTTCCCGATGATCTGGTAGAAGTTCGAAAGGTGCATCCGGAAGAGCCTGTCGAAATAGCCGGGATAATCCTCGCCGAGCCACCAGTACCAGTCGCTGCCTTCGAGGATGTACATCTGCTTCCAGGCCTGTTCGGGTATATGGTCTCCGCGGTCGATCATCCCCTGAAGCTCGGAGCGGGCCTCTGTGAGATACTCCCACCCCTTATTCTTATAGGGATTGTTGATCCATTTCGAGAACTCGCCGTAGATCCATGAGCCCGCGGCAAGCCGCTTTATCTGGTGTTTCGGCGGATGCTCCTGCAGGTATTCGCAGAGCCTCACGGTCCGGATGTTCTTAGAATCGGAGAGCCTGCCGTACCAGCTCTCGAGGAAATCGTGGCCGTCGTTAAGGAAATACTCCCAGGCGTTCTCGCCATCCATGGCGATGGTGACCAGCACGTCGTTGCCCTTGAACGCGGCGGCGATGTTCTCAAGGTGCTTCACGAGGTCGGCCGCGGCTTCCTCCGGTTTCCAGTTATAATAGTTGAAGCCGATGAGGTCCGAGAGGTTGCGGTCGCGAAAGACGACAGCCAGAGAGCCTTCCTCCCTCTTGAGCAGGTGCGGCTGGTACAGCATCCTGGTGTTGCGCGTCTTCGAACGCATCGACCTGAACAGGATCGCTTCGTCGGTGACGATCCAGCGGATGCCCGCCCCCATGATGAACGGCAGTATATGCTCGCTTACCGACATCTCGGAAGGCCACATGCCGCTCGGCGCGCACCCGAATTTGTCACGGTACAGGCGCACTCCCCCGTCGATCTGGGCAAGGGCATCGCGCGGGAAAGAGAAATTGACGGGAGGCAGCACACTGCGCGGATTGGCCTCCATCTGGACCCTGCTGTTGTACAACAGCGGGAGTATCGGGTGGTAATAGGGGCTGACGGTCACTTCTACCTGCCGCTGGTCTATGGCCTTTCGGTACGCGGGGAAAGTCTCCTCCAGCACCTCAGTCTGGGCGTCAAGGACCGCGTGCTTCTCCTCTTCGGTGAAGAACCTGCCCTTCGCGACCGCTTTCTTGAGCGCGGGTATGGTGTCCCGGAACATCGGATCGAACCAGGCGAGGTTGAACCAGACCTGGAGATCGAGATAATCCTGGGTCGAGAAACGCTTGCGCGCCTGCCTGCGCAGATACAGCTCGTAATAGCGCGGCATGTACGCGATGACCTTTTCCCTGTTTATCATGAAGAACGACTCGCCGATGAAGTCCTTTTCCTGGTCGGTCAGGTCCGCCGCCGCCTTGTACGAGAGCTCCAGGAACCGGTCCCTGACCGTTCCGGCCGTGTAATCGTCAAGCTGTTCCATAAGCGACGGGACAAGGTTGACGTTGAGCCGGACCGCCGGGTACTTGTCAAGCATCTGCACCATGTCCACGTAATCCTTGATACCGTGCAGCCGTACCCACGGGAACTCGGTCTCATTGGTGAGAAGGTTCTTGTAATACGGCTGGTGCATGTGGTAGATGATGGCGAGATAAAGCATAATTCTATTATATTATAGGAAGACAGTTATAGTGTTAATTATATGCCTTCAAAAAAAAGCCCCCGGGGAGAGATCCCCGGGGGCCGTCATTACATGTAGCGGTGCTTAGAAGGAGACCTTCATGGAACCGATAACCTGGGAAACTGCATCACGGTTATCGTCGATGAAAGCCTTGCCCGGCTTGAAGTAGCCGAAGTTCAGGCCGAACTGGACATCGGACGTATAGTCATACGCGAGGTCCAGGTCAGATTCCCAGCCAAGCTGTTTCTTGATGCCACCGAACGTAGCCCCGCCGGCGTTGGTGCCGGTCGGTACTTCGACAGCGCGCAGATAAGCGCCGCGCAGTTTGGCGGAGATATCCTTGGTCGGTTTGGCGCCAAGCGTGATACCGTAGACATCCGCGTTCGAGTTGGTGAAAAGGATGTTGGCGATATCAGCGGGTGTAAGATCTTCGAACATCGGATTCCAGTTCTTGGTCAGACGGGTGAAATCAAGGCCGATCGCGGGGGTCATAGCGACGTTCGCCAGGGTATAGGTAGCGCCAAGGCGGACGGCGTAGTCACTCGTGAGATCTTTGTCGGCCCTGAGGCTCGTGTCTTTCTGGGTCTGGTACGCGTATTCAGCTTCGACAGCGAGATCGGTCACAGGCATGGCGGTGAACCTGCCATCGATGACATTGATGTCGCCGACGTCGTGAAGAGCGACGCGTTTGTTCCTCTGTTCGAGGACATACGCGACCTCGAGGGTTGAATCCATGACGCCGAGCTTGTAGGCGGCATCGAGGACGAACACGTTGACGTCATCCTTGCTGTCTACCAGAGAGCCTTCGAAGCCCTTCGCGGCAGCGCCGACGATGGTCAGGGGGTTCAGGTCGAGAATGGCAACCGCGGCGTCGAACGATTTACGAGCGCTCAGGTCGCTGACCAGACCGCCCGAGAAGTTGCCCTGTGCAAGCCTGTTGGTGTCCGGATCGCCGATAAGCAGGCCGGATCCGAGTCTGATCTCCTGACGGCCGAGTTTGACGGTCAGGGGAACGCCGATGACGTCCTTCAGCATATCCTTGAAGGTGACATAGGCGAGATCGATATCGACAGCCGTGGACGTATTGGTAGCGGTTCCAGCAGCTGTTCTTTCGTACTCAGTATCAAGCGTGCCCCACGCTCTTTCGTTGAGCAGTCTGAAGGTGACGTCGACATTGTCAGTGAGGTTCGCATCGACCTTGACCCTGGCGATGCTGGCAACACCGGAAACGTCGGTC
>JBLMZF010000107.1:0-12642 GCA_050258655.1 Deltaproteobacteria bacterium | reverse complement strand
GCCAGCGGCGGCCTGAGCCAGTCTCCTCGACAGCAAAAGCGAAAGCGACAGGATCAGGCACGACATGATTACGAGGTCGGCCCGGGGAAAGGCGAGGGAAGAGACAAAGGGACGGCAGAAGACGATAATGGCAAGAACGATAAACATAGCTTCAATTGTAGATGAAAAGTGAACCCTGTCAAGCACGGACGTATATGGAGGAGAGTCAAGGATGAGCGTTACGTTACTGCGTCCTTTCCCGGTCAGGCTGAGCGGATGGGCCTTCCTGAAAGCCAAGGAACTGCTGATCAGCAGAAAGGTCCCGCGCACTGAATCCGTTTTGCCCGCGAAAGTCTACATCGAGACGATCGCCGGCTGCAACCTCAGGTGCCCGTTCTGTCCCGCCTGGAAAAGGAAGGACAGCGGCACTATAATGGCCCGGGCGCTTTTCGACAAGATCGTCGGCGAGCTGGCAGAGGCGGGGTACGGCGGATCGATCGCCTTTCACTGCAACAACGAACCGCTGCTGGACGACCGGCTGGAGACCCTGGTGGCCGCAGCGCGCAAACGGCTTCCCCGTTCTTTCTTCTACCTCTACTCGAACGGTTCACGTGCGGGTGTTGAAAGGATAAACGGCCTGTTCAGCGCGGGGCTGGACAGGGTGATCATCGATAATTACGACGACCGGTTTCAGCTGACGCCGCAGGCGGGCGGCCTTGTCCGGGCCGGAGACAGCATAAGAGGTGAAGTCATCATAAAGATGAGGCGCCTCAAGGAGATCAAAGGGAACCGCGCGGGCCAGAGCCCTAACGCTTCTTCGGTCCTGTCCGAACCGCTCCGTTTAAGATGCTTCAGGCCGATGCTCGAAATGGCTGTTCCGGCCGACGGCCGTGTGGCTGTCTGCTGCGCTGACGCTCTGGCCAGGACGGTGGTCGGGGACGTTTCGAAAGAGAATATTGTCAGTGTGTGGAACGGTCCGGAACTGTCGGGAATTCGCCGTTCGCTTATGGGGAGAGAGCGGGACTGCGCCGAGGCGTGCAGGCAATGCGATGCCCTGGATATGCCTGAACCCAAAGGGATGTGAGCTCAAATAGTTGTTGATTTCAGAACTATAGGGGATATAATAATTTATAGACAATGAGCTCAGATCTTGAATTTTCCCGGCGATGTTGCAACGGCGACAGGCAAGCGTGGGATGAATTCCTGGTCAAATACTCCCGCCTTATCTATACCTACCTTTTTTCTTCAGCCAAGACCTCAGGCAAAATGCTCACCGAACACGAAAAAGAAGATCTTTTTCAGGAACTGCTGGTCTCTCTGATAGACGACAATTTCAGGAAGCTTAAGACGTATAAAGGCCTTAAAGGCTGCTCGCTGGCAAGCTGGCTGAGGCAGGTGACGATCAACTTCATGCTCAACCGCATGCACCGGTTCGACCGGGACGTGGCCTCGCTTGACAAGGGAACGGAGAGCGGGTTGACGCTCAAGGACCTGCTTATCGATACCGCCGCTCCTGTAACGGACGCGAGCGTCAAACAGGAGGAGCTGGGCCGGCTGACCGAATGCATCGAACGGCTTGAGCTTGACGATAAGTATTTCCTGGAGCTCAATCTCGGCCTCGGCCTTAACCTTGAGGAGATCAGGGAGCATCTGGGCATCACGCGCGGTGCCGCCGACATGCGTAAGTCGCGCATCGTCGAACGGCTGCGCGACTGCTTCAAGGACAAGGGGGTGATCCTCGATGGCGGGTAAGCCTGACGAACTGATCAGGTCCGTGTACCGCGAATGGAAGAAGGGAAGGGAACCCGGACTGCATCCCGATGAAGAGACGTTCGTCCTGTTCATCGACGGCAAACTGTCGTCCGAGGAAGCGCTGAAACTCAAGCAGCACATCCTTTCCTGCCCCGAATGCGGCTGCCTGGCCCGGTGCCATCTGGTCTCGCAGCCTCCCGCGGAATCGCCCTCGGAACCGCTGATGGAAAAAGCCAGGACGCTTATCGCGCAGCGGCTGGGAAAGCACGCCATGGAGCTGGTGCTTGAGTCCAAAGAGCAGCTGCTCCATATCCTGGAGGTGTCTGGCGACGTGCTTGTAGGACAGGAATTCGTCCCGGCAGCGGTCTTCAGGAGCCGGCAGACGGCCGGTTTCAGGGATGCGGTGACCGTGATCAAGGACCTTGAGCGCGTGCGTGTCGAGCTGAAGGTCGAGAAAAAAGAGAAGACGTTCGCCGTCACCGTCACCGCCAGGGAAAAAGAGAACCAGGGTACGCCTGGCGACCTGCGCGTGAGCCTGCTGAAGGGCGGGGTTGAGCTGGAATCCTACGTCCCTGAGGCCGGACAGGCGGTCTTCGGGCACATCCTGCCCGGCAGATACATGATCCATTTGACCTCATCATCCGATGATCTTGCCGCCCTTTTCCTTGAGATAAGGGGATGACCCCAATGCCGTCCTCAGAAAGCCTCATCCTTGAGATCCACTGGGTGCTCGGTGAACTGAAGATGAGCCTCTATCCCGCCGCCGAGGCGGCAGGCACGGTCAAACAGTATTCCCGCTGTCCTATCTCCCTCGAATACGTCTCTTTCCTCTGCAACGAGCTCTCTTTCCTGATAGACAGATCTTCAAACGGTAAGCTGAACGCCGCGGGTCTGGCAACACTGCGCGACAATGGGCAGCTGCTCTGGGAGCATCTGCTGACAGCCGAGGTCAAGGCAGCCCTGAAGGCGAAGCCGTCCGCGCTTTTGTCTCTCCTTATGGATGAGGAGCTGGTCTTCATCCCCTGGGAGCTCCTGTTCGACGGCAGCGAATTCCTCTGCCTTCGCTTCGACCTGGGAAGGCTGATGAGTACACCCCGCAAGGCACACATGGCATCTTCCCGGGAGCTCTCCGGTAAGCCGCGGATGCTGGTGATCGCCGATCCGACCTCTGACCTCCCCTCGGCCTACAGCGAGGGGCTGGCCATCCGTAAGAAGTTCGATTGCAGCGGCAAGGTAAAGGTGGATTTTGTCTCCAAGCGGATCGATACCGCTTCTGTCAAGCGCAGCCTCCACGAATACGATATCGTCCATTTCGCCGGCCACTGCGAATATGACGGGGCAAGGCCTGACAGGACGGGATGGTTGTTGAGCGACGGTTTCCTCAGTCCTGAGGATATCTCCCGGATGGCGGTTGCCGGCCCCGGCCTCGTCTTTTCCAACTCCTGCCATTCCGCCCGCTCAGAAGGGGGTGACCTGGAGAAGAGGACGTATTGTCTGGCTTCGGCGTTCCTCCTGTCCGGTGTGCGCCATTACCTGGGCACTATGCGCGGACTGGAGGACTCTTCCGGGCTGCGTTTCGCCGGCGGATTCTATCCGCTCCTTCTGCAGGGGAGGCCGATAGGGGAGGCTTTCCGCCTTGCCCGGAAAATCCTTAAAAACGCGGACCCTTCGAACGTCGCCTGGGCCTGTTACGTCCTTTACGGCGACCCCGGATACACGTTAGAAAAAAACGGGAAAAGATACCGGGGCCGGAGAGGACTGCTTGAGAATCTCCGTCGGGCGGTGGCTTTTCCCCGCGCAATGAAAGCGCTTTCACGCCGCGCGCAAAATGGCCTTGAAAAGGCGCAAAGTTGAGGTATAGTTTGTAATGTGAAAAGCCTGGCCGGCAGGCTCTTACAAAGCCACGGAAAAGAAAGAAACCCCTTTCTTAACCGTGGCAATTTTTTTGGGAGGGCTCATGGTGTACGGCTCCGAGCGGAGGAAATACCCGCGGTTCGATATCGAATTGAGCCTCAAGAACTTCGACCTCAACGTGATGGGTGAGATAAAAGCCACCACGCGTGACATAAGCTCCAAAGGCATCGGCTGCGTCAGCGACATAGGTCTTCCTACCGGTTCCAACCTCGATATCTGGCTTTATCTTCCTGACGGCGAAGCGATCCACACGGAAGGGAAAGTGGCCTGGATCACCCGTGACGGTATCTCCAAATACCGCATGGGGATCTGTCTGACCAGGGATGACCTCAAGCCGATACCGATCGTCCTCAAGACGATCCATCTTAAATCAAGGTACTACAGCTGACGGTGGGATATGTTCAACTACAGCCCGTACAATGACAGACGGCGGTTCCAGAGGTTGACGATGAACCTTTGCGTGAATTACCGTGTCATCAAGCCGTTCGAGCTGCGCATGAAGATGGGGGACAGGGAGATAGAGGCGGTGATGATAGATATCAGCGCCGGCGGCATGGCCCTCATGACCGATTATGACATACCCGCATCGACCGTGCTCCACCTGAAATTCTCTCTTTTCAAGATCGACAAGGCCAATGGGGCGGCCGTCTTCTACAAGCCGTTCGAAATAAAAGGACACGTCCGCTCCACTATGGCCACTGAAAAAGGACACCGCCTCGGTATCTGTTTCGTCAGGCATGACGCGGAGACGTCGCAGGACGTCAGGGAGATAGCGCGTACGATCACCCTCAACTAAAAGGAGGTAAGACGGGGACGTGTTCCACGGTCCGCCGACAGGCGGAAAAAGGGGACACTCCTCAGTGACCTAATCGGTTGAGACGAAAGCTGTTAAAAAAGTCACCTTAACAGGAGGTGGAAAGAGAAGCCTCGCAGAAAGACCTGCGAGGCTTCTTTGGCCTCAGAGTCCTTTTTTCCGCCAGCAGATGCCGTTCTGTCTCGGTTTCAACGGGAATACCAGGCGGATACCTTCGCGCCCGGACTCATCCGCGGATTTGCCGCGGCCGATCGTGTCTGCCATCCCCGTCTGTAAGACATTACCCGGCAATATCTTCATCTTTCACCTCCTACCTTAATCCTAATCAATAACAGTGATCAGGTAAACCGCCTGTTCCGCCCATTTGATGATTTTTTTCCCTACATCCGTTAGATTTTCCTCCCGCAGCTGTCTATTGAGATATAGGAGGAAAAGATGAAAAGAGCACTATTGGTCATGATCATGTTTATCTGCGCCTGTCGGCCGGCCTTTGCCGGTAGATGGCAGAGCCTTGCCGCGGGACAGGAGAGATTCACCTGTGTGATGGTCACGGGGAACGGCCACGTCCTTGCCGGCACGGATTCAGGGATGACAGCCCTGAGCAGGGACGGCGGGGCGACATGGAAGAAAGCCAGGTGCGCCGGCCCGTCCAGGCGCATCAACGCTGTCTGTTTTGACAGCGCTACCGGCAGGTTCTACGCGGCGGCGGACACCGGTATATTCGCCAGCCGCGACGGTGCGGCCTGGAAAAGGGTCTTCGTTTCGACCGCTCCGTGCCTTTCTCTCGCGGCTACCGGCGCGGGGATCTACTGCGCCACACCCAGGGGACTGGTCTTCAGCCCGGATGGGGACTTCTGGAAAGGGAAGGCCGCATTCACGTCCGCATCGTCGGTCGTTTTCTCCGGCCGCACCGGATCCCTGTTCTGTCTGGCCGGTGACGGCCTTTACGGCAGACATCTGCCGGGCGGGGAATGGGAGAAAGTCATCTCTTGGATAGGAAGCGCCGGAGAGGCGGCGGTCCTGCCGGATCAGGAAGGACAGGAAGGAGAGGAGGACCTTTCCGCCGTCCCGGGGATCATTGCCGTAGGCGATAAAGGTCTCCTGGTCCTGGCGGTCGAAGGAGTCGTCAGTACCAGCTGTGATGATGGACGTACCTGGCAGACTGTATCACCGCGGGGCGCGCCGGTCCGTGCCGCGGCTGTATGTAACACAGCGGTATTGATCGCCCGGAAGGATGTGCTGCTCTATTCATCAGGGATATGGGAAGACCGCGCGGCAGGTCTTGCGGGAGCGCGGGTGAAGGGCCTCGCGGCCGGAGGCGGCCGTGTGTTCGCGGCGTCGGACAAAGGTCTATTCGTCATCAGTTCCACCGATCTTGCCGCATCAGATCAGGGCGGGACAGCCAGTCACAGGAGCTCTCTTGAACGGTATCTCAAAGGCGAGCCGGATATCCGGTCAGTGCAGAAGGCCGCTGTGGCGTACGCTGACGCCAACCCGGAGAAGATAACGCGTTGGAGACGGCAAGCCCGGTCGAGGGCGTGGCTGCCGCATTTTACCGTCGGCCTTAGACGTGAAGTCAGCGATCTGTGGCATTGGGAGTCGGGTTCGACGACCAAAGACGGAGATGACAGCCTGAGGAAAGGCCGTGACACTGTATGCTGGGACGTGGGGCTGACCTGGGAACTGGGTGAGCTTGTCTGGTCAGACGACCAGACTTCCATCGATTCCCGCTCAAAGCTCAACACAGAGCTCCGGAACGAGGTGCTCGATGAGGTCAACCGGCTTTATTTCGAGCACGCCCGGCTTGCGCTGGAGCTGGAAAGCCTCTCCATCGAGGACGGTAAAAAACGCCGCGAAAAGCAGGTGCGCATGGAGGAGATAACGGCCTCGCTGGATGGACTTACGGATGGGGCTTATTCGTCAATGCGCAGCCAGTCTAAAAGGCTTGCAAAAGAGGAGGCTTTTTGATACTATAAAGCCAATCCCCTCTATACTATTCACAATCCAAACAAGAGGTATGTCATGGCAATGGTGCATTTGACGGATGCGAATTTCAAGGACGAGGTGCTTTCTTCCGAACTGCCTGTGCTCGTGGACTTTTGGGCGCAGTGGTGCGGCCCCTGCAGGATGATCGCTCCCATAGTCGAAGAACTGGCGGGCGAGTTCACCGGCAAGGTCAAGGTGGGAAAGATGGACGTCGATGAGGCTCCCCAGACCGCGAGCCGTTACGGTATCATGTCCATCCCGACCCTCGTCTTCTTCAAGCAGGGCAAGATCATGGGGCAGGTTGTAGGCGCCCTGGGCAAGGCAGAGCTCAAGAAGAGGATAGAGGAGTCGATCTGAACGACATAAGCCGTTCATGAAGAAGATCTTTATCGCCGCGACAAAGCAGAACGACGGCAAGACCACGGTCAGTCTCGGTCTGGTCTGTAATTTTCAGCAGGCGTTCAAGAAGGTCGGTTTCATAAAACCCATCGGCCAGCGGTATCTCGAGGAGGAAGGCCTCAAGATCGACGAGGATTCGCTCCTGATCGAGGAGGTGGGCGGTATCAAGGCCTCGCTCAAGGACATGAGCCCCATCGCCGTCGAGCGGGGGTTCACCGAGCGCTATATCGCCAGGCCCGCGAGGGAACAGATCAGCCGGCAGATCCGGGAATCGTTCCGCCGCGTCTGTTCCGGCAACGATGTGGTGGTGATCGAAGGGACGGGCCACGCGGGGGTCGGATCGGTCTTCGACCATTCCAACGCCTCTGTGGCGCGGATGACCGGTTCCAAGGTCATCATCGTCTCTTCGGGCGGCGTCGGCAGACCCATAGACGAGATCGTGCTCAACAAGGCGCTCTTCGACAAGGAGGGCGTCAAGGTGCTGGGCGTCATCGTCAACAAGGTCCTGCCGGAGAAGTTCGACAGGATCAGCGCGCTGGTGCGGATGGGGCTGGAGAGGAAAGGTATCAATGTCCTCGGGGTCATCCCGTACAATCCCGTCCTGTCGTATCCTTCGATCAAGCAGATCCTCGAGGAGACCAGCTTCCAGCTCCTCTGCGGGCGGCAGCATCTTGAGAACTGCGTCTCGCGCGTCATCGTCGGGGCAATGCGCCCTTCCAACGCGATGCGCTACATGGTCGACGACAGCCTGCTTATCACCGCGGGCGACGCCGACGATATGATCAAGGCGGCCCTGGCGCAGTTCCGCGAGGACGACCGTGACCGGCTCAAGGCGTCGGCCATCATCCTTTCGGGCGGCATGCTTCCCGACCCGGAGATAATGGACGAGCTTTCAGTCGCGCAGATACCGGTCCTGCTGGCCGAGCCGGACACGTATTCGGTCGCAGCGACCATACACGACCTCACGGTAAAGATACAGCCCGAGAACAAGACGAAGATCGACACTGCGGTCAGGATGATCAAGCAGTATGTCGACCTCGACTATATATTGAAAGGGATGTGAGACATGGACAGGGTAGCTTTTATACGCGAAAAGGCCGGAAAGAACCAGAAGCTCATCGCTCTGCCGGAGTACAAGGACAAGCGCGTCATCGACGCGGTCAGGATCATCGAGTCGGAGAAGATCGCGAAGGTGCTCTTCCTTACCCCCGACAGGATGGACCCGACGGAGAAGGACCGGTATATCGGGGAGTTCTACGAGGCGCGCAAGGCCAAGGGCGTCACACTCGAGCAGGTCAAGGAGATGTTCCGGGACCCGCTGTGGTACGCGGCCATGCTCTGCCGTGACGGCAAGGTCGACGGGTACGTGGCGGGAGCATCGCACACCACCGCCGACATGGTCCGCTCCGCGATCTATTGCGTGGGCATCGATCCCCGGTTCACGATCGCCTCGAGCTGTTTCTTCATGATCGTTCCTGATCCCGCGTACGGCGAGGAGGGGACGTTCATCTTCGCCGACTGCGCGGTCATCCCGGACCCGAACCCGCGCCAGCTTTCGTGCATCGCTGTCGCCGCGGCGGAGCTCAGCGCCAAGGTCCTCGGCGTGGATTCGCGCATCGCATTCCTGAGCTACTCCACCCACGGCTCGGCCCAGGGTAAATCGATAGAGAAGGTGCAGGCAGCCGTGCAGGAGATGAAGAACATCGCTCCTCCCGGAATGCTTTACGACGGGGAGATGCAGGTCGATGCGGCCATCGTACCCGCGGTCGCCGACATCAAGTTCCCTAATAGCCCTATACACGGCCGGGCGAACGTGCTTATCTTCCCCAATCTCGAAGCGGGGAATATCGCGTACAAGATCGTCGAGAGGCTTGCCCACGCGCGGGCGATCGGACCGCTGCTTATGGGCATCAAGAGACCGTGCAGCGACCTTTCGCGCGGCTGCTCGGCCGAGGACGTCGCGGACTGCGTCGCAGTGACCGCTATACGCGCAGCTTAACAGAGGTACATATGATGAGAACCATGCTCAAGTCGAAGATCCACCGCGTGACCGTGACGGACGCCAACCTCAACTACGAGGGCTCCATCACCGTCGACCAGCTGCTGCTCAAGGCCGCGGACATACTTCCCGGCGAGAAGGTGGAGGTGCTCAATGTCAATAACGGCATGCGCATCGAGACCTACGCCATCGAGGGGAAACAGGGCTCCGGAGAGGTCTGCCTCAACGGCCCCGCCGCCCGCGCGGGGTGCGTCGGCGACCAGATCATCGTCCTTTCCTACGCCCTTGTCGAAGACAGGGACGCGGCAGGGATAAAGGCCAGGATCGTAAAGGTTGATGGCAAGAACAACATTAAGCATTAAGATAATGGGCGAACCGTGCCTGCGCAAGCGGGCACGCAAGGTCGATACGGTGACCGACGCGCACCGGAAGCTTCTGTGCGATATGGAGAAGCTGATGCGCGAGGCCCGCGGCATCGGGCTTGCCGCTCCCCAGATCGGCATCACCGAGGCGATGATCGTCGTCGACGTCGGGACGGGGTGCCACAAACTGGTCAACCCCCGCGTGGTCGAGAAAGAGGGGGAGCAGGTCACCGAGGAAGGGTGCCTGAGCGTCCCCGGTGTCTATGTAAAGGTGAAACGGGCTGCGCGCGTGGTCGTCGAGGCGCTTGACGAAGAAGGGAAGCCCAGAAGGATAGAGGCAAAAGAGCTCCTGGCGGTGGTCTTCCAGCATGAGATCGACCACCTGCACGGCAAGATGATCTGCGATTATGTCTCAGTGGTCAAGAAGATGCAGATCGAACTGCGCATGAGGGAGCTCAGGGACGGGGCCGGCGATGAAAGAGTGTCCGAACAGAAAAGAAAACATAAAGAACTGTAGTTGGTCTGTGCTCTGCAACGCCCCTTTCAGGAAGTCGGGACAGCTTCCGGCGTGTTATTTCCCGGCCGACCTCGAAAGGACCTACGACCGTTCGATCGGTAACCTGACGCGGCGGCGCTGATGGCCGGCCGCCCTCTGCCAGCCTGGCTCAGGCAGCCGATACCCTCGAAAGACTCGCTTTCGGCCATGTCCCGGGTGGCGGCGTCCGGAGCGCGCACGGTCTGCCGGGAAGCCAAATGCCCGAACTTCGGCGCATGCATCAGTGAAGGGAGCCTGACGTTCCTTATCCTCGGCGGGGTCTGCACCAGGCGGTGCAGGTTCTGTAACGTCGAGAAAGACGCGAAACCCTCTCCCCCTGACCCGGACGAAGCCGGACGGATCGTGCGGGTCATGCGCGATCTGGGAATTACCTACTGCGTGGTCACCTCGGTGACGAGGGATGACCTGCCGGACGGCGGCGCGGGAAGTTTTCTTGATGTCATACGCAGGGTCAGGGAAGACCTGCCCGGCATCAGGATAGAAGTACTGATCCCCGATTTCGGGGGTGAGCGGGACAGCATACGGACCGTAGCGTCCGGCCGCCCCGATGTGGCGGGGCACAATGTCGAGACGGTCCCCCGGTTGTACGCTGAATTGCGTCCCGGCGCCTCATACAGCCGTTCGCTCGATGTGCTCAGGTCGCTCAAGGATCTGGAAGCATCCCGTCTGGTCAAGACCGCGCTGATGCTCGGTCTCGGAGAGACCTCCGCGGAGACAGAGAGCACGATGCGCCACATAAGCGACACAGGCTGTGATGTGCTCTGTCTCGGCCAGTATCTGGCGCCGACCGCGGCCCACGCCCCGGTCAGGCGGTACGTCGAACCGGCTGAGTTCGCCCGTTTAAGGAAGCTCGGCCTCGAGATGGGATTCAAGGAAGTGATTTCGGGACCTCTTGTAAGAAGTTCGTATAAAGCCGGGGACGTGTTAAAAGAAACAGTACGGGGACGTTCCCTAAGGGGACACCCTAGTCCGATATAAGTTGCTCTGGGAATTAGAGTTGCAAAAGTAAGTTTTAGCTGATTTTTGCGTAAAGTGACAGTTATATTACATTGGTATTTCTAAAGATAGGAGCGGGAGAGGTGTCCCTTTTGGGAACGTCCCCGTATGTGCTATGCATGATGTCGTGATCATCGGAGCCGGACCAGCGGGACTGACCGCCGGCCTTTACGCGGGAAGGTACAAGCTGGACGCGGTGATACTCGAGAAATTCGTCGTGGGCGGGCAGATACTGCTTTCTCCCACGATAGAGAATTTTCCCGGGTTTCCCGGCGGTATCCCGACGGATCAGCTGATCATGGCCATGCGCAAGCAGGTCGACGAGGTCGGGGTGCCGGTCAAAGAGGTCGAGGTCACGCATATCGAGGTCGACCGCACGCATCATCACCATACCTATACCGTTTTCACAAAGGAAGAATGCTGTAAGACGAAGAGCATCATCGTCGCCACGGGCGCCCGCTGGAAGAAACTGGGCGTTCCCGGAGAGGACAGGCTGACCGGCAGGGGCGTTTCCTACTGCGGCACCTGCGACGCGCCTCTGTTCAAGGGCAAGGAAGTGGTTGTCGTGGGAGGCGGCGACAAGGCGATGGAAGAGGCCCTCTATCTGACCGCGTACGCCTCCAAGGTCACGGTGGTCCACCGCCGCAAGGAGTTCAGGGCCGCGCAGATCCTGGTGGACAAGGCGAAGCAGGACCCGAAGATCTCGTTCATCCTCGACTCCACAGTAGAGGAGGTCAGGGGAGAGATGCGCGTCGAGTCGGTCAGGATCAGGGACCTGATCAAACACGAGGTGCATGATTTCCCCTGCCAGGGGTTGTTCATCTTTGTGGGTATCAGCCCCAACACGGAATTCATAAAAAAAGAAGTTGAAACCGACGAAAACGGCTTTATAATTACCGATAATTCGATGAAGTCTTCGCTCCAGGCGGTCTTCGCCTGCGGCGACTGCAGGCAGAAGAGCCTGTACCAGGTGATCAACGGCTGCGGTGAGGCTGCGGCCGCCTGTCATTCCGTGCACACGTATCTTTTGAATAAGTAGGTGACCATGACCAGACTACAGACTTACAGCAGCAAGATCCGTGAATGGGTCAACAAGATGGCGCGCATGTGCCAGCCTGACCAGATCATCTGGATCGACGGTTCGGTCGAGCAGAGACAGCGGCTGGAAAGGGAATCCGTGACCGCGGGCGAACTGATCCCGCTCAATGAGGAGAAGCTCCCGGGCTGCTTCCTGCACCGCACCAATCCCAACGACGTAGCCCGCACCGAGAACCTTACCTATATATGCACCCGTTCCAAAGACGATGCCGGCCCGACCAACAACTGGATGTCCCCCAAGGACGGCTATTCGAAGGCCAGGAATATCTTCAGAGGCTCGATGAAGGGGCGGACGATGTACGTCATCCCGTTCTCGATGGGGCCCGTCGGCTCGCAGTTCAGCAAGATGGGCATTGAGCTGACGGATTCGCGGTACGTGGTGCTGAACATGATGATCATGACCCGCGTGGGCACCGATGTCCTGCGCCAGATCGAGAAGGAGGGGAATTTCACCAGATGCCTCCATTCACTGGCCGACCTGGACGTCACCCGCCGCATGATCCTCCATTTTCCCGAAGACAACACCATCTGGAGCGTCGGTTCCGGTTACGGCGGCAACGTGCTCCTCGGCAAGAAATGCCTGGCCCTGCGCCTGGCGAGTTTCATGGCCAAAAAGGAGAAATGGCTGGCCGAGCACATGCTGATCATGGGCATCGAGAACCCCCAGGGCGCGATACGCTACATCGCTGCGGCTTTCCCCAGCGCCTGCGGTAAGACGAACCTGGCGATGCTCCTGCCGCCCGAAGGGCTTAAGAAGAAGGGGTACCGCATCTGGACGGTCGGCGAC
>JBLMZF010000106.1:0-67494 GCA_050258655.1 Deltaproteobacteria bacterium | reverse complement strand
TCCTTTCCGTTTTGAAAGGCAACGACAGGTTGCGCGTGTCAGCGGCGCAGGTGGACAAAATCTTTAAGATTTTCACATTCTTTTTCGAGAAAGATCGTGGATATCCGGGATACCAAGAGGAGGAGGACCTTGTTTCGATTGTCTCCCTTCTTATCCGTAAGCAAGAGGTGGTCCTGCAGCCCGATCAGTTCAGGGCGCTCATTGGGTATATGTCTTTTTACAATTCTGACAATCAGGACGCCATGGCATTTATCATAGAGGATGCGGTTATCAACAGTCCGGCCCTGATAGGCACTCTTCTTCCGTTATGGTTTGACGAGCCTTCTGTTTCTTGGGATACAAGTTGGCGGTGGACGATGGTCAGAGAATTACTGGATTCCTCCCGGTTTATCCTGGCGCCTGACCATATGGATACCCTGGTGGATTTCCTTGATCAGTCGATGTCCGGCTCTGATAAAGCTAAAAGGCTCCAGATCGAACAGGCAATCAAGAGCGCTGCAGAGAAAAACCCGGGTCTTCTTGGTAGAGTTGTAGCTTCTCTAAGCAAGGTCAAGTCCGATGATGCGCGTGAGGCGCTGGTCAAGATCCTCGTTTCACTGTCTGTCTATCCGCATAAGTACCTGACAGGTCAGAATGCTACCGACTGGTCCCTTATCCTTGACTCCATACCAGAGGATTATACTGATAGACTCCTTAAGGAAAACAAAGGCGACGCGTACAGGGAAATACTTCTGGCTGCCGGAAATACCCAATTGAGTATACGTGCAATGGAATGGAAACAGCTGGTTTATCGTGAATCCCTTAAGCAGGCGGCAGGCAAAGACCCCGGCGAGCAGCCTATCGACCCGCAGAAACCCGGTTTCTCGCTCCTGGTCGCGCTCTACAAGATGCCGTGGGAGAAGTTCCTGGCGAAGATAGAAGCCTGTGGCGGATACGCGGCGGTACACGCTGATTACACAAGGCTGAGCCCGAAGATCGCGAAGGACGGCGGGAGAAGGTCGAAGAAGGATATCTACAATACGTCTTATCTCGCAGGGAAGATCGAGGCGCTCAAGCTGGCTTCTTCAAAAGAAGAAAAGTACCATCTTAAACAGGAAATCACCTACACTCTCCATGTAAACCCGGCCTTGTATAAACAGGTCGTCGCGGCCTTGCGGGTCGCCGGAGAAGAAGAATCGCGCGCGCTTGTGTATGCTCTCGGTTATGCGTTGAGGACGTCCCGCGCCACGCGGATCCTCAGGGGGACGCCGGAAGAGTTCGATTTCTATATCGCGCTTATGAGGAGCGCCTACGAAAGGCATGACGAAGAGCTCTGGGATTATGAAATGTGCGTCGAGGGAGCGCTCAGGAAGAATCCGCAGATGATGGGACGTTTCTTTGCCGAGATCAAGGGTGCCGGGACCGTTACCTGGCGGGGGATGTTCGCGAGGACATTAGTCACTTCCCTGAAGTTTTCCAGAGAAGACGGGCGGCCGATCGTTTTGGCCCAGGAGGAATTCGGCGCCCTCATTGACGCGCTCTTTACTATACCGCAAGGAGTAACGGATTCTAAATGGGCTATCGATCGTTTCGAAGAGAGTATCCAGGAAGCCTTGTGGAATGATCTCACCCTGGTATCCGCTGTAAGGAGCTCTTTGGGCAAACGTGAATGGCCCCGCTTGCAGCCTTTGTTCGGCTCGGCATTTGAAAGATGCAGACAAAACGGCCTCTATCCGCACGAATATCTTGGCATTAACAGCCGGACAGACTGGTCGCTCGTCCTGTCGTCGATCCCCTCGGATGCTCTTCATGCCCTTATTAAGGGAGATGAAGATGGTTACAGGGATATGTTCTTTGCCGTAGACAATGGCCAGGTGACAAGCAAGGCCATGGCCATGAAACAGATCGCGTACAGGGAGTCGATCAAGCGGGCTGGCGGCGAGGATCCCGGAGAACAGCCCATCGATCCAAAGAAAGAAGGATTTTCCCTCCTTGTCGCGCTCTACAAAATGCCCTGGGAGAAGTTTCTGGCGAAGATGGAGGCCTCGGGAGGATATGAAGTCGTGCACAAGGAGCCTACAAGATTGAGCGCGTGGGCCGCTAAGGACGGTGGGGAAGAACAGTCATTAAAAGAAAAATTAGAAGCGCTCAGACGGGTATCTCGGTACGGGATTCCGCGGCAGTTAAAAGAGGATATTAATAACATGCTGCTTAACAGCCCGGAATTGTACGGCCAGGTCATCGCCGCTTTGAAAGTAACGACAGAGGACAGTGTCCGTGACGTGCTGGCCGAAGTCTTAATCGACGCTTTCAAGGCCGCCCGCGGGAAAAAGTATGATCTAAGGTTGTCTTCCGACGATCTGCATACTCTTATTGCCGCGCTTGACGCTGCGAAAGGCGAGTTTGCCTGGGGAAATCTACAGTGGGTCTTTATCAATGCGATCGATGCCGTCAAGAATAACGAGGAAGTGTATAAATTGATGGTCACGGCTTTAAAAGAAACCAGGAACGAAGCTGTTATAACTGCGCTTACAGAGGCTATCGAAGTTCTCCTTCGTTATGCAAGCAACGGATACCTGCACATTAAGGTCACTCCTGAAGAAATGGATATACTTGTCCATGCCTTTAATGGTTTGACAACGACCAATATTCTGAAGTATGCCATCAGTGGTAATCCTGCTCTGTACGGGCAGGTTATTTCAGGCATAAAAGAGACAAACAAGATTCCTGTTAAGGATGATCTTGCCGAAGCTTTAGCCGATTCGCTTGAATCCTCTAATAGCATTAGGATCGGCTTTTCTGAATTGGATGATCTTATCGTCTCGTGGATAAGCGCTATAGGCTCAGATGCGGAATATCAGCTCGCCCGCAGCATCAAGTACGCAGTCTATAATAATCCTCTGTTACTTGCCCATGTCACTCAGGCTTATCAGAATAAACCGGAACTGGGAATGCTGAAGAAAGTGATCATTCTGGACTACGGTCATATATATGAACCGACTGACTGGTCGCTGGTCATAGATTCGATTCCAGAAGAGCAGTTCAAGGAGGTAGTGAATAAGACCGACAGCCGGGAGTTAGTCGAGATGATGCGTGATTCGGGCAAGTCCCGGGCGACCCCCAAGGCAATGCTGTTTAGACAGCAGGCGTACCGGAAGCATATCGAGCGGACGACCGGTAAAGACCCGGGCGAGCAGGCCATCGACCCTCAGAGACCCGGCTTCGGGCTCCTGGTCGCGCTTTACAAGATGCCGTGGGAGAAGTTCCTGGCGAAGATGGAAGCCGCAGGCGGTTACGCGGTTGTGCATCAGGACTACACGAGATTGAGCCCGAAGCTCGCGAAGGACGGAGGGGAGGACGCCGCCGGCGGCGTCGACTTCCGGTTCGACAATATGCTTGTCGCGGGGATGATGCCCAGCGAAGATAGTGTCAAGGGCTACCTGGGCGACTGCCGTGAGCATGTACCCGCTGCCCCTGCCGCAATAGCCCGGGCCAGGACCCGCATCGCCTATATCCTCAGGCTGGAAGAGGAGAACGGCACCCGTTCTTCCAAAGACATTATCGAGACCCTGAAGGTCGTTCTGGGCCTCGAGACCGCCGCCCTGCAGTAATCCCTTCCAGGGACCCTTCCCGTCGTTTTAGCAGGCAGAAAAACACTTGCCGCACATATCCTTCCGTCGTATAATTAAAATTGCTTCTTTGCTCCGTTCTTTATAATTGCCTTTGGAACCAATCCCACAAAAAGCTTTCCTCGCCTGACGTCAATCTTTTCTTTGGAAACCGCCACGGAAACCAAAAGGAGATCGTGATGGAAGTAAAGGACAAAAGAAGCGTTATCCTGCTCGGTCATGCCCAGGTCGGCAAGACAAGCCTTTGCGAAGCGATGCTTTTTAAATGCGGTGCGACCACCCGTAAGGGGACCACCGCAGAGGGGAATACGGTCAGCGATTACAATTTCGACGAGGTCGAGCGCAAGTCTTCCATCAACGCGAGCTTCATGTTCTGCGAGTATGACCACACGCGCATCCAGATCGTCGACACTCCCGGTTTCGCCGATTTCTACGGCGAGGTGCTTTCCTCGATCCGCGCCGCCGACAACGCGATCGTCGTCGTCGACGGGGGGCAGGGTGTCGAGATCGGGACAGAAAAGGCCTGGGAACTGCTCGAGGAGGCGAAGATGCCCCGGATCATCTTCGTCAACAAGATCGATAAGGAAGACTTCGACCGGGAAAAGGTCCTCTCCGACATAAAGAAGAACCTTTCCAAGAACGCTGTCGTGCTCGCCAGCGGCTCCCTTGACGAACTGGCTGAGGCGGTGGCCGAAAGCGACGACAAGCTCACCGAGAAGTATCTTACCGAAGGCACGCTCACTTCCGAAGAGATAAGGGAAGCCCTTCCGAAAGCGGTCGACGCGGGCAAGGTGTTCCCGATCCTGTTCGGTTCGGCGACGGCGGACAAAGGCATCGACGAGCTGCTCAAGGCGGTAAAGGATGACCTCGCTTCTCCGCTCGAATTCTGCCACATGCAGATGGGGCAGGGGGAAGTGACGGCTTCCGACGCCTCGCCGTTCACCGGCTTCGTCTTCAAAAGCATATTCGATCCCTATGTGGGCCAGTTGAGCCTGGTCAAGGTCCTTTCGGGCAGGCTTGCCACGAACACGTCGTTCTTTAATGTGTCTCAGCAGACGAACGAGCGGTTCGGCCAGATCATGCTCCTCCAGGGGAAGGAACAGCGCGTCCAGGAAGGCGCTTCCTGCGGCGATATCATCGCGATCCCGAAGCTCAAGGAGACCAAGACCAACGACACGATCGGCGCGGCCGGCTCGAAGGCTCTCTTCAAGCCCATCGCCTTCCCCGAGTCGATGATGTCCGCTTCGGTCAAGCCGAAGACGCGGCAGGACGAGGAGAAGATCACCCAGGCGCTGCAGAAGCTTGTCGCCGAGGACCCGACGTTCCGCGAGAAGGTCGACCCCGAGACCAAGGAGATGGTCATCTCCGGCCTGGGCGACCTGCACCTGCACGTGATGATCGGCAGGCTCAAGAAGCGCTTCAACGTCGACGTCGAACTGGGCACCCCGAAGGTCCCGTATAAGGAGACGATCTCGAAGGGCGGCATCAAGGTCCAGGGCAAGTACAAGAGGCAGTCCGGCGGCCGCGGGCAGTACGGCGACTGCTGGATCGAGATCTGGCCCCTGGAGCACGGCAAGGGCTTCGAGTTCGAGGACAATGTCGTCGGGGGAGCCATCCCGAGGAACTTTATCCCCTCGGTCGAGAAGGGCATCATCAACACGATGACCCGCGGCGTGTTCGCGGGCTACCCGATGGTCGACATCAAGGTCAGCCTTTACGACGGTTCTTACCATGACGTCGATTCCTCGGATGCCGCATTTCAGCGCGCGGGTTCTCTGGCGCTCAAGAAAGCGGTCGCCCTCGCGGGCCCTGTCCTGCTTGAGCCGATCATGGATGTGGACGTCCTGGTGACCGAGGAATTCCTTGGTCAGGTATCCGGCGACCTCAATCAGCGCCGCGGCAGGCCGATGGGCATGGAGGCCAAGGGCAAGCTGCAGGTGGTCAAGGCGCATGTGCCGCTCTCCGAGATGTTCACCTACGCCAGCGACCTGCGTTCGATGACCCAGGGCAAGGGTTCTTTCACGATGCATTTCGCGCATTACGAACAGGTGCCCGCCAAGATCGCGCAGCCGATCATCGCCAAGTACCAGGCGCAGCACGCGGGCGAAGCGGAAGAGTAACGTCATTGCGAGGCTCTACCGTATTTTTTCCGAAGCAATCTAACTAAGGAGTCAAAGTGAAGATAGGCATTTTCGGTATCGAAGGCATCACTTCCGGGAAGCAGGATATCGTCGACAAGCGCGTCGACGAACTCAAGACGATGTTCAATTCGGCCAAGAAGGTGTATATCCAGGCTGAGGTCCTCGCTGAAGAGGAGCGGCTGGTGGAGGCGGATGTCATAGCCTGTCCTGAATCGTCCAAGCTGGACCTGGTCATCAAGGACATGGAGTTCGTGGAGACGAGGCTTGAGCGCAGCCAGAGCCCGGAGGAAAAGGTCCTGCTCGGGAGGTTCAAGGAGCAGCTTGAGAAGGAGAAGTTCCTCTCGGAGCTGACCCTGACGCCCGAGGAGCAGAAGATGATCGAAGGGGCGACCCTGCTGACGATAAAGCCCGTCCTTCTGGCGACGCCGCAGGAGATCGAGGACAAAAAGACGCTTTTCTTCAACGCATATTACCGCTCCGGCTACATCAGCTTTTTCACCGCCGGGGACAAGGATTCGCACGCCTGGTCGGTCAAAAGCGGGGCTACGGCCTACGAAGCGGCCGGCGCCATCCATACCGCCATCCAGCAGGGCTTCATCCGCGCCGAGGTTATCCACTACAAGGACCTCATCGCCGACGGAAGCCTTTCCAAGGCTAAAGCCGCCAACCATATGAAATTGGAGATGAAGGATTACGTCGTGCAGGACGGGGATTATCTGGTGATCCGGACCAATAAGGGATAAAGGAGAGACAGCACATGATCAAGGTCAAGCGCGCGCTGGTGAGCGTATCCGACAAGACGGGCATCGTTGAGCTGGGCAAGACGCTGGCTTCTTTCGGCGTCCAGATACTTTCCACGGGCGGCACGGCGAAGATACTGTCCGAGAACGGTGTCAAGGTTACGGAAGTGTCCGAGTACACCGGCTTCCCCGAGATGCTCGACGGCAGGGTCAAGACCCTGCACCCGAAGGTCCATGGCGGCCTCCTGTCCCTGCGCGAAAATCCCGAGCACATGAAGACCGTGGAGAAGCACGGGATCGGCCTGATCGACATGGTGGTGGTCAACCTCTACCCGTTCGAGAAGACGATCAGCAAGCCCGGCGTCAGCCTTGCGGAAGCGATCGAGAACATCGATATCGGCGGGCCTTCGATGCTGCGCTCAGCGGCCAAGAACAGCCGTTCCGTACTCGTGGTCAGCGATCCTTCCCAGTACACGGAAGTCATCGCGGAGCTCAGGAAGAACAACGGCTCTTTCCGTCCCGAGCTTTCCACCCGTTACGGCGTCGAGGTCTACGGCAGGACATCGCGGTATGACGCCGCGATCAACCGTTTCCTTGGCACAGCGGTGCATCCCGGCGCTTCCGCTTGCGCCGGAGACGCTGCTTTCCCGGACCAGCTTTCGTTTTCGTTCAAGAAGATACAGTCCCTGCGTTACGGTGAGAACCCGCACCAGAAGGCCGCCTTCTACGCGCAGGCCGGCGGTCAGGGGCTTGCCGCGATAAAGCAGCTCTGGGGCAAGGAGCTTTCCTTTAACAATATCCTCGACCTCAACGCGGCGGTCAACATCATCAAGGAATTCACCGACCCGGCGGTTGTTTTCATCAAGCACAACAACCCCTGTGGCGCCGCGGAGAATAAAAACCTCCTCAAGGCATACAAAGAGGCCTGGAAGTGCGATCAGCTTTCGGCTTTCGGCGGCATCGTCGGGATCAACCGGAAGGTCGACACGGTCCTTGCCAAGGCGATCAACGCCAGCGGCTTCCTGGAGTGCGTGATATGCCCCGGTTTCGAGCCCGCGGCGCTGGAGATGCTCAAGGCCAAGAAGAACGTCCGCCTGCTCGAGCTCCCGGAGCTCGGCGGCCGATCCTGCCAGCTCGACCTCAAGCGTGTCGCCGGAGGTCTGCTCGTGCAGGACGAGGACAATCAGCTTCTCGACGAAAAAGCCCTCAAGGTGGTGACGAAGAAGAAACCGACCAAACAGCAGATGCAGTCGCTCCTGTTCGGCTGGAAGATCGCCAAGCACGTCAAGTCCAACGCGATCATCCTGACGAAGGGGACGAAGACGGTCGGTATCGGTGCCGGGCAGATGTCCCGCGTCGATTCGGTCCATCTGAGCGGCAGGAAATCGCACGGGCTTGCCAAGGGTTCCGTTCTGGCCTCCGACGCGTTCTTCCCTAAAGAGGACGCTGTCATGCAGGCGGCCAGGATGGGAGTCACCGCTATCATCCAGCCCGGAGGCTCCATCGCCGACGAGAAGATCATCAAGGTCGCCGACAAGTACAAGATCCCGATGGTCTTCACCGGCATGCGCCACTTCCGGCATTAATACCCTTCCCGATGGATCCCAGGGAGACCGCACGCTATCTCGACTCGTTCGTCAATTACGAGAAACGGGCAACCTATCCTTATAAGCGTTCCTTCAGGCTGGAGAGGATCGGTTCGTTCCTCGCCGCGATCGGCGATCCGCAGGACGCTTTCAAGAGCGTCCACGTGGCCGGCACAAAAGGGAAAGGTTCGGTCTGCCTGTTCTGCGCTAATATCCTGCGAAGCGCGGGCCTGCGGGTAGGCCTGTACACGTCCCCGCACCTGTGCGATGTCCGCGAACGGATACGCATCCTCGAGCCCGGATCGCGCCCTGCTGATTTCGAAGGGATGATCGGCAGGGAAGAGCTGGCGCGTCTGGTGGCCGGCTTAAAACCATCCATCGAGCGTTTCTGCGCGTCGTCCCCTTACGGTCCGCTTTCTTTTTTCGAAGTCTACACGGCCCTCGCGTTCGTCTATTTCCGTTCAAAGAAGGTCGACTGCGCTGTGCTCGAAACAGGGTTGGGGGGGAGGTTGGACGCCACCAATGTCGTCGTTCCCGCCGCCTGCTGTATCACTTCCATCAGCCTTGACCATACCCAGAAACTCGGCAGGACGCTGGCGGCGATCGCGCGGGAAAAGGCAGGCATCATCAAGCCCCGCATTCCCGTCGTTTCCGCTCCTCAGAAGGCCGGCGCGCTGAGGGTGATCGAGAAAATCTGTTATGCCCGCAGGTCGCGTCTCTGTCTTATCGGGAGGGACCGTTCTCTTAAGGACCTGGAAGGGATCCCCATACCCCTGCGGGGAGCGCATCAGTCGGTCAACGCGGCCTGCGCCGCCGCGCTTTGCGCGGCCGCGGCCCCTGCCCTTGGTGTAAAGCTGGAGCGGACGGCGGTAGCGCAGGGGCTGGCGGGGACGCGCTGGCCCGGCCGTTTCGAGGCGGCAGGCAGGTTCGTGCTCGACGGCGCGCATAACGGAGATTCCGCCCGGGCGTTGTGCAGGACGCTTACAGAGAGTTACCCCGGGAAGAAGATAACCTTTATCCTCGGTGTGTCAAAAGACAAGGATCTGGGCGCCATCTGCCGGCAGCTCGTGCGCGTCGCGGACAGGTTCATCGTCACGGCGGCGGACAATCCCCGCGCGTTTCTCCCCAAAAGGCTCGCAGAGCGCATCAGGGCGGCTGCCCCGGGGGTCCGGGTGAGGATAAGTCAGGATATCGACAGCGCTCTGGAGATGGCGGAGGATGAAGGGAAAGAGAGGGTATGCTGTGTCACGGGCTCGATATTCCTCGTCGGTGAAGCGCGGCAGAGATTGAAAGATCGATATGGTAGATGATACGAACGGGACGATAGCCGCCATGGCCACTTCTCCGGGCGAATCGGGGATAGGCATCATCCGCGTCAGCGGACCCCGGGCGCTTGCGGTCGCCGATGCTGTTTTTGTCCCGGCTTCCGGCCGCGCCCCTTCGGCATCCAAAGGCTTCACCGCCAGATACGGGTGGGTGGTGCGCAGGTCGCCGTCAGGGCAGGAGACCGTCGATGAAGCGCTGCTGACCGTGATGCGTGCGCCTAAAAGTTACACCAGAGAGGATGTGGTGGAGATAAGCTGCCACGGGGGACCTGTGGCGATGCGGGCGGTGCTTGAACTGGTGCTGGCCAACGGCTGCAGGCTCGCGGAACCGGGCGAGTTCACCAAAAGGGCTTTTCTGAACGGAAGGATCGACCTGGCGCAGGCCGAAGCGGTCCTCGATATCATCCGCGCCAAGACCGATGCGGCGCTCAGGGTCAGCCTCGGCCAGCTCAAGGGAGGTCTATCCCGGGAACTCGACAGGATAAGGTCGGTCCTGCTTGCCTGCCTGGCCCCGCTCGAGGCGGAGATAGATTTTCCCGGCGAGGCACGATCCGAACCCGCCCGTGTTCGCTCCGGCCTCGATGAAGCCTCCGGGATGATCGCTGCCCTGCTTGAAGGGAGCGCGCGCGGGAAGGCATACCGGGAGGGTGTCCGCGCCGTCATCTGCGGCAAGCCCAACGCGGGCAAGTCATCCCTGCTCAACGCGCTCCTGCGACAGGAGCGGTCGATCGTGACTCCCGTCGCGGGGACCACGAGGGATACCGTCGAAGAGGTGATCGACATCCGCGGCATCCCGGTCAGGATCATCGATACCGCGGGGATACTCGAGCCGAGGGACCTGGTCGAGAAGAAGGCGATGAGGAAGACGGCGCAGAGCATCGAGAGCGCGGACCTGGTCATCCTTGTCTTCGACGGCAGTTCGGGGCTCGACCGCCGAGACGCGCTCCTGATGCGCAAGCTTTCCCCGCGCCGGCCCATCGCGGTGGTGAACAAGTCCGACCGCAGGACCGTCGCGCGGACCGCCGAGACGGTCAGGGGACGGTTCCCCGGGGCGATCGCGCTTTCGGCCAAAAAGGGTACCGGCATCGGCAGCCTGGAAGAGGCGATAGCGGACCGCTGCGGCTGCGCGGGCGTCTCGGGTTCCGACGCGGCCGTCAGCAACATCAGGCATATTCAGACCCTCAAAAAAATAAAAAAAATCATTGATGAGACCCGCAATTATCGGGATAATGAATTGCTGCCGGAGTGCCTGGCGCAGAACCTGAAGGACGCGTGCGGGCTTCTTGACCGGCTCCAGGGGAAGGATTTTACCGGGGATCTTCTTGAAAGGATATTCTCCGGTTTCTGCATAGGAAAATAGATGGACAGCAAAAAGATAGAAAAAGCCGTGCGCATGTTGCTCGAGGCGATCGGCGAGGACCCCCGCAGGACCGATCTGCTCGAGACCCCGCGCCGCGTGGCCGAGATGTACGAGGAGATATTCGCCGGGCTCGGCCGTGACCCTTCGAAAGAGCTCGAGGTCATCCTCGACCAGAAGCACGACGAGATCATCCTCCTGAAAGGCATACCCCTGTACAGCATGTGCGAGCATCATCTGTTGCCGTTCATCGGGACGGCCCACGTCGCCTATATCCCCAGACAGGGAAGGGTGACGGGTCTCAGCAAGCTTGCCCGCGTCGTCGATCTTCTGTCCCGCCGCCCCCAGGTACAGGAACGGCTTACGACGCAGGTGGCGGACATGATCATGGCAAAGCTCAAGCCGCAGGGTTGCATGGTGGTCATCGAGGCGGAACATATGTGCATGTCGATGCGCGGCGTCAAGAAGCCGGGGACCAGAACGGTCACTTCGGCGGTGCGCGGGGTGTTCAAGGAGAACGAGAAGACCCGTTCCGAGACGCTGGCGCTGATGAAGGGTTAAGGGGAGCATATGGAAGAACAGAAAAAAGACCCGAAAGAACGGCAGGCGACCAATCTTGTGTACGCGCTGGCGGACTACAAGCAGCTGGTCATCCAGTACCGGACCCGGCATGCAGAACTCATCCGCAAGCTGATGTTCTGGAAGACGAGCGCGCTGTGGCTGGCGATCATCGCCGCGGCAAGCCTCGTTTTCGCCTTCAACGTGGAGCGTGAGGACCGGAAACAGGCCGCTGAAACGGCCCGGAACCTCGCGGGGATGAAGAACGAGCTCCGCCAGGTCTCCGGCCAGCTCGAAAAATGGGAAAAAGACATCGCGGCCGCCCGTGAGGAGCTCGACAGGAAGAACGAGCAGGTCAGCCAGCTGGAAAAGAACCTCTCCACGATGTCCAAGAAACAGGTAGAGAAGCTTCTGAAGGATTCAAAGGAAACAAAGGCCCAATGATGGATAAAGGCAGGGAGAACAGGAGACATAAGCGTCTCCGCGTGAACCTCTCCGTTGTTTACCGCATAGACCGTCCCGCGAAAGTCCGCCTGACCATAGGCAATAAGGATACACGGGCCACGATGCTCGACCTGAGCGAGGGCGGGATCTCGTTCCTGACCGGCCTGGATATCCCCCGCGGCTCCCTGCTGCAGATAAAGTTCACCCTTTTCACGCTCGAGAAGGACGACGTCAGCTTCTACGGACCGATAGAGATCACCGGCGAAGTGCGGTACAACATGCCTTTAAGCGGCAGCGAGTACAGGATCGGTATCCTGTTCAAGCAGCTCGACGAAGACGATAAGAGAGAGATTCTTTCCTTCATAAAAAGGACTTCAGGTTCCTGAAAAGGCTTTTCCCGCCCGTTCCAAACCTCTTTGTTCCCATCATGTTGTAAATCGGCTTGATCATTGAAAACGCTTTCGCATTTTTTGTCTTTCACTCTTGAAAAGAGTGCCGCGGGAAGGCATAATTATTCGACAGGAAAAGACAAAGAGGACAACAATGCTTTTTTTCTCCCGCGAAGAGAAGAAACTGGATGAAAGAAGTGCTGAAGACAGGCGCCTGTTCGCGCGTATAAAGGCCGAGGTCCTGCTGCGCTGCCTTGAGAAGCAGCAGGAGAAGATGGGCATCACCATGGACATCAGCGCACAGGGGCTCGGGATGGTCTCGAGCGAATGGTTCAAGCCCGCATCCCAGGTCGACATCTACCTCAAATTCCCCTGCACGCGCGATGAGCTGGTCACTGCGGGCAAGGTCGTCTGGTGCCAGAAGGTGGCCAACAACAGGTATCGCATCGGCATCCTGCTCGATAAACCCGAGTTGATGGCCGTCGCCCAGTTGATGACAGGGACAAGGCGCGCAGGCTGAAAAAGGCAGGCAACAGGAGCATCGGTCCCGCGGAAAGCGGGTTTTTTGTTTTGCCCTCCCTTTTTCTGATATATAATCTAGGGGAATGCGGCAAAGGCTTCTGCCTACGCGAGGAGGTCTTTATGGAACAGCGGTGCGCGAGGATTCTGATCATCGATGACGAAGAGGACATCTGCCGGTATACCCGGTCAATGCTGCAGCGGACGGGAAGGTTTGAGGCATCCGCGACGACGGACTCGAAGGAAGGGCTGGCGCTGGCCAGGAAGGAGCCGCCGGATCTCATCCTGCTTGACGTGAACATGCCCGGGATGGATGGGGGTGATGTCGCCAGCGCGCTTGCTGAGAATGACAGGACCAAGGACATCCCGATCCTGTTCATAACCGCCCTGATGAAAAAGGCCGAGGAGAGCGGGGAGAGCGTCGGAAAGCACTACTACCTGGCCAAGCCGGTGAACCCGACGGAGCTGGTAGAGAAGATAGATACGATATTGAAGCATTCTTTAAAATAGGCGAACGCGAAAGAAAAACGGGGTCAGAATTATTTTCCGGGAAAATAATTCTGACCCCGTTTTGATTATTCGGACTTTTCGTCCTTATCCCTGATCTCGACCCTGCGGATCTTGCCGCTTATGGTCTTGGGGAGCTCGGTCACGAACTCGATGATCCGGGGATATTTGTAGGGGGCCGTGACCCTCTTGACATGCTCCTGGAGCTCTTTGACCAGCTCGTCGCCTCCCTTGCCGGCATATGCCTTGGAGAGCACGATCGTCGCTTTCACGATCTGGCCCCTGTCCGGGTCAGGGACGGCCGTGATAGCGCATTCAAGCACCGCCGGGTGCTCGAGCAGGGCGCTTTCCACTTCAAAAGGCCCGATGCGGTAGCCCGAGCTCTTGATCAGGTCGTCGGCGCGGCCCACGAACCAGAAATAGCCGTCCTCGTCCTTCCAGGCCATGTCACCGGTATAATAGACACCGTCGTGCCAGACCTTAGAGGTCAGCCGTTTGTCCCGGTAGTACCCGTCGAACATCCCTATCGGCGCGCCTTTTTCGGTATGGATGACGATCTGTCCTTCCTCGCCTATCCCGCAGGGCTCGCCTTTCTCGTTGACGATGTCGATATCGTAGCCCGGCGAGGGTTTTCCCATCGATCCCGGTTTCGGCTCAAGCCAGGGGTAAGTGGCGAGGGCCACGATGCATTCGGTCTGGCCGTATCCTTCCATCAGCCTGTGGCCGGTGAGCTTGAGCCACTGGTTGTACACTTCCGGGTTCAGGGGCTCTCCCGCGGTCACGCAGTATTTGAGCTTGCTGAAGTCGTATTTAGTCAGGTCTTCCTTGATCAGGTACCGGAAGACGGTGGGTGGCGCGCAGAAGGTGGTCACCCCATACTTGCAGATGACATCGAGAAGGTCTTTCGGCACGAACTTATCGTAGTCGTAGACGAATATCGCGCTGCCCGCCAGCCATTGGCCGTAGATCTTTCCCCAAGCCGCTTTTGCCCAGCCCGTGTCCGCGACGGTCAGGTGAAGGCCGTTCTCCCGGACGTTCTGCCAGAATTTGGCGGTCAGGATATGGCCGAGCGGGTAGGTGAAATTATGCTGGACCATCTTCGGCATGCCCGTTGTTCCAGAGGTGAAATAGAGGAGCATGATGTCGCTGTTCTTCGTCGCGGCCTTGCCTCTCGGTTTCGTGAACACGTCCGTGTACTTACCGACCTCGGTGTGGTAATCGACCCAGTCCTTATACGCCCCCCCGACCGTCACCCGGTGTTCGAGCGTGCGCGATTCCTTCGCCGCTATGTCTATCTGGTCAAGCAGCGCCGGTTCGTCGACGGCGACGATCATCTTGATCCCTGCGGCATTGTTCCGGTAGATCACGTCCTTGGCCTTGAGGAGATGGGTGGCAGGTATCGCGATGGCCCCGATCTTGTGCAGCGCCAGGAGGAAGAACCAGTATTCATACCGGCGCTTGAGGATAAGCATCACCGGGTCGCCTTTCTTGATCCCGAGCGCGGTGAGGAAATTGGCCGTCTGGTCGCTGCGCTTCTTCATCTCGGCGAAGGTGAAACGCGCGGACTTTCCCTTGTCGTCGCACCAGACCATCGCCGGCTTTTCAGGCGAGGACTCTGCGAGCGAGTCGGCGACGTCGAAAGCGAAATTGAACGGGTCTGGCACCTTGATCCTGCAGTGCTGACAGAATTCCTCGTAGGAAGAGTAACTGTCCCGTGCGAATTTCGTGAGCATGGCGGCTTCCTTTTGTTACCCGGTAAGGCGGGTTGAAGATTACAGTATGACTGCCAGGAATTTGGCGGGCTTCTGGCCTACTGCCCGCATGGCGTGCTTGATGCCCGCATCGAAGTAGAGGGAATCTCCTTCCGAGAGCATCACCTCATGGCCGTCCAGCAGGATTTTCAGGGTCCCCTTGATGACGTAATTGAACTCCTGTCCCGGGTGCGCGTAATAATGCACCGCGGTCCTGGCCGGTTTAGGGTCGACGGATACCAGGAAGGCTTCCGCTTTCTTGTGGACGAAGTTGAACGCCAGGTCCTGGTATTTGTATTCCTTCCGGCGTTTGGTGGTAAGTCCCTTATCCTTGCGGACAAGGCAGTACGAATGAAGATGGGGGTCGCCGCCGGTCAGGAGAGCGGTGAGTTCCACGTTGAAATGCTGGGCGACTTCGACCAGGAAACTGACGGGGATATCCGTTTCCCCGGCTTCGTACTTCGCGTACAGCGCGGGGGGGACCTTGAACTGCTGTCCCATCGCTTCTATGGAGAGGCCGGCGATCTCCCGCAAGTCGCGCATCCTCTGCCCGATCTGTTTGAGCTTTTCTGACATGAGTACACCCTCCTTGTGGGCGATAAATTCCACGACCCATTATAGTCCCCCGTGGGGAAAAGTCAAAAAAAAGGTGAGCTTCCGGAGTTTACGGGGGGGAGGGCGTAGTGTAGCATGAGAAGTATGGAAAACGGGTAACCCCCCGGTTATGGAAGGAGCACGAAATGGAAGGCGAATCCAGGATCGATGAGGCCCTTAACCTTCTGAACACGGCTGCAAAAGAGAAGAAGAACGAGATCTCCAAACTGATCACCGAAAGATACAGCGACCTGAGGGACACGATCGTATCCCAGAGCAAGACGATGATCAATGATCACCCGATGCTGGTCGTAGGCAGCATCGCCGCGGCTGGTCTCGGCCTCGGTTACCTGATCGGCAGGAAACAGCGCACATAGACCGTTAAGCGGCGGGGTTGTCGCCGCCTTCCTTAAAATATAAGGCAAGCGATGCTGGGAGCGGTGCCGTCCCGTCAAGGTACGGCGTTCAGGGTATGGTCGCCTAAAAGCAGGCGCGTGGACGTGATGGCCGGGGATGGAAGGACGCTTGTCCTTTCCCTTGCCAGGGGCAAGGGAGGGTATTTCCATGGACGTGCCCCCCGTATCCGCGCCGGCGACCTTTACCTGCTGAGGCTTGACGGTAATAAAGTCTACGCTGACCCCTGTTCACGCTTTCAGCCCGAAGGGCCTTTCGGGCCGTCAATGGTCATAGATCCCGAGGCCTACCGGTGGCATGATGCCGGCTGGAAGGGATTGTCCCTGCGCGGCCAGGTGCTGTATGAGCTGCATATCGGGACGTTCACTCCCCAGGGGACCTTCGCCTCCGCGCGGCGGCGGCTGGTCGCCCTGCGCGCGCTGGGCGTGACCGCTGTCGAACTGATGCCGGTCAACGAGTTCAGCGGCAGATGGAACTGGGGTTACGACGGCGTCGCTATTTACGCCCCTTCCCGCAATTACGGCTGTCCCGACGATCTCCGGCGTTTTGTCGACACCGCCCATTCCCTGGGTATCGGCGTCGTCCTTGATGTCGTCTATAACCACATGGGCGCCGAAGGCTGTTTCCTGCGCAGGTTCAGCGACTCCTATTTTTCTTCTCTTCGCACAGACTGGGGCAACGCGCTCAATTTCGACGGACCGCAATCGGCCGGCGTCAGGGATTTTTTCACCGGCAATGCCGTATCCTGGATCCGCGAATACCACCTTGACGGTCTGCGTGTGGACGCGACCCAGGATATCCATGACAGAAGTCCCTGCCACATCCTCTCAGACATAACGGACGCCGGCAGAAAAGCCGCGGGCGCAAGAGGAGTGCTTTTTTTCGCCGAGAACGAACCCCAGGATACGCGCTGCCTTGCCGGGAGCGGGGACGGAGGGCTCGGTTTCGACGCGATGTGGGCCGATGATTTCCACCATTCGGTCCGCGTGGCCGCGACCGGGTTCCGCGAAGCATATTTCCAGGATTACCGCGGCTCGCCGCAGGAGCTGCTTTCGGCCGCGAAGAAGGGGTTCCTTTTCCAGGGGCAGTATTATTTCTGGCAGGGTAAGAAAAGAGGTACGCCCGTGACTCGGGAACCCGGGGCATCGTTCGTGGTCTACCTGCAGAACCACGATCAGATCGCGAACCATCCCGAGGCCGGACGGATCGCCGACCTCATCAGCCCCGGCCTGTACCGCGCCCTGATGACCTTCATGATGCTTTCTCCCTGCACGCCGCTGTTGTTCATGGGGCAGGAATGGGGGGAGACGGCGCCGTTCCCATTTTTCGCGGACATACCGCGTCTGGCTGAGAAGATATACGAGGGCAGGAAGGCCTTCATCGCGCAGTTCCCGACGTACGCGCGGCCGGGTAAGCTCGGACTTATCCCGCATCCGTGCGACGCATCCACCTTTCGCAGGGCCCATATCGGTCCCGGCCTCAGGGGGAAAGCCATTCTCCGTTTCCACAGGAGGATCATCGGGCTGAGGAAAAAAGACCCGGTCGTAGCCAGGCAATCGAGGGATTCGCTCCAGGGAGCGGTCCTGGGCCCCTCGTCGTTCGTGATCAGATACGACGGCGGGGCGCAGGGGGACAGGCTGCTGATGGTCAATTACGGAGGGAGCGGACTGAGATATGTCCCACTGTCTGAACCCTTGCTGGCTCCCGGAAGGCGCAACGTCTGGCGGCTCGTGTTCTCAAGCGACGACAGGTGTTTCGGCGGACAGGGGAGAGTACATCCCCTTGGCCTGAAAGACGTGTGCGTGCCCGCTGAGACGGCTTTTTTCTTCAGGCAGGTGCGCCAGAAATGATCTCATACCTGAAAGCCGTTTACAGCCGACTGATGCGGGGGGGTGGCCGGGGCGGTAAGGCCTTTACCGCTGTCCGCGTTGCCGCTATCGCCGTCAAAAGCTTCATCGACGACAACTGCGCTCTGTGGGCATCGACCCTGACGTTCTACACCCTGCTTTCGATCGTACCCCTGCTGGCGACTATCTTCGGCATCGCCAAAGGCTTCGGTCTCACGCGCCTGCTGCAGGCCGCTCTTTCGACCCAGGTGGAATGGCAGCGGCAGTTCGTTGAGTTCCTGCTCAAGTTTTCCGCTTCCGCGCTCGAGAACTCGCGCGGCGGCCTGATCGCGGGTGTCGGCGTCGCGTCCTTTTTTCTGGCCATCGTCGGGCTTCTCTCCTCGATCGAACAGGCGTTCAACACTATCTGGGACGTCCGGCAGGGCAGGGGGGTCGCGCGGCAGATGGCGGATTACCTGTCCGTGGTGTTCGTCGGGACGGTACTGCTCGCGGTCTCTCAGGGGGCTACTGTTCTGATCACCGCCCAGTTGAGCTCAGCCGCACAGCGCGTTTCGTTCCTGCCGCCCATAAGCACTACGCTGGCCTGGCTGCTGCAGCTGGTGCCGTTCGCCGCGAACTGGTGCCTGTTCACGTTCCTCTACCTGTTCATGCCGAACACCAAGGTGCCTTTTTACGCCGGGGCCGTCGCCGGAGTGGCGGCGGGAATCCTGTTCCAGGCCGCGCAGTGGTTCTACATCACTCTCCAGATCGGCGTGGCCGACTACGGCGCCGTCTACGGCAGCTTCGCTGCCCTGCCTCTGTTCCTGATCTGGCTTCAGATGAGCTGGACCATCGCCCTGTTCGGAGGGGAGCTCGCCTTCTCGATAGCGAACAGGGAGACCTACGGTTTCTTCCCGTCCTTCCCTTCGACAAGCCTGTGCCTGCGTAAGAAACTCGCGCTTGCCATCGCGGGCGAGATAACGCGCGCTTTCGTCGAAGGCCGTATCCCGCCGACCGCCGACCATATCTGCTCGTCCCTCAGGATCCCCCGCCTGTTCTTTTCGCCTCTCGCCAGGGAACTGATGGACGCCGGGATGATCGAGAAGGTCGTTTCCGGCAGCCTGGCGGTCTCAGGCTACAGGCCGGCCCTGCCTCCATCCCGCATGACGCACGAAGCCGTGCTGGCCGCCCTCGAGCGGCGCGGTCAGACGTATCTGCCTCCCTCGACCGCTGAGTCAATCGGGGAGAAACATCAGAAAAAAGGGGAGGCTGGAGATTACGGTACGTGAGACGAACATATAGAATGAAAAGAAAAACAGGAGGTTGGTATGGCGACTGTATCGGAAACTAGGGCGGCTCCCCCCGTCAACAGGGTCTTCCTGACGAAGGGGATCATTAACGCGCAGCGGCTTCTGCGTTTCGGTTTCACTGTCATACCCATCGTCGCCGGGCTCGATAAGTTCTTCCATTTCCTCGTCAACTGGAACGTGTACCTCAACCCGGCTGTCGCTTCAGCGTTCCCGGGCGGCGCCACCTCGTTCATGCACGTCGTCGGCGTCATCGAGATCGTCGCGGGCCTGCTGGTCGCGCTGGCCCCTTCGGTCGGCGGGACGATCGTCGGGTTGTGGGAGCTGGCCATTGTCATCAATCTTCTTTCTATCCCCGGCTACTATGATATCGCGGCCAGGGATTTCGGTCTCGCGCTGGGAGCGTTCTCGCTGGCCATGCTCTCCCGGGGGATCGGTTCGTGCCGCACGTAGCCGATGAGGTCCCTTTGGACGGGAATGATCAGCTTTGGCCTGGTCAACATTCCGGTTAAGCTGTATTCAGCTTCCGATGAGACGGGCCTCGACTTTGACATGCTGCACAAGAAGGATATGAGCCCGATCCGGTACGCCCGTATCTGCGAGGCGACCGGGGAAGAAGTGCCCTACAGGGACATAGTCAAGGGGTACGAGTACGAGAAGGGCCGGTATGTCGTCGTGGAGGCCGATGATTTCCAGAAGGCCCGGGCGAAGAAGACCGAGACGATCGAGGTGCTTGAGTTCATCCGAGAGGATGAGATCGATATAAAGCTCCTCGAGAAACCGTTCTATGTCGAGCCGGCGCATCAGGTCAAGAAGGCGTACGCGCTCCTGCGCGAGGCGCTGAGGCGCTCGCGCAAAGTAGGCGTGGCGAAATTCGTGCTCCGGCAGAAAGAGCACCTGGCCCTGCTCAAGGCCGAAGGGCCGGTGCTGGTGCTCGACCGGATGCGTTTTGAATCACAGATCCGCGACGCGCGGCCGCTCGACCTTCCTCCTGAAGGCGAGAAGGTGCCGGAGAAAGAGCTGGAGCTGGCGTTGAGGCTGGTCGAACAGCTGTCCGGCCGTTTCCGGCCTGAAAGCTTCAAGGACACGTACACCGAGACCCTCAAGGGTGTCATCGAGGCAAAGGTGCACGGGAAGGAAAAGCACGTCAGGCCCGAGGAGGTGCCCCCTACCAAGGTGCCGGACCTGCTTTCGAAGTTGAAGGAAAGCCTTGAATATGCCCATGCGGGGTAATGGGCGCAAGGCAGTTTTCATAAGGAAAGGAGCCTACAATGGTTGAACGGACCGAAACAGGCCATATGGCCGTTACAAAGGCCTCGTGGGGAGCGATATTCGCAGGATTCGTAACGGTGATCGCGGTGCAGATCACGCTTTCCCTTCTCGGTATCGGGCTGGGCATAGGCACGCTCGGTATGGCCGGGACGCAGACGGCCCAGGGAGTCGGTATCGGATCGCTGATCTGGCTGCTCGTGACGAGCCTGATCGCGTTTTTCGCCGGCGGCTGGGTGGCGGGCAAGCTGTCGCCGGTGTTGCTGGGTTCTTCGGCAGCGCTCCATGGTTTTGTCGTCTGGGGTTTCACGTCCCTGGTAACGCTGACGCTCCTGACGTCGACGGTCGGTTCGCTCCTCGGCGGGACGTTCTCGCTGATGAGCAGCGCGCTCGGCGCGGGCACAAGTCAGATAAGCCAGATGAGCCCGCAGCAGAAGCAGCAGATGGGTTCGCAGGCGCAGCAGATGCTCGGTATGAACAAACAGCAGCAGGGGCCGCAGTCGAGCACGCAGGCGGGAATGGGAGCTCCTGCTCCGACCGTGCCTCCTGAAGTCGGTTCAATGGTACAGAAGATGGCCCAGCAGGGGCCGGATTCACTGACGCCTCAGGACAAGGAATCCGCGATCAACGCGCTCCAGAGCCGCAACAACATGGACCGCCAGCAGGCCGAGTCGACCGTCAACAATCTGATCACCACCGCCCGCAATATCGAACAGGGAGCGGCGGCGGCGGCGAAAGCGGCGGCCGCGGCAGGCCTCTCCGGGTTCGTGTTGATGGTCCTGACCGCGTTGTTCTCCATGTGGGGAGCCTCGGTCGGAAGGGTCAAACTGCCTGTACAGGCAACCTGAACGGAGGAGCGATGAAAGCCGTCGTTTTCAAGGGCATCGGTTCCATCAGCGTCGAGGACGTCCCCGACCCCCATATCGAGTCTCCGACAGACGCCGTCGTGCGCGTAACCTCAAGCGCCATCTGCGGGACCGATCTGCACATGATCCGGGGCACGTTGACAGGCATGCGTCCCGGCACGGTGCTCGGCCACGAGGGAGTGGGGATAATCGAGCAGCTGGGGGACAGTGTGCGCAACCTGAACGTCGGCGATCGGGTGGTGATAATGTCCTCGATCGCCTGCGGGTACTGTTCTTACTGCCGCGCGGGATATTTCTCCCAGTGCGACAACGCCAATCCTCATGGCAGGCGCGCCGGGACCGCCTTCTTCGGCGGCCCCGCCGACAGCGGTCCGTTCAACGGCCTGCAGGCGGAGAAGGTGAGGGTCCCGTTCGCGAACGTCGGCCTGGTCAAGTTGCCCGACAGTATCACCGACGAGCAGGGAGTGTTCCTCTCAGATATTTTCCCGGCGGGGTATTTCGGGGCGGATAACGCCGAGATAAAGGCAGGCGACATAGTCGTTGTTTTCGGGTGCGGCCCCGTCGGCCAGTTCGCGATCGCCAGCGCCAGTCTCCTCAACGCGGGAAGGGTGATAGCTGTCGACCAGATCCCGTCGCGTCTGGAAATGGCGAAAGCCCAGGGCGCTGAAACGGTCGACTTTTCCCGCGAGGACCCGGTCAAGGCGATCCTCGGCCTCACCGGAGGGATCGGGGCGGACAGGGTCATCGACGCGGTAGGTGTCGATGCCCAGCTGCCCCATTCCGGACCGGCGGCAGGGACTGAACGTGTCGAAGAGCAGTGGTTCCGCCAGGAGCTGAGCCAGATAGCCCCGCGTACCAACGTGCAGGGCGAAAGCTGGCGGCCGGGGGACGCTCCGACGCAGGCCCTGCAATGGGAGGTGGAGGCGGTCGACAAGGCCGGCACTCTTTCAATAATCGGCGTCTACCCTCAATCGGTGCGCTGGTTCCCGATCGGGATGGCGATGAACAAGAACCTGACCATCAAGATGGGGAACTGCAATCACCGCAAATACGTCCCGCTTCTGATCGAGCTTATCGAAGAAGGGATCATCGACCCAACGAAGGTGCTGACGAACGTAGAGCCGCTCAGGGACGCGGTGCAGGCGTACGAATCGTTCGACCACAGGCAGGCGGGGTGGATAAAAGTGGAACTGACTTCACCGTAGGCCGCGGCCCCGCGGCGGCCGGTGGGAAAGGACATGATGGCTGACCTCGAGATGGCAAAAAGGCTGACCGAACTTGCCCAGACCGACCTTGATACCATCGACGCGTACGACCAGGCTATCAGGGAGCTGAGCGAGCCGGTGATAAAGGACAGGCTCCAGTCGTACCGGAGCGAGCACGCGGTCCATTTCCAGCAGCTCTCGAACCTGATAGTGGACCTCGGCGCCAATGCCCCCGCCCGTTGTCCTTCAAGTGAGAAGGATTTCGACACCGAGGAGTTCGAGTCGCGATCACCGGGCTCCGGGGACGCCGGTATCCTGCGGCTTCTTTTGAGGAACGAGACGCTGGCGAGCCACGCGTACGATGAGGCCGCCCGGCAAGACCTTTCCCTCAAGGCGCGGTTCCTCGTTGATAACGGGCGGGGCGAAGAAAAACAGCATATCCTTTACCTCGAAGAGGCGCTGAAGGATATAGAGCGCACTGCCTGAAAACGCGCGATCACCTCAAAAACGGAAAACACATGCGACCCTACATCATCGCGGCCCTGGCCGTCGCCGTCCTGCCCTTTGCCTGCTTTGCCCAGGAAGATCCGGGGAATCTGGAAGACGACGAGGAGATGTTGACCCCGGCCGAAGCGGCAGAGGCCTATTCTCTATCGGTGGCGAGGCTGATGCTGAAGATGGCCGGCGTGGGCAAAGGCGATGTCCTCTATGACCTGGGCTGCGGCGACGGCAGGGTGGCTATCACCGGCGCGAGCGAGTTCGGATGCCGGGGAGTCGGTATAGATACCGACCACATCCGTCTCGAGCAGGGAAGGCAGAACGCCCGGAAAGCCGGAGTCTCCGACCGTGTCGAATTCATCGAGACGGACCTCGGTTCCGTCCCCCTTTCCTCGGCCAGCGTCGTCTCACTCTATCTCCTTCCCCGTCAGTCGGCGGCGATAAGGCCGAAGCTTCTTGCCGAGCTCAAGCCGGGCACGCGGCTTGTCGCCCGGGATTTCGATCTCGGGGAATGGAAGCCCGATGGACAGGCCCGTCTCGGCGACAGCAGGGTGTATTACTGGATCGTGCCGTCCAATGTGTCGGGGACCTGGGTATGGCAGGGCGGCCGCCAGAGGTATTCGATGAAGGTGGACCAGGTCTTCCAGAAGGGCACTGCCTCGCTGGCGGCGTTTCCCGCCCAGGGGAAGGCGGTGTCGCTGCGGGTCGAGGCCGATAAGATCCTTTTCACCATCTCGCTTGAATACGCCGCGCGCGAACGTACCATAAATTTCGAAGGGACCGTGACGGGGGACATCATGCAGGGGTTCGCTGAGGAGGAAGGGATCCGTACGCCCTGGAAGGCGGTCCGCAAACCCGGGACAATGCGTCCCATAGACGGTTCCTGATCCGCATGGCCCTCAGGGAATACCTGCGCAAGAGGGATCTGTCCCGTACCCCCGAGCCAGCTCCCCGAAAGACAGAAGAGAAACGGGCACCTCTCGCGTTCGTCGTGCAGAAGCACCGCGCGTCGCACCTGCATTACGATCTGAGGATCGAGGCGGGCGGCGCCCTGAAGAGCTGGGCGGTGCCGAAAGGGCCTTCCCTTGATCCCCGTGTTAAACGGCTGGCGATGATGGTTGAGGACCACCCGCTCGATTACGCCGGGTTCGAGGGGACCATCCCCGAGGGTAATTACGGGGCCGGTACGGTGATGGTGTGGGACCGGGGGACGTACAGGCCCGCCCACGGCGACGGTGATCCCGGTGAGGAGATCGAGCGCCAGATACGCGACGGCAGGGTCGCGTTCGTGCTCGAAGGGCATAAGCTCAAGGGCGAATTCTACCTCGTGCGCATGCCGTCAAGAGGCGAGAACGCCTGGCTCCTGTTCAAGAAGGACGACGATACCGCTTCGGGGTCCGACATCACCCGCGAGGACAGGTCTGTCCTTTCCGGCCGCGACCTGCGCGAGATCGCAGGCGGCACCGCTTCCCGCCCCGTCGGGATACCCGCCCCGGACCTTTCCCCGCTTGAGGCCGGCGGCGTCCCGCGCGCTTCCATCCCGCATATTGTCCGTCCCATGCTTGCCACACTTGTCGACGAGCCGTTCGACAGGCAGGGATGGCTTTTCGAGATAAAATGGGACGGTTACCGCGCTATCGCCCAGACAGGACCGCAGGGAACGCGCCTTTACTCGCGCAACGGCCAGGATTTCAGCCGTCAGTTCGAGCCCGTTTTCCGTTCACTCTCCCGTTTCTCTGCGTCAGCGGTGATCGACGGAGAGATCGTAGCGGTCGATCAGAAAGGCCGGGCGGATTTCCAGCTTCTTCAGAACTACATCCGCACGGGCAGGGGGATACTTGTGTATTACGTGTTCGACCTGCTTTTTCTGGCCGGATACGACCTGCGTTCCCTTCCCCTGCGCCGCCGCAAAGAGCTGCTCGAGAGATTCCTGTCGCCTCTGGTCACAGATATACGGTTCAGCTCCCATATCGAGGACAAAGGGCTTGAGCTGTTCCGGTTCGTGGTCGAGAACGGTGTCGAGGGAATGCTTGCCAAGGACGGCTCAAGCGTGTACGAGGAAGGCAGGAGGACCCGGACCTGGCAGAAGGTCAAGGCCGAGAAACGACAGGAGGCTGTCATCGGGGGGTTCACCGCGCCCAAAGGCGGGCGCACGCGTTTCGGTTCTCTGCTCTTGGGGCTCTATGACGAAAAAGGCGGGTTCGTCTATATCGGTCACAGCGGGGGCGGCTTCAGCGACCGTGAACTCGATTCGCTGTTCCGGAGGCTCCAGCCGCTTGAGCGTCAGCGCTCCCCGTTCAGGAACCTTGAGTCGGCGCGTGATGCGGCCTGGGTCGAGCCGCGGCTGGTCTGTGAAGTGCGTTTCACCGAATGGACGCAGGAAGGTCTGATGCGCCATCCCGTGTTCCTGGGGCTCCGCTCTGACAAGGCTCCGTCGGAAGTCAGGCGGGAGGCGCCGCAGGCCGCGCCCGTCCGCCGGTTTCTTCCCGTTGAGAAAAAGGAGAACGAAGAGACCGTCGCGGTGAGCGGCAGAGAGGTGAAACTCACCAACCTGAGCAAGGTGTTCTGGCCGGACGAAGGCTACACCAAGCTCGACCTGATCGAGTATTACCGGACGGCTGCCTCCCGGATCCTGCCGTTCCTTACCGGCAGGCCCGAATCCCTCCACCGTTTCCCGAACGGGATCCACGGGAAGAGCTTTTTCCACAAGAACGTGGGCGATATCGTCCCGGACTGGGTAAAGACGTATACCGTTCGCGAGCCGGGAGAGGAGCCGGTCTCGTACATGGTCTGCCAGGACGAGGCGTCGCTCCTGTACATGGTAAACCTCGGGTGCATCGAGATAAACCCGTGGAATTCCCGGATACAGAGACCTGATTACCCCGATTATCTGGTGCTCGATTTCGACCCGCATTTGGCATCGTTCGCGGACGTCGTCGAGGCTGTGCTGGTGACGCATGAGGTCCTGGAGAAGATCGGCTGCCCTTCGTACTGCAAGACCTCAGGCGCGAAAGGAATGCATGTGTATGTGCCGCTTGCCGCCCGTTACACCTATGACCAGGCGCGCACCTTTGCCGAACTGGTCAACAGGTACGTCAACTCGCTGATCCCGGCGATCACCAGTGTCAAACGTATGCCCCATGCCCGCGAGGGCAAAGTCTATCTCGACTTCCTGCAAAACGGGAAAGGAAAGACGATGGCCGCTCCGTATTCCGTCCGGCCGAAGGAAAAGGCTACCGTTTCGTGTCCGCTTGCCTGGAACGAGGTGACCCGGAAACTCGATCCCGCGCAGTTCACCATCCGCACCATGCCCGAGCGCATGCAGGCGCGGGGAAATGCCTGGGAGAGGGGAGTGCTGGGCAAAGGCGTGGACCTTTTGCCCAGCCTGACAAAACTTGACGGATTGTACAAGGACAGGTAGATGGGTATCCTCGACTGCTCACAGGAAGCTCTGCTGACGAAGGAGTGGCTGGTGACCAACGGGCTCGGGGGATATGCCTCGGGTACTGTTGCCGGAGTGATCACCAGGCGCTATCACGGGCTGCTGATCGCCGATCTTCCCGCGCAGGGCCGCAGGGTGATGCTCAATCACCTGTATGAAGAAGCGGTCACCGGCGGGGCGTGCCTGTCGCTCGGCGGCGAGGAACGCTCGGATTGCGGGCCGCAGAAGGACTGCTGCCGGTGCAGCGATTTCCGTCTTGAGCTTGGGCTTCCCGTCTGGCGCTATGAGACGGGGCGGGCGGTGATCGAGAAGCGCGTCTTCTGCCCGTACAAACAGAACACGGTCTTCGTGCTTTACCGGATGGTCGCAGGGGAAGTACCGGTGGAACTGCGGCTGAGGCCGGCGATCAATTTCCGGCGGCACGAGGAGCCTGTCGACACGCCCCTGCGCAAGGATTATCTGCTGACCGTGACAGAGGACAGGTACGAAGTCTCGGAGCGCGCCTATCTTCCCCGGCTCAGGATGCTCCTGTACGGCCGTGACCGGGCTTTCGTCTGCAAAAGGCTTATCGTCGACGAGCTGCTCTACAGGACCGAAGAGACCCTCGGCTACACCTCGCGGGGCGGTCTCTGGAGCCCCGGTTATTTCTCGGCCAGCCTTTCGCCGGATACGCCGGCCGCCTTCGCCGCTTCGACAGAAGAATGGGAACTCCTCCTGTCGCTCAAACCGCAGGATGCGCTGTCCGCCGAGAACGAGCGGAGGCAGGTCCTGCTGTCGATAGCTGAAGCTCCTCCTGACGGTCCCCTGCGCCAGCTTGTCCTGGCGGCGGACCAGTTCATCGTGACGCCCGCCGGACGGACGCAGGACCTGGCGCGCGCGAACGCATATGGCGGAGAGGTGCGCACGGTCATCGCGGGTTACCACTGGTTCACCGACTGGGGACGCGACACGATGATCAGCCTCGAAGGGCTGGCACTGGTGACGGGCCGCCACGCCGAGGCGGCCTGGATCCTGCGCACCTTCGCGCATCACATCAACAACGGTCTGATCCCCAATCGTTTCCCGGAAGGCAACGCCCAGGCTGTCTACAACACCGCCGACGCGACGCTCTGGTTCTTCCACGCGATAGAGCGTTACCTGGCCTACACAGGGGAGCGTGGTCTGCTGCGGTTCATGCTTCCCCGCCTGCTCGATATCGTCGAAAATTACACGCAGGGTACCCTTTTCAACATCGGAGTGGACCCGCACGACGGTCTCGTGCGGCAGGGGGACCGGGGGGTGGCGCTGACATGGATGGACGCGAAGGTGGGCGAGTGGGTCGTGACGCCGAGGAGGGGCAAGGCCGTTGAGATAAACGCCCTCTGGTACAACGCGCTGCGCCTTCTCTCAGGCTGGGTCGAGGAGGAGCGCGGCAGGGATGCGGCGCACTCTCTGAAAGAGCAGGCCGAACGGTGCCGCGAAGCGTTCAACCGGAGGTTCTGGTACGAAAAGGGAGGGTACCTGTACGACATCGTCGACGGAGAATGGGGTGATGACACTTCCTTCCGGCCCAACCAGCTCCTGGCGATCAGCCTCACGCATCCGGTCCTGGACAGAGAGCGGTGGGAAAGCGTGCTGGAAAAAGCGGAACAAAGGCTGCTGACACCGGTAGGGCTGCGCTCGCTTTCCAGGGAATCCGCCGACTTCAAGCCGAAGTATTACGGCGATATCCGTTCCCGCGATGCCGCATACCACGAAGGCACGGTATGGGCCTGGCTCATCGGTCCTTTTTTCGACGCCTGGCGCAAGGTGCACGGCGATTCGGACGGCGCCCGGTTCCTGCGGGGGTTCTCTTCGCACCTGGACGACGGCTGCATCGGGTCGATCAGCGAGATCTTCGACGCGGAGACTCCGTTCGCGGCGCGCGGCTGCGTCGCGCAGGCGTGGAGCGTCGCGGAGCTCCTGCGCTGCCTGTCGAAGAGTGACGGCAGAGCGGCGGAAAAAGATCAGTACAAAGGGGCGCCGGCCGATTGAGGGAGCTGCCCTTCGAGAGTATAGTAAATAAAGAGGGAAAAGCAAAACTTTTATAAAGAAAGGAGCGTGTATGCTTACCTGGTCAATTATTTTCCTGATCGTTTCTATCGTCGCGGCCCTGTTCGGCTTCACGAACATAGCGGGCACCTCGATGGACATCGCGAAAGTCCTGTTCTTCATCTTCCTCATACTTTTCATCGTCAGCCTGATCATGGGCAGGAGGCCGCGGCAGATCTAAAGACCCATCGTCTTTTTCCAACGGTAAGAGCGGCGGTATCCCGCCGCTCTTCTTTTTTCAACATCATGATTACAAATAAGGACAAGCGGAGTCTCCCCAGCCCTCCGGCGGCGCATCTGCCGCTTCAGCGTGTTTTGGTACGGATAATGCTTTTACATAAACGGGAGAGTTGTTTTAATGAAATGAAAGGAGGTGGGCAATGAAAAAACTCGTTTCACTGCTTCTGCTCGCGACGGCGGTCGTCCTGAGCACGGAAGCAGCCTGGGCCCTTCCCTGGGAAGGCTGGACGACATCCCGGCAGGATTTCACCAAGTCCATGGAGCTCGGCAAAACGCTGAATTTCAATTACCAGGAGATCAACGCGATGGATCCGCCCGCGGGCTCTGCCGGCGATATGCTGACAGTCAGGACCGCGAACGGGGTGCTTATCGGCACGGTGACTGAGACAGGCGGCACGTATCCGGACTGGAAGACATACTCGACGGATGTGCCCGAGTCCCTCTGGTTCACTGACCAGCAGCTCATATTCACGACATCCGACATCGGACCGAGGACTGACCCGCACTGGATCTTCAATGATATCAGCAGTCCCATACCCGAACCCGCGACACTTCTGCTGCTGGGCAGCGGTCTCCTCGGTATGGCTGGCTTCAGGCGGAAAAAGACTGCATAGGTTTCGGGATTCACCCGGGAACCACAGGTAAACAAACAGGGCAAAAAATAGGGACAGAAACCGTTTTTCAACAACGCGTTGACAAATAGTTTCTGTCCCTATTTATTTCCCGGGTTTTTTGCTATAATGGTCTCTACCCCCCTAAAGGCGATCCTTTTGAAAGCCAGAATGAAAAAGTATTTCTATCCTCTTTTATCCGTTTTGACAGGTATTCTCTGCGCGGCTGTTATTTTCGTCGCCGTCACCGTCTTTTTCGACCAGGCTGTCCTGGTCCGCAAGGGAACTATATACCGCGGTACCGGCAGCCGTAAGATGGTCGCGCTTACTTTCGATGACGGTCCCTCGCCCGTTTGGACGCCCCTGATCCTTGATGAGCTTAAGAAGGCGGGCGTGAAGGCGACATTCTTCATGATCGGAAGGCACGTGGAGCGGTATCCGGATATAGCGCGGCGGGTCGCCGCGGAGGGCCACGAGATCGGCAACCACAGCTATAGCCACGCGATGATGCTCTGGCGGCCGGCCGACCAGCTTGAAGACGAGATAAGCCGCGCGGAGAGGTCGATAGTCGCTGCGGCGGGGGAGAAGCCGAAGTACTTCCGGCCTCCCAAGGCCTGGCTTTCCAAGAACGAGAAAGAAAAGATACGCGACATGGGTTATTCCGTCGTTCTCTGGGACCTCAGTTCCAAGGATTGGGTCACTTTTGACGACCGGTTCATCATTAAGTACATCCTGGACCGTGTCAGACCGGGAGATATCATCCTGTTCCATGACAGCGGAGGAGTGTTCTCCGCGGAAGGCGGGGACCGCAGCGAGACGGTGAAGACCATCCCGAGGCTGGTCGAACAGCTCAAGGCGCAGGGATACGAATGCGTGACTATATCGCAGCTGCTGGAAGGGGAGAAAAAATGAGAGACAACAGGACAACATCCCGGATCATGACCCTGCTCGCGCTTGCGGGACTTTTCTTCTTCATCTCGCTGGGGAGTTTCGACCTGACCAATCCCGATGAGGTCTTTTACGCCCAGACGGCGAAAGAGATGGCGGCGGGCAACAGCTGGATGACGCCGTACATGTTCGGCCAGCCGCAGTTCGAAAAGCCTATTCTGACGTACTGGCTGATCCGGATCGGGTATCTCCTTTTCGGCGTCAACGCGTTCGGGGCGCGTTTCTTCTGCGCGCTGTTCGCGACGGCGGGTGTTCTGGGCGTATATTTCCTGGGACTGCTGGGATTCAGGGATGAACGGAAAGCTTTCCTCTCGGCCCTTGTCTGCATGTCCGCGATCTTCTACATGGCGCTGGCCAGGACGGTCTTCACCGACATGTTCTTCACGGTATTCATCGCGCTTTCCCTGACAGCGTTCTACTGGGCCTATGCCTGTCCTGAACGCAAAAGGCCCGGGATCCTGCTTTTCTTCGTCTTTTCCGGGCTTGCCGTCCTGACAAAAGGACCGTTGGGCGCCGCGATACCGTTCGCGGCCGCGCTCGCTTTCGTCCTCCTGATGAGGATGCCCGGGTTCCTGCTCGATCCCGTATTCGCGGCCGGGCTGGCCCTCTGCGCCGCGATCAGCGTCCCCTGGTACGCCTTCATCATCGGCCGTCACGGCGACGCCTTTATCCGCGAATTCTTCTACAATGACCATTACCGCCGTCTGATCTACGCCGAGCACAGGTCGAATGACAGATGGTATTTTTATCCTCTGACCATGATCGGCTGCATGTTCCCCTGGAGCGCTTTCACCGCGGCCGCGCTCGGCCGTCTGTTCAAAAGGATCGGGGAAGCGAAACCGTTCACGCTCTTCTGCGCCTGCTGGATCATCACCGTTCTGGCGGCTTTCCAGTTCGCGCATTCCAAGCTGACGACGTATATCCTGCCGCTTTTTCCCGCGCTGGCGGTCGTAACCGCGGACTTTATCTCCGGAAACGCTTCTTCCCGGTTGCTTAAAAACTGTTTCCTGATCACCCTGGCCGTCTGCGCGGTCATCCCGGTCGTCCTGGTGGCGGGCATTACCGTCTTCTCGGGATATCTGTCTTCGGCCACGCCCGCGTATATCCTGATACTGGCCACGGGTGTGTTCGCATGGATATTCTTCTCCTTTATCAGGAGGGACAAGCTCTCCAAGGCGGCTTACGCGCTGGCCGGTTTCAACCTGATCATCATCCTTGCCCTGCCTTTCGCATCGAGGGATGTCGACAGGCTTGCCTCGAGCAGGGAGGCAGGGAAATGCCTCAACGCCAACGGCGCGCGCGGAACAGTCCTTTGCTCGAAACCTTTTGTCAGGGGAGTGAGCTATTTCAGCGGCCTCGATACGGCGTTCTTCGACACCGGCACATTTTTCAGCCCGCATCCCGTCACCTACCTTTCGCCCGCCGATCCCCCGGCGGTCAGGGCCTTCCTTGTCCGCCAGGGAATCACTTACTGCGTCCTCCGGTCTTCCGGCGCCCGTCAGATGAAGGAAATAGCCGGGACGGATTTCAGGGTCGAGCAGCTCTGCGTGGTCGGCGAGCAGCATGTCATCAAGGTCTCCCCGTCCACCTGACAACCTCTCTCACGTCTTGTCCAGGCTGCGGTACTGGACGGCCTCGGCGATATGGTCGGGCCTGATCTCCTGCGTCCCTGCCAGGTCGGCGACAGTGCGCGAGATCTTGAGGACCTTGTCGTACGCCCTCGCCGACAGTCCCAGTTCGGTCACCGCCATCTTCAGCAGTTTCTGCCCTTCCTCGTCCGGCCGGCAGAACTCCCTGATCATCCGGCGCGTCATCGCCGCGTTGCAGCTTATCCCTTTCTCCCTGAACCGCTCCTTCTGCACGGCCCTGGCCTGCGCCACCCGTTGCCGTATCATCGCGGAGGGCTCGGCTCCCTGCGGGTCCGCCAGTTCCTTATAAGGGACTGCGGGAAGCTCGACGTGGATGTCGATGCGGTCGAGCAGCGGGCCCGAGACCTTGCCCATGTAAGCGGCGATCTTTCCCTGGTTGCAGCGGCACGCCCTGCGCGCGTCCCCCAGAAAACCGCAGGGGCAGGGGTTCATCGAACAGACAAGCATGAACGAGGCGGGGAAAAGATGCGACCGGTGCGAACGGGTGATGCGGATGGATCCTTCTTCCAGCGGCTGGCGGAGTGCTTCCAGCGCGTCCCTGTGGAATTCCGGCAGCTCGTCGAGGAAAAGGACTCCGTTGTGCGCCAGGCTTATCTCTCCCGGCTGCGGGGAGGGGCCGCCTCCGATGAGGGAGGAGTATGATATCGTGTGGTGCGGCGAACGGAAGGGGTGCCGGGTTATGACCGCTTCTTTTTGCCTGAGCAGTCCCGCCGCCGAATGGATCTTGGTGGTCTCCAAAGCTTCTTCAACATTCAGGGAAGGGAGGATCGTGGGGATGCGCCGGGCAAGCATGGTCTTGCCGCTTCCCGGCGGTCCGATCAGAAGCAGATTATGGTTGCCCGCGGCGGCTACTTCGACCGCGCGCTTCGCTGAGTGCTGCCCGCTCACTTCCGAGAAGTCTATCGCGTAATCCGGTTCCCCATTGAAAACAGTTTCCCGATCGATGACATAAGGCGCGACGAGTCCCGGCTCGCTGACCAGTTGCACGGCCTGGGCGAGCGACCGGACAGGGAAGACCCTGATGCCTTCCACCATCGCCGCTTCCCCGGCGTTCTGTTCGGCCACGATGATGGCTTCCACCCGGCGCCGCTTCATCCCCAGACAGACAGGCAGGATACCGCGCACCGGCCGGACCATACCGTCGAGGGAAAGCTCCCCCAGGATGCAGAACCGGCGCAGGTGTTCCTGACCCAGTTGCTCGCTTGCCGCAAGCAGCGCGAGAGCGATGGCCAGGTCGAATCCGGCCCCTTCTTTCTTTATACTGCTGGGCGCCAGGTTCACGGTTATGCGTTCGTTCGGCCATTTGTAACCCGAGTTCTTTATCGCGGTCTTGACCCGCACGCGGCTTTCTTTTACCGCGGTATCCACCAGCCCGGCGATGTTAAACGCCGGAAGTCCTTTTGTCACATCGACTTCGATCTCTACTGGACAGGCTTCGATGCCGGCCAGGCCAGCCCCAAGTGTTTTCGCAAGCATAAGAGCTCCTTTTGCCGTTCGGAACATGCACACGTGTGCAAACCGTTCCTTACCTATAATAGACAGGCGGGAAATTCGAATCTAACGCTTTTTTGGAAAAATCTTGCTTTTTATTACTCGCATCGCTATAATTATGCAGGAAAGGAATCCATATGAAAGCACTAAAACCGGCATTTATAGCGCTTTTGTCCGGCATCACTATTTTCAGCGGCTACAAGTACTTTTCCTCCTTGCAGGAGAAATTCGACCTGCAGGGGCAGGTCAAGCTGGCCGATGAACAGGTGACTGCGCTTAGAGGCGAGAAAGCCGCTCTGAGCCATGACCTTGAGAGCAGCCGGATAAAGGAAAAAGCGCTTACTGAAGAGAATGCCGGTCTCCAGCAGCAGCTGAAGGTAAGCCAGGAGGATCTTCTCAAGCTCAAAGCCGACCTGCAGGCCGCCCAGACCACGGTCGAGGACCTGAACAACCAGATCTCGCTGGCGAAGGCGGAGAACGCCGCGCTGGTCCGTCAGGCAGGGGAGCTCCGCGGCCAGACGGACGCCGCCGTGAAGGAGAAAGAGCTTCTCGCGGCCAGGCTCAGTTCGCTGATCGAGCTCAAAAAGGCGATCCACGACCTCAAACGCAAGCTGGGAGGCGCGCGCCATGAGATCACCCAGCGGCTCGAGCAGGAACACCTCGTGCTGGGCAACGGCGGGTACATGATCAAGGACGGCAAGACCACTTTTCCGACCAGGATAAAGATAGAAGTCGTTCCTCTCCCCGCTCCTGCTGAATAATCAATGAGAGACATACTCACCGAGCTGTATCACAACAAGATATTCATCACCACGCTTTCCGCCTGGGTCATCGCGCAGACGATCAAAGTGATCATCGGCGTGATCAGGCAGAGGCGGTTCGATTTCCGCTGGTTTGTGGGGACAGGCGGCATGCCTTCAAGCCACACCGCCGGCGCCAGCTGCCTTGCCACCGCGATAGGCCTCAGTTACGGTTTCGACAGCGTCCATTTCGCGCTGGCCGCGTCCTTCGCGATCGTGGTCATGTTCGACGCGCAGGGGGTCAGGAGGGCGTCCGGGCGCCAGGCCCAGATACTCAACCGCATCATGGACGACATTTACTGGCAGGGTAAGATCAAGGAAGGCCGGCTCAGGGAGCTTATCGGGCACACGCCGATCGAGGTCATTGCCGGTTTCGTGCTCGGGGTTGCTATCGCTATCGTCGCACAGTAGGCCGAGGAGACATCCGTGAACAAGAAGAACTTTATCATCATCGCCGCGGTATGCGGTATCCTTTTCGCTGTCATCCTGCGCCTTTTGCTCGGCGCGCACGGCTCGGCTCCTTCCCGGGCGCCGGTGACCGGCCCGGCGGCGGAAGCGGCGGGGCTCGAGGCCCAGGGCAAGCTGCTGGCGGCAAAGGCCGCGTATCAGAAGCTTGTCTCCGACCAGCCTAATAACAGGGACGTGATCCAGTGGCAGCGTAAGGCTGAACAGCTCAATATAGAGCTCCTTTTCTCGCCGATCATGACCCCCAGGAGCATCGAGTACGTTGTCATGGCCGGGGATTCCCTTGAGAAGATAGCGCGCGACCATAAGACGACCGTGGAGCTGATCCGCAAAGCCAACAACGTCTCCGCCGACCGCATCTATCCGGGCATGAGGCTCAAGGTGTGGAACGCGCCCTTCACGATCCTCGTAGACAAGTCCGAGAACACGCTGCTGCTCAAGTGCGACGAGGAAGTGATGAAGACCTATACCGTCGCCACGGGCCACGACAACTGCACGCCCGTGGGCACGTTCAGGATCATCGAGAAGATCACCAACCCCACCTGGTACAAGGACAATAAGGCCATCCCCGCGTCCAGCCCCGAGAACATCCTCGGCACCCGTTGGATGGGTTTCGACAAGGAGGGGTATGGCATCCACGGCACGACGCTTCCGGACAGCCTGGGGAAACAGGCCACGGCCGGCTGCGTGCGCATGTCGAACAGGGACGTGGAGGAGCTTTACTCGATCGTCCCTCAGGGCACCGAAGTCACTATCGTCAACTAAACTGCCGAAAATATAAGGAATGGATAACGCCTAATGGCTGGTCTCGATTTCGAAAAACCCATCATAGAGCTTGAGAAGAAGATAGAGGAGCTCAAAAGCTTCACGGCCGATAAGAAGATCGACCTTTCCACCGAAGTGAAGAGGCTCGAGGACAAGCTTGATGCGCTCAAGAAGGAGATCTATTCGCGGCTGACGCCCTGGCAGCGCGTGCAGATCGCGCGCCATCCCCAGCGGCCGTACACGCTCGATTACATCCGCATGCTCTTCACCGATTTCACCGAGCTGCACGGCGACAGGCTCTATTCCGACGACAAGGCGCTGATCGGCGGCCTGGCGATGTTCGGCGACCGCAAGGTCGTGGTGATGGGCCACCAGAAGGGGCGGGACCTCAAGGATAACCTGAGCAGGAATTTCGGGTGCGCCCATCCCGAGGGATACCGCAAGGCGCTCAGGCTGATGCAGATGGCCGAGAAGTTCAGCCTTCCCGTTATCATCTTCATCGATACGCCCGGCGCCTATCCCGGCATCGGGGCCGAGGAGCGCGGCCAAGCGCAGGCGATCGCGTTCAACCTCCGCGAGATGATGGCCGTATCCGTCCCGATGATCGCCACCGTGATCGGCGAAGGCGGGTCTGGCGGCGCGTTGGGTATCGGCGTGACCGACCGTGTCATGGTCATGGAGAACTCTTATTATTCCGTCATCTCGCCTGAAGGGTGCGCGGCGATCCTCTGGAAAAGCAGTGCCAAGGCATCCACCGCCGCCGAAGTGCTCAAGCTCACCGGGCAGGACCTGCTCAAGCTGGGGATCATCGACGAGGTGATCCCCGAGCCGATGGGAGGCGCCCACCGCGAACCCCAAAAGGCCGCCGAAGCGATCAGGGACGCGCTCAAGCGCGGGCTCAAGGACCTTACGGTGCTCAAGCCTGAGGACCTGCTGAAACTCAGATACGAGAAATTCCGGAAGATGGGAGTCTTCCTGGAGCAGTAATTCCATCCTTTCCCCGGACCTTTCCTGCCACATGCTGAAAATTGGACCGCTAAAACTGGATTCCCGTTTCATGCTCGCTCCGCTGGCCGGCATAACCGACCTGCCTTACCGGCTGCTCAACCGCCGTTTCGGCTGTCCGTTCGCGTTCGTCGAGATGATCAACGTGCGCTGCCTGAGCCATAAGAGCCGCAAGACCAAAGGTATGCTCCAGTCCGAGGGTAAGGACCGGCCGCTGGGCGTGCAGATACTGGGATGCGAACCGGCGTTCATCGAGCGCGGGCTGGATGTGCTGAGCCGCTACGATTTCGACCTGCTCGATTTCAACGCCGCCTGCCCGGAAAAGAAGGTGACGCGCAGGGGGGAAGGCTCGAGCCTGCTCAAGGACCCGGTCAAGCTCCAGCGCCTGCTCAAGCTGGTCGTGAAGAACACGAAGCTTCCGGTGACGGTGAAGATACGCGCCGGCTGGGACAAGGACTCGGTGAACGCGCGCGAGGTCGCGCTGCGCTGCCAGGAGGCCGGGGTCAAAGCGGTGTTCATCCACGGCAGGACGAAGATGCAGCTGTACGCCGGGAAAGTCGATTACACGGTCATCCGCGACGTGAAGAAGGCCCTGTCCATACCGGTGATCGGAAGCGGGGATATCTTCTCGCCTGAACTGGCGAAAAAGATGTTCGACGAGACGGGATGCGACGGAGTGACGGTCGCGCGGGGTTCGCTGGGGAATCCCTGGATCTTCAGGGAACTGGACGCGCATTTCAAAGGCGAGCCCGTTCCTCCCCGGCCCGATGCCCATGAGATCGGCAGGGTGATGGTCGAGCACCTCGACGCGACCGCGGATTTCTACGGTGAAAAGACGGCGGTCATCCTTTTCCGCAAGTTCTTCGGCTGGTACACCAGGGGTTTCCGCGGTGTGCGCCCTGTCCGCGAGAAGGTCAGCCATATCAAGAAGCGCGACGAGATGGTCGCGCTCGTAGAGGAATTCTGTACGCTGCAGCCGCAGCGCGGCGTGGAGGGGACGGGTCATTGAGGGACGTACCGGGGACGGGTTAACGAGGGACATTCCTTCAGGAGTGTCCCGAGGGAACCCGTCACCAGGATTACCTATAGATTCGGCTTTGCTATTCTGCTATAATAAACCTGACCTCCCCCAAAAAAAGGAGAAGGTATGGACGGGATCACGTGCAAGGCGATCTTGCTGGTTCTGCAGCCTAAAAGGCGCGATACTGCCACCTGCGTTCAGTCGGTCTTCACTGATTTCGGCTGCGTCATCAGGACGCGCCTGGGTCTCCACGATGCCGGCAGCAAATGCTCCAACGCGGGGCTGATCGTCCTCGAGCTCGTCGGTGACACGCGCCAGCACAAGAAACTGGCGGCGTCGTTGAACAAGATCAAGGGAGTCAAGACAAAGCTCGTCAACGCCTGCTTCTAACGCATGCCCGACAGGGAACGACTCATCAAAGGTATCATCGCCACCGGGAAGAAGCTTGCCGGCATGGGGCTGGTGACGGCCGCAGCCGGCAATCTGAGCTGCCGGCTGGACAGTAAGCGGGCCCTGATCACCGCGACGGGCAGCAGGCTGGGAAAACTTTCTCCTTCCGATATCGTTATCATCGACCTGGCCTCGGGCAAGACCGCGGGCCCGCGGAAACCGAGCTCCGAATCCCCGCTCCATCGTCTTATCTATCTTTCGTTCCCGGATACCGGGGCCGTCGTCCACTGCCACCCGTCGTTCATCAACGCGTATTTCTGCCTTTACCCGCGGCTGCGCTACCTGACCTTCGAATCGCGGTATTATCTGGGCGACGTGCCGGTCGTCAGGCAGAAGAGCCTGACCGTGACCGACCCGAAGCCGGTCATCGAAGCCCTTCGGCGCAACCCTCTTACCGTGATCCGCAACCATGGCGTCTTCTCGAAAGCCGCCACGCTCGGCCAGGCGCTGGAGCGGGTGGAGATCCTCGAGGAAGCGGTGCGGGTGTTCGCCCTTGCCCGGCTTTTCAACCGGCAGGGGCTCGACGCGCTCGATCGCGAGCTTAAACGCTGTCTCCGTAAAAAATAACCCGAAATAGGTTTTTGTTCCCCCTATGAAAACGAACAGGATCAAGAACAGCCTGCGGGCGTCTTTCTGGGACGGGTTTTTCTGTTCCATCATGAATGGCCTGATCGCGGACTATGTCACGCCGTACGCCCTGTGGCTTAAGGCGTCGACACAACAGATCGGGTACCTGACCGCGGCGACAAGCCTGGTCTCCTCGATCGTGCAGCTCAAGGCGCCTGACATCACCGAGCGGGTGAAGAGCCGCAAGAAGATGGTGGTCGGGTTCGTCTACCTGCAGGCGCTGATGCTCCTGCCGATGATGCTGATCCCGTACCTTTTCCCCGGCGACGGCGTCACCGCGTTGATAGTCTTTGTCGCCCTGTTCAACGGTTTTTCCGCCCTGGCCACTCCCGCCTGGTCGAGCCTTATTTCGGAGTACGTGCCGACCGGGATGCGCGGCAGGTATTTCGGCTGGCGTTCGCGGGTCATGAACGTCGTCACGATCACCTTCTCGTTCGTCTCGGGCGCGATCCTTTTCTCCCTCCATGGCCGCCAGCAGCTGGCGTTCGGGATCATCCTGTCGGTGGCGTTCCTCTCGCGCGTGGTCTCCTGGTTCTTCCTGAACCGGATGTACGAGCCGAAATACGTGGTCAAGCACGAGAACTATTTCAGCATGTACCGTTTCCTGGCGCGCTTCCGCCATTCCAACTACGCCAAGTTCGTCGTCTTCATCGCCTGCTTCCATTTCGCGGTCAACTTCGCGGCGCCGTTCTTCTCGGTCTTCATGCTGCGCGACCTCAAGTTCAACTACCTCACGTACTTCTTCCTCAATGCCTCCGTGACAGTGACCAGCATCGCCACGATCAACCGGTGGGGGAGGTTCGCCGACAAGGTGGGGAACCTGCGCATCATCAGGTTCACCTCGTTCTTCATCGCCAGCCTCCCGATACTCTGGGTCCTCAACCGGCATCCCGCGTTCCTGCTTTTCGCGCAGGTGCTCTCCGGCTTCGCCTGGGCCGGCTTCAACCTCTGCGTAAGCAACTTCATCTATGACGCGGTCACAGCGGGCAAGCGCACGCGCTGTATCGCCTACTTTAACGTCTTCGCCGGCATCGCCACGTTCCTGGGAGCTATCTCCGGAGGCTGCGCGGTCGGCTTTATGCCGCCGCTGTTCGGCTACAAGCTGCTCAGCCTTTTCCTTATCGCCGGTACGCTGCGCTTCCTCGTGGCCGGGTTCCTCCTGACGAAGATAAAGGAAGTGCGCAAGGCGGAGGAGATATCGAGCCGGGACCTTTTCTACAGCGTCCTCGGTTTCAATCCTTTTATCGGCGCGGCCCAGGATGTCCGCGGGGAGAAGGAGCAATGAAAGACATAGTCGGACTGGGACTCAAGGAACTGGAGCGGACGTTCAAGGACCTGGGGCAGCCGGCGTTCCGCGCGCGGCAGGTCTTTTCCTGGATCTACAAGAAGGGTGCGCTCGATTTCGACGGGATGAGCGATCTTCCAGCATTCCTGCGGCAGCAGCTCAAGGAGAAGTTCCGGGTCACCGGGCTGGGAGTGGAGACGGTCCAGCGGTCGAAGGACGGTACGCAAAAGCTCCTTATCAGGCTCGGCGAGGGTGCGTTCATTGAAGCGGTCGCGATACCGACGGAGAAGCGGATGACCGCCTGCATCTCCAGTCAGGCAGGGTGCAAATATGCCTGCGTTTTCTGCGCCAGCGGGAAGCTGGGCTACAGGCGGGACCTTTCGGCCGGCGAGATGGCCGGGGAGCTCCTGCTGGTAAAGGACTGCGGGAAAGACAAGGACGTCTCGCACGTGGTCTTCATGGGTACCGGCGAGCCGCTGGACAATTATGACAACGTGATGGACGCGGTCAGGCTGATCAATTCGCCGGACGCTTTCGGCATCGGCGCCCGCAGGATAACCATTTCGACATGCGGGATCGTCCCTGGGATAAAGAAGCTGGCGGAAGAGGGCCTGCAGATCGAGCTTTCCATCTCGCTCCATGCCGCAGACGATAAGACGAGGGACAAGATAATGCCGGTGAACAAGCGGTATCCTCTGGGTGAGCTTATCCCGGTCTGTCAGGAGTACGCGGAGAAGACCAAACGGCAGGTGACGTTCGAGTACATCCTCATCGAAGGGCTTAACGCCGGTGCCGACGACGCGAAAAAATTGACCGCTTTGATGCGGGGGTTCATCAGCAAGGTCAACCTGATACCGTTCAATCCGGTCCTGGACAAAGCGCTGGGACAACAGTGGAAAGCCCCTGACCGGAAAAAAGTGGCGGCGTTCAGGGATGATCTGGAGAATGCCGGGGTCCAGGTCACGGTGAGGACCCCGCGCGGCCAGGATATCGACGCGGCGTGCGGCCAGCTGAGGCTGCGATACGAAAAAAAATCTGGCATAGACGGGGATTTGAGATTATAGTATACGAGTGATGAAAAAGATCGTCCTTCCCATAATCGCCGCCGTTACCGCTTTTTCCCTGATCGGGGGCTGCACGAAAAGCAACATCGCCAACCTTGAGTCGCAGGGGAACAACATCATTTGCTTCGGTGACAGCATCACTCACGGCAAAGGTTCCGGGCCGGGAATGGATTACCCGTCGCTGCTGGCATCGATGACCAGGCTGCATGTCATCAACGCCGGCATAAACAGCGACACGACCGGCGAAGCCCTCAAGAGGCTGAAGACGGATGTCCTCGAACGCGACCCGTTGATCGTGATCATCGAGTTCGGGGGGAACGATTTCCTCGGCAAGACGCCTTCGGCAGAGACTTTCGCCAATGTCGAACAGATGATCCAGGTCCTGCAGAAGCAAGGCGTGATGGTGGCGCTGGCGGATATCAGCACCAGTTTTTTCATGGAGCAGTACGGGGCGGAGTTCAGGAAGATGAGCAGGAAGTACGGCGTGATCCTCATCCCGCACCTGCTCGACGGCATCATCACCAATCCCGATCTCAAGAGCGACCCGATCCATCCCAACGGTAAAGGCTACAAGATCATCGCCTACCGCATCTACCGGGGCATCATACCCTACCTGAACCAGAACGCGATGCTCCGCAAGGCCAGGGCCGCGGCCGTCAAGCAGGAAAAACAGGCGAAATAAAAGAAGCGCTTCGTCGAGGGCCAAGCGAAATAAATACCCCGTCAGTTAAGCGCTTCGTCGATTTCTTGCGGGGAAAATTTACCCCGCCAATTACGCGCGTCGTCGATCCTTTTAGGATCTCCTCGCAATTGGCGGGGGTGATTTTCTGACAGTAATAGAGGGAAAATTCATGCCGGGGGAGGGAGTTGAACCCTCACGCCCTTTCGGACATCGGTTTTTGAGACCGACTCGTCTGCCATTCCGACACCCCGGCTTACGGAAGCCGTCCCGGCGCTATTCCAATTAAGCGCCGGGGGCGGCGAAGAACTGGCCGTACCGCTAGGTACGGCAAAGCGGACGCCGCACTCGCGTGCGGCAAAGGAATTATTTAAACTATACCTTTGAAAAACCTGTTTGTCAATTCACTAAATATAGGCTATAATAAATCAAAATTTCCAAACGGAGGGAAGAAATGGGATTGAGGCAATATGCGTTGATTTCCTTACTTGTCCTGGCTCTGTCAGGATGTGCGACGACCGCCCCCACCGGGGCACCGAAACCTGATTCACAGCAGCTGCAGGACAGGATAACCGCGCTGGAGACCCAGCTCAAGCAGTCGCAGGATGAGAATGCCGCACTGCGCCAGCAGCTGGCGATATCCGGGAAGAAGGAAGTCCGGATGCCAAACGGCAAGGAAATACAGCTTGCGCTCAAGAAGGCGGGCTATTATCAGGGCACCATCGACGGCCAGATAGGCTCAAAGACGAAGGATGCCATCAAGAAGTTCCAGTCCGCCAACGGCCTCACTCCCGACGGGGTCATCGGAAGCCGCACCTGGCAGCTTCTTTCTAAGTACCTGGACCAGACAGGATAGCGGCGAAAAGATCTCATGGGGCTGTAGCTCAGCTGGGAGAGCGCTTGCATGGCATGCAATAGGTCGGGGGTTCAAATCCCCCCAGCTCCACCAAATTTCCCCGTAACGGGCACGGCATGTGCCCTTGTCCTCCCTCCGGTAACTCTGGACCCACATGAATGATCCGCTCATACTACAGGTAGGCGTCGTCCTCGTCGTCTTCCTGTGCCTGGCCATACTGGTGGTTATCCTGCATATCTTTCAGGACCCCGCGCGCAAGTTCTTCAAGGCCCTTGCTCTTAAATATAAGGGCAAGGCCGGGCTTCTGGCGGATTCGATGCGGGGAAAGTTCCGCGACATCGATTTCTCGGTCCATATGGCCGGCGGGGGGAAGAGTTCTCCCGCGCTGCTGGTCTTCCGGTTGTGTAGACCGGCCTCTTTCATGCTGCGCGTCTATAAGCAGGGGGCGCGCGGTCCCCTGGGAGAGATCTCCATCGTCCGCCAGGCCCGCATCAACGACCCCTTTTTCGACAGCCAGTTCATCATCTATTCCGACCGGCCGATGATGGCCGTCAATTTCCTTAATCCCTCCGCAAAGAACACGCTCAAGGAACTTTTCGCCCAGGGTTTTGAATCGTTCCTGATGAACAAGCAGGGTCTCTGGCTGGGGAAACCCGCAGGCCCGCTTGAGCAGGACCTGGGGCCCGAGAAAGTGGAATGGGCGCTCAATAAGCTCCTTTCCCTCTCAGGAGGCGTAGCCTAGTGCTGCTGGGAGTGCATGTCTCGATCGCCGGGCATGTGTATGAAGCGGTCACGAGGGCCGAGAAGCTCGGCTGCAACGTGATGCAGATCTTCTCCCGCGATCCCCGCCAATGGCGAAAGACAAAGATCCAGGCAGCGGATATCGAGGAATTCAGGAAGCGCAGGAAGGCGGCGGGCATCCGCGCTGTGTTCGTGCACGTGCCGTACCTGGTCAACCTCGCTTCGCCTGAAGGCAAGCTTTTTTACGGCTCGATCCGCGCCGTGATCGAGGACATCAAGGAAGCTGAGGCGCTGGGCGTCGAGTACATGGTGCTTCATTCCGGCAGCCACAAGAAAAAAGGCGAGAACTTCGGCTTTCAGCGGGTGTCTAAGGCGCTCAACCGCATCCTCGAGAAGACGCGGGACTGCAAGGTCAAACTGCTGCTTGAGAACACCGCTGGCTCGGGCTCCTGGCTCGGGTATAAGTTCATGCACCACCGCAAGATCATCGCCAGGGTGGAGCAGAAGGAAAGGGTCGGTGTCTGTCTCGACACCTGCCACGCCTACGCCGCCGGGTACGACCTGGCGACGAGGGAAGGTTTTGACCGGTTGGCCGGCCAGATCGAGGAACAGGTGGGGTTCGAGCGGCTCGGGCTGGTGCATCTGAACGACTGCGCCAGCGGGCTCGGCAGCCACTACGATATCCATACCCATATAGGTAAAGGTAATATCGGTCTCAACGGTTTCAGGCTGCTTCTTAAGGACCCGCGGTTCAGCGGCAAGCCGTTCATCCTTGAGACGCCCAAGGAGCCGGCGACCGCAGATAAGAAGAATTTGAAGACGGTCCGCGGGATCGTCGAAGAAAAGACCGGTTAACCTTTTCAACTTCGTAGGTTGATGATCATGACATATAAGATACTGGTGGTCGACGACGAACCGGACGTAAGAGAAGCGCTCCAGCGCAAGCTCATGCGCGAAGGGTACGGCGTGGTCACAGCCGTCGACGGGGAGGAGGCGATCGCGAAGATGGCTTCCGAGAACCCGGATATCCTCCTGCTGGACCTCAACCTTCCCGGATGCAACGGATTCGACGTCCTTAAGACCGTCAGAGAGAAATACAACGACCGCTGGCGGCCGGTGATAATCGTCAGCGCCCGGCAGGAGCTGGAAGCGACGAAGAAGTGCTATGAACTCGAGGCTGACCATTACCTGACCAAGCCGTGCGGCATGGAGCATGTGCTTGAAGGCATACAGACGATGATCTCGCTTATGCCGCTGAGGATGAAAGCATAAATATGGAATACGATTTCAAACGGATAGAAGAGAAGTGGCGTGCGCACTGGCAGAAATTTGGAACGTTCAGGGCCGTCCCACCCGGCACAAGTGGAGGTGCCGGTGTGGGCCCCCGCCCTAAGTTCTACTGCCTGGAGATGTTCCCGTACCCGTCGGGCAAGATCCACATGGGCCATGTGCGCAACTACACCATCGGCGACGTCTACAGCCGCTATAAATGGAACCGCGGTTTCGAGGTCTTGCACCCGATGGGCTTCGACGCGTTCGGCCAGCCCGCCGAGAACGCCGCGATCAAGAACAAGACCAAGCCTGACGCCTGGACACATAAATGCATCCGCGACATGGAGGTCGAGCTCAGGAAGATGGGTTTCTCCTACGACTGGGACCGCGAGGTGTCGACCTGCGACGCCGATTATTACGCCTGGAACCAGTGGATATTCCTCAAGATGTACGAGCGCGGTCTCGCCTACAAGAAGGGATCGTCGGTCAACTGGTGCCCGTCGTGCCAGACTACGCTGGCCAATGAAGAGGTCATCGAGGGCGGCTGCTGGCGCTGCCACGCGCAGGTCGAGCAGAAGGAGCTCGAGCAGTGGTACCTGAAGATCACTGATTACAAGGAACGCCTCCTGGATGATCTCTCCCAGCTTTCGCAGTGGCCGGAGAGGGTCGTGGCGATGCAGACCAACTGGATCGGCAAGAGCCAGGGTGTGGAGATATATTTCAAGCTCAAGGGTACGGACCGCGTTATTCCGGTATTTACCACCAGGCCGGACACTATCTTTGGAGCTACCTATGTCGTTCTCGCTCCCGAGCATCCGCTTGTCGCCGAGCTGGTCAAAGGCACGCCGCGCGAGAGGGAAGTGTCCGATTTCATCCAGCGCGTCTCGGAAGAGAGCAAGGTCGACCGTGCCGGAGGAGTGAAGAAGGAAGGTATTTTTACCGGGGCGCATGCCGTCAACCCGGTCAATGGGGAAGAGGTGCCGATCTGGACCGCCGATTACGTGCTGATGGAGTACGGGACCGGGGCGATCATGGCCGTCCCGACCCATGACCAGCGTGATTTCCTGTTCGCCAAAGAGCACGGCCTGCCGATGCGCGTGGTCATCCAGCCTGAGGGCGCGAAGCTCGATGCGGCGGAGATGACCGAGGCGTTCGAGGGCGAGGGCGAAGAGGTGAATTCGAAGCAGTTCGACGGCATGCCCAACGTCAAGGCCAAGGCCGCGATCGCCGAGTGGATGGAGAAGACCGGGATCGGGAAGATCCAGACCCATTGGCGCCTGCGCGACTGGCTGATTTCCCGTCAGAGATACTGGGGCACGCCCATCCCGATGGTCTACTGCCCTCAATGCGGGGTCGTGCCGGTGCCGTACAAGGAACTGCCGGTCAAGCTGCCGGCGGACGCGCCTTTCACCGGAGAGGGCGGAAGCCCGTTAGGCAAGGTCAAGGAATTCGTCGAGACGAAGTGCCCGAAGTGCGGCGGCAAGGCGCGGCGCGAGACCGATACCATGGCCACGTTCTTCGACTCTTCCTGGTATTTTCTCAGGTATTGTTCGCCGAAAGACGCGCAGGCTCCTTTTGACATGCAGGAAGCGAAGTACTGGATGCCGGTCGATCAGTATATCGGCGGCATCGAGCACGCGATCCTCCATCTTCTCTATTCGCGCTTCTTCACCAAGTTCTTCAAAGACCTCGGTATGGTCGATTTCGACGAGCCGTTCAAGCGCCTGCTGACGCAGGGCATGGTGCTCAAGGACGGCGAGGTCATGTCTAAATCAAAGGGCAACATCGTCGACCCCGATTCCATCATCGATAAATACGGCGCCGACAGCATGAGGCTGTTCATCCTCTTCGCCGCTCCGCCCGAGACAGAGCTCGAGTGGGATGACCGCGGTATCGAGGGCGCGTTCAAGTTCCTCAACCGCGTCTGGAGGATCCAGGACAACCTTAAAGAGAAGTCCGACCCGGCACTGCTCAAGGTGATGCACAAGACCGTCAAGAAGGTCACCGACGACCTGGAGAACTTCAAGTTCAACACCGCCATCGCCTCGATGATGGAGTTCGTCAACGCCATCTACCAGTACGGGGCTGACCGCGAGATCTTATCGACGCTCGTTCAGCTGCTTTCGCCGATCACGCCGCACATGTGCGAGGAGCTCTGGGAGATGACCTGCCATAAGGGCGACATCGCCAAAGCGCCGTGGCCGAAGTATGACCCGGCGATGCTGGTCGAGAACGTTATCACCTACGTGATCCAGATCAACGGCAAAGTCCGCTCGCGCGTGGAAGTCCCCGCGGCCGCGGGCGAGCCCGAGATCCGCGCCGCCGTTCTTTCTGACGAAAAAGCCAAGCCCTGGCTCGACGGCAAAGAGATCAGGAAATTCATCGTCATCCCCGGCAAACTCGTCACCATCGTCGTCTAATTCCCCGCTTCGCCGCTTGCGTAGGTTCCAACCTACGCAAGCGCAATAAGCCAATTCAACCCCAAATCCTTAAAAAAAGCTGTTAGACTTCCTATTTTTCGCTGTCTATTTAGGTGATGGCGAACGATCCCTTAGTCGAAGGTAGTATCTATCATGTTTACAGCAAAAGCATTTCTGACTATGTAATCTTTAATTCAGAAAGAGATTACATTCGAATGCTTGAGGCCCTCCAATTCTACAAAGATCCTAATGCAAAAACGAGAAATTCAATTACTTCTCCGATCCGCCAACCGCGATCCGCTCTTGTGCAGATAATAGCTTTTTGTCTGATGAGCACGCACATTCATCTAATATTAAAGCAATTGCAAGAGAATGGCATCTCACTTTATATGAACAAAGTGTTAAATGGTTACACGCATTATTTCAATGCGAGAGTCAAGCGCAAAGGTCCTCTTTGGGAAGGAAGGTTTAAGAGAAAACTGATTGAAAATGAGGAGTATTTACTTCATCTAACCAGATATATCCACCTTAATCCGGTAACGGCCTATCTGGTTAATGCTCCTGAAGAGTGGAAGTATTCTTCGTTTAAAGAATATCTGGGAGAAGAATCGGGAATCTGCGAATTTAAAGAGTTTATCGATATTGCTTCAGAAAAATATGCTGATTTTGTCAATTCGCGCATAGATTATCAACGAGAACTCGCAACCATTAAACATCTAGTTATAGAACCATAATACTTGCGTAGGTTGGAACCTACGCAAGCGCACCGCGAAGCGGTGGGGAAGGGAGGCGATATGCTTGAGCTGACGAAGCAGGAGAGGCAGGTGGTGGTGTTTTTGCTGGCGGTAAGCGGCGCGGGGGCGGCGATCGAGTGCGCGGCGAAAATGATCCCGCCGCTGGAAAGGCGCGAATTCCTCCGCGACCTGGGAAGGATCGACCTGAACAAAGCGGATACGGAGGCTCTCAAAAGCCTCCCGGGTATCGGGGACGGACTGGCGCGCAGGATCATCCAATATCGCGAGGACAACAACGGGTTCTCGGATGTCGCCGAGCTTTCGAAAGTCAAAGGTATGCGGTCATCGCTGGTGGGCAGGGTCAGAGATTGGGTCTGCGTCAGGTAAGACGAGGATATGAGCCCGCTGCTTATCCTGTCCGGATTTTTCTGCGCCGGGATCGGTTTCGCGTTTTATGTCCGGCTTCCGTTCGTCGTTCTCTTTTTCTGCGCCTCGGCGCTTTCAGCGGCCTCCTGGCTACTCCGCGGCCGTTCCTTCCCGGCGGCGCTTTTACCGCTTCTTTCATTTTCCGTAGGCTGCTGCTGGGCTTCGGCTTGTCAGGTCCGCTCCGTCTCCGCGGTCTCCGACCGCCCCTGGCCGGCACATATAACGGTACTGGGGACGGTGGCAGGCGAACCAGAACGGGTTCGCGGCTCGACGCGGATGCTGCTCGACGTTGACCAGATATCCGCTGGCAGGAAGGCGAGCCCGGCGCACGGTAAGCTTCTGCTCATCGTCAAGGCCGACGTTCCTTATTCCTGCGGTGACCAGCTCCTTTCCTCGGGAGAGTTTATCTCCTGCCGAGCGGCTTTTCCGTTCATGATGAGGAATTACTCCGATCACCTGGAACGTCACGGCATTTCCCGAATCCTCGAATGCCGTCCCTGGTCGATCGAGCTCGTCAAAAAAGACAGCGGCCGGATCGGATCCCTGCTGCTTAAGCTCCGTCATCGTCTGTCGCTGACCCTGAGTGACCGGCTCTCGCCTCAGTGCGCGGCCATGATGCAGGCGATGCTTCTCGGCGAGAAGGATGATGTCTCTCCGCTCATCACGAGAGCGATGATCGAGACGGGTACGATCCATATCCTGGTGGTCAGCGGGTTCAATGTCGGCATTGTGGTTTTCGTGCTGCTTATCCTTCTGCGCCTTTTGCGCGTGCCCCGGCGCCTGCGTTTTTTCTTCCTGGTCCCGGGGATCTTCGCCTATTGTCTGCTGACCGGCGCTTCCGAGCCCGTTGTGCGGGCGGGGATAATGGCAGTCATTCTATCAGGCGCATATCTCTTTCACAGGGAAGGGGATATACAGAACGCCTTCGCCCTGTCGCTGTGCGTGATGCTGATGATAAACCCGCGTCTTTTGTTCGACGCAGGGTTTCAGCTCTCCTACGTCAGCGTGTTCGGATTGATCGTCGTCTATCCTCATTTGAAGACAGGACTGGGGATAGAGCGTCTTGCCGGCCTTTTCCGGTATATCGCGGACGGTCTGCTCGTTTCCTTCTCGGCGTGGCTGATGACCTCCGGTCTCATCGCCTATTATTTCCGTATTTTTACCCCTGGAGCAATACTTACGAACCTGCTGGTAGTGCCGCTTGCCGGCTTCATCACGCTCTGCGGTTTCTGTCTCCTGCTGGCCGAGCTGGCCCTGCCTGCCTGCGCCGGCCTCATCGCTGTCACCGTCGATCATTCCACCGCCGTCCTTGTCCATCTGGCAAGCTTTCGGCTCGGGTTTTTTTCCCTTCCCGCCCGTTGACAAACCTACCGGTCTATGGTACCTTAATCATATTATGAAAAAGATATTCATACCCTTTATAGTCTTTTTTGCCCTTTCCACAGGCACCGCTTACCCTTACTGGATCTGGACTCCCAAGACCGGCAAGTGGGTCAACCCCAGGGATGGCGTCAAATCCAGCCCTAAAGAGCAGTTCAATGAAGCCAAGGCCCTTTTCGACGCGGGCAAATACGATGACGCCAAGCGCGAGTTCAGGAAGATCCTGAAGGCCTACCCGAAGTCCACCGAGGCGGCGGAAAGCCAGTTCTTCCTCGGCCAGGTCGAGGAGAAACTCGGCAATCCGTTCGAGGCCTACAAGGCGTATCAGGTCGTCGTCGAGAAATATCCTTTCTCCGAGCGCATCGGCCAGATCAATGAGCGTGAATTCGCCATCGGGGAGGAGTTCATGAACGGGGCTAAGCGCAAGGCGCTGGGCATGTCCCTTCCCGTTGAGAACCCGGCCATCGAGATATTCGGCAAGATCGTGGACAACGCCCCCTACGGCCCTCTGGCCGCAAAGGCCCAGTACAGGCTCGGCCTGGTGCTCAAGGGCTTGAGCCGCCTGAACGAGGCGGAAGACGCGTTCGGCAAGGTCGTCTCCAATTATCCTGAAAGCGAATGGGTCAAGCCGGCGAAGTTCCAGCTCGCCGAGACCAAGGCGGCGCTCTCCAAGGGGTCGGATTACGACCAGGGCGCCACGAAGGAAGCCAAGGAGAAGTTCGAGGATTTCGTCAAGTCCAATCCTGATGCCGCTCTTTCCAGAGAAGCCGAAAAGAACATCGGCAGGCTCAAGGACAAAGAGGCGGAAAGCGACTTTAACGCGGCGCGGTTCTACGAGAAGCAGAAGCAGTCCGATCCGGCCAGGCTTTATTACGAGGGCATCATGAAGGACGTTCCGGACAGCATCTGGGCGGCCAGGGCCGCGGAGCGCCTGCGCATAATGGACGGGAAGAAGAAGTGAGACCCATACTCCTTTCGATATTCGCGGTGCTGGCATTCTTCTCATCGGGATGCGGTTACACCACCCGCTCGATGATCGCCGGGAAATATCATACCATCTACATCACGCCTTTCCAGAACAAGATCGATATCACCCGCGAATCTGACAACGGGTTCAATTACCGCACCTACCGTCCTCTGATCGAGACCGATGTCACCAATACCGTGATGCGCAGATACCTGATCGACGGGAATCTCAAGCCGGTGGAGGACAAGGACGCCGCCGACCTGCTGCTTACCGGAGAGCTGGTTGATTTCCGCAAGGACCCGCTGCGGTACGATGCCGGCAACAACGTGCAGGAATACCGCGTCAACGTGGTCGTGCATATCAAACTGGTCGACGCCGCCAAGGGGACCACCATCTGGGACGAACCCAGCTATACCGGGTACGCCACATATTTCGTCACGGGTCCCTCGGCCGGACAGGAATCCACGACCATCAGCAACGCCATCGACGACCTGAGCCGCCGAATCGTCGAGCGGACAGTCGAACAGTGGTAGCGCACATCCCCGCCTATGGTGTACCTGTTCATCGGCCAAGACAGCGCGTCGCGCGACGCAGCGCTGGATAAGCTCAAGAAAGAATCCCTTCCCCGGTCCTCCGCGTTCGATCTTGACACCGTCTACGGCAAGGACACCAGCCTCAAAAAACTCCAGGAACTTCTCCTTTTCTTCCCCGCCGGCCAGGGCAACAGGATGGTGGTGATCAGGAACGCCCACGAGCTCAAGGAGGACGCAAAGGCTTTCCTCGGCTCGTTCGTGCGCACGCCTCCTGAACGGCTGGTGCTGGTCCTCGAAGTGGAGCGCAACCTGCCCAAAGACAGTTTCCTGGAGGGGCTGAAGAAATGCTGCCGGACAAGCTATTTCCGGGAGGAAAGGCAGCTGACGGTGTTCGACCTGGCCAGGACGATAGAGGCGCGGGATGCCCGCGAAAGCCTGGCCATACTGAACAGGCTTCTTTTTGAAGGTGAAAAGCCGGAACGCCTGCTGGGGGGCTTAAGGGCTTCCTGGGAAAAGCGGGTGGCCGATCCGCGGGAACTGGAGCGGAGGATGGGGCTGCTGCTTAAGAGTGACCTGGAAATCAAGACGGGCAGGCTTAAGCCTGCCCTCGTCTTGGAACGTCTGATAATCGGTTTATGCAGCCTTCGCAAGCCTGCTTGAGAACCTGCTCTTGTCGCGGCTGGCCTTGTTCTTGTGGATCACGTTCTTCTTGGCGGCCTTGTCGAGCAGGGAGAAGACCTTGGTCAGAACGGTCTTCGCTTCAGCGGCGTTCTTGGCGACAATGAGCTGCTGGAACTTCTTGACGGCTTTCTTGAGCTCGGTCTTTATCTTGAGGTTATGCGCGTGGCGTTTCCTGTCCTTGCGCTCTTGTTTGACTGCTGCTTTACGTTTAGGCATTGTAGTGGCTCCTTGAATGGTGTGTAGAAAAACTCGTGTAATTCCATTTATTTATAGCATCATCTAAAAACCATGTCAATAGATAAATCCGGCAACGTCCCCCGGCAGGGGGGCGGCGGGCACAGGCAGGTGGCAAAGTCGGCGGGAGTGATCGGCCTTGCGACCCTCTGCTCGCGCCTGCTGGGCTTCGTCAGGGACATAGTCATCGCCCGGCTTTTCGGCGTCTATGTCTACGCCCAGGCGTTCGTTATCGCCTTCAAGATCCCCAACCTTTTCAGGGACATGATCGGGGAAGGGGCCTCGAACGCCGCGTTCGTCCCCGTATTCAGCGAGTATACGGGCCGGGGCCGGAAAGAGGAATTCTGGGAGCTGGTCAACGCCGGGATGAACTTTATCCTGGTCGTGCTGTCGGCCATCACGCTTCTGGGCATACTGCTCTCGCCGGTCCTGGTGCGCCTGGTCGCCCCCGGTTTCAGCGCGGACGCCCAGCAGTTCCTGACCACGGTAAAGCTCAACCGGCTCATCTTCCCGTACATCCTGCTGATCGGGCTGACCGCTTACTTCATGGGCGTGCTGAACTCTCTGCGCCATTTCGCGGTGCCCGCGTTCGCCCCCTGCCTGCTTAACATCGCGATCATCGTCTGCGCCCTGGTCTGGGGAGAAGGCATAAAGGGCCTTGCCTCGGGCGTGCTGATCGGCGGCGTGCTTCAGCTGGCCGTCCAGGTGCCGGTGCTGTATTCCAAAGGGTACCGGTTCCGTTTTTCGCTCAAGGGGTTCGGCCATCCCGACCTGAAACGCATCTTGCGCCTGTTGACCCCGCGCCTGTTCAGCACCGCGATCTACCAGCTCAACAATTTCGTGGACACGATCTTCGGTTCGCTGGTCTTCATCGTCGGTACCGGCGGTGTCGCCGCGCTCTATTTCTCGTACCGCCTGATCCAGTTCCCGCTGGGCATCTTCAGCAACTCGCTTTCGCAGGCGATCCTGCCGGTCATGTCCACACAGGCGATCGAAGAGGACAGGTCGAAGCTGCGCAAGACAGTAGGGTTCGGGCTGAGGTCGGTGCTGTTCGTGATGATACCGGCTTCGGTCGCCTTCATGGTGCTCTCGAAGCCGATGATCTCCGCTTTGTTCAGGGGAGGGAAGTTCGATGCCTACGCGGTCGATATGACCGCCAGCGCGCTCTTTTTCTACAGCATCGGGCTCTTCGCCTACGGCGCCACCAAGGTCGTCAACTGCGCCTTTTTCGCGATCAAGGATACGGTTACTCCGACGAAGATCTCGGTCCTGACGCTGGTGCTCAACATCGTCTTCAACGCGCTGCTGATATACCCGCTTAAGATCGGGGGACTCGCTCTGGCGACATCGATCTCAGGCATCGTCACCTTCGCGGTATCGCTCCAGGCCCTCAAGAGCAGGATAGGAGGCGTCGACCTGGCAGGCATGGCCGAGTATATCACCAAGGTCATCGCTGCCAGCGCCGGGATGGGAGCCGTCTGCCTGCTCGCGCTGGGGCGCGGCTTCGGGCCGGGGATCTCCGGACGTGCCCTGAGCATCATCGTGCCGGTCTGCGCGGGAGCGGCCTCCTACGCGGTGTTCTGTATCGCTCTGCGCGTGGGGCCGGTAGCCAGGATATGGGAATGGATGGCCAGAAAGACCGCCGTCCCAGAAGAGATATAAGGATCATGAGCACAGGAAAAGTAAAAGACAAGGTCAAGGCTCTCCCGGATTCTCCCGGAGTATACCTTTTCAAGAACGCGAAGGGGGAGATCATATATATCGGCAAGGCGAAGTCCCTGAAGAAGCGGGTTTCCTCCTACTTCGGCAGATTCCTCAATTCGAAGACCCAGGCGATGGTCTCGCAGGTCGAGGACCTCGAGTATATCCTTTCACCTACAGAGTTCCAGGCCCAGCTGTGGGAAGCGTCGCTGATCAAGGAAAAGCAGCCCAGGTACAACATCAGCCTCAAGGACGACAAGTCCTTCCCGATGATACGCATCACCGGCGACGATTTCCCTGTCGTGATGGTGTGCCGGAAGCAGAAGGGCGAGCTCCACACGAAGGACGGGTCGACCTATTACGGGCCGTACACCAGCGCCAATCTCCTGCGGCAGGCTCTCAAGGTCATCCGCCGCATCTTCGGTTTCCGTTCCTGCAACGTGATGCCAAGGCAGCCGTGCCTTTATTTCCGGCTGAAGCTGTGCCCCGGCCCCTGCAAAGGGAAGTTGACCAAACAGCGATACGCTGAGATAATCAAGGATATCCAGCTGGTACTCGATTCGCGGTATGATGAACTGGCCTTCCGGCTTTCGGAGAAGATGAACCTCGCCGCGAAGGAACGGCGGTTCGAGGACGCCGCCAAGATCCGCGACCAGATACATGCGTTGAGCGCGGTCAGCAGGGGCAATGAGTTCCTGAACCTCAATGGTATCGAGGAGCTGCGCAAGATCGCCGGCATGGACCGCCCTCCGATACGCATCGAGGCCTTCGACATCGCCAATATCTCCGGTAAGGAAGCGACCGGGTCGATGGTGAGCTTCCTGAAGGGTTCCCCTGATAAGGACAATTACCGCCGGTTCCGGATCAAGACCGTGGACAGGATCGACGACTACGCGATGATCCGAGAGGTGGTCCGGCGCAGATACTACAGGCTCAAGGTGGAGAACCGGCAGATGCCGGACCTGATACTGATAGACGGCGGCCGCCAGCACCTCGAGGCGGCGCTGGGAGAGATACGAGCGCTGGGGCTGGATATACCGATGATCGCCCTGGCCAAGGAACAGGAAAACATCTACGTGCCGGGCAGGGAAGAGCCGGTGAGTTTCCGCGAGGACACTCCCGGGCTCAATCTGGTCCGCCGTGTCCGGGACGAAGCCCATCGCTTCGCCCGCGTGTACCACCATTTATTGCACCGGAAGAAGGTCTTAGGCGAGAAATAAACCACGGTAACTTCGTAAGTTGAAAATTTTCAACTTACGAAGTTGAAAAGGTGGAGAGATGACGGAGTTCGAGAAGAAGGTATATAAGGCGGTGATGGAGATACCGGTCGGCGAGACCAGAAGCTATCAATGGGTCGCCGCCAGGATCGGCAGGCCGCGCGCCTGCCGCGCCGTCGGCAACGCGCTCAACCGCAACCCGTACGCGCCGCTCGTCCCCTGCCACCGCGTGGTCAAAAGCGACGGCTCGCTCGGGGGTTTCGCCGGCGGGAGCGCGAAGAAGAGACGGCTTCTTGCCATGGAAAGAGAGATCAGGCTGTGGTCAGAGAACAAAAGATAAGGGCGGTCCTCTATTATTTCAGCGCGGCGGTGTTCTTCACCGGGCTGCCGATGATCCTCACCTACACGCTCGGTTACAAGTTCAACCGCGCGACCTGGACCTTTACCCGTACGGGTCTTATCTCTTTGAAAAGCCAGCCCGCGGGGGCGGGGGTCTTCCTGAACGGAGCGCCGCTCAACGAAAAGACACCGTGCGGCATCACTGAGCTTCTGCCCGGGAACTACAAGGTCGAGCTGAGACTGTCCGGGTATTACCCGTACAGCCAGGATGTCGAGGTGAAAGCGAGCTCGGTGGCGCGCCTGGAAAAGATACTGCTCTTCCCGCTGCGTCCCGACGTACAGAAGGTCAACCGCGAGCAGATCTCCTGGTTCTGGATCGACGAGGACAGGCAGATCTATTACGTCGCTTCCGACTCGAACAGCCTCTACCGCTCCGATTTCTCCGGCGAGCGCCCGGAGAAGATAGCGGAGTTCTTCCCCCTGCCCGGGGGAGCGAAAGAGTGGAAGGTCTCGCCTGACCGCAAAAGCGTGCTTTATTACAATGATGAAATGGTGGGGATAGTCGACCTCGAGCCGGGCGCACCGCAGAACAGTTCGTTCGTCCTTCAGCTGTCAGGGCCGATCAAAGAGGTCTTCTGGTATTCCGACAACTACCATATCGTCGTCCTGAGGGGGAGGGAGATCTGTATGCTCGAGACGCGCCCGGGAGCCCAGCCTTTCGTGCTGATGAAGCTCAACTCCGACCCAAGGAAACTGTTCTACGAGAGCGACGGGGATATCCTCTATTTCCAGGATTCGCAGTCGGGCGCGGACAACAGGCCGTACGAGAACGTGTACAGGCTGGAGCTCGGCCGCAAACTTTACCTTTTCCGCGACTTTATGCGCAAGAATTTCGGGGACGACAAGGACAAATGAGCGAACTGGTCAAGACGCAGAAAGACAGGGTGTTCCGCTTCCTCGAGATGGTGCCGGGCGGAGTCTCGTGGTTCTTCATCATCGCCCTGATCGTGCTGGCCGTGTTCAGGCCGGTGGTCAGCGCGGTGCTGATCATCATCTTCGAGTTCTACTGGATCATCAGGACCCTTTACCTGACCATCCTCCTGCTGATGGCCCACAGGAGGCTGCAGAAAGAGAAGGACAGGAACTGGCTCAGGATGGCCGAGCGCCACAAGGGGTTCGACGGGGTCTATCAGCTGGTGCTGTTCCCCGTGTACAAGGAGGGGCTTGAGATACTGCGTCCTTCGCTGCAGGCGCTCAAGGAAAGCCATTACCCGCTCAACAGGATCATCGCCGTCGTGTCGTTCGAGGAGCGCCACAAGCCTTCCCGGCAGACCGCCGAAGTGCTCGAGAAGGAATTCAAGCATGACTTCTTCGGGTATATCACCACGTTCCATCCGGACGGGCTCCCCGGCGAGGAGCGCATGAAGGGAGCCAACGCCACCTGGGCGGGCAAGCGCGCGAAGGAGTTCATCGAGGGCAGGAAGATACCGCTGGAGTCGGTGATCGTCTCCTGCTTCGACGCGGACACCTGCTGTCATCCGGAATATTTCGGGTGCCTGGCGTACCATTTCCTGACCAACCCCCACCCGCACCAGGCCAGCTACCAGCCCATCCCGGTCTACAACAACAACATCTGGACCGCGCCTTCGTTCGCGCGCGTGGTGGAGATGTCCTCGTCGTTCTCACAGATGATAGAGAGCATGAGGCTGGAGAAGTTCGTCACTTTTTCCAGCCACAGCATGAGTTTCAAGACCCTTGTGGATATAGACTACTGGCCGGTGGACATGATCTCGGACGATTCGGTCATCTACTGGAAAGCGTTCCTCCATTATAAGGGCGAGTACCGCGTCATCCCGCTGTACACGACCGTTTCCATGGACGCCGCTTACGGCAGGGATGTCCTGAGCACGATCGGACTCCAGTACAAGCAGAAGCGCAGGTGGGCCTGGGGCGTGGAGAACTTCCCTTACGTGGTGCGCCGTTTCCTGAGGGAGGAGGGTGTCCCCGCGGGTCTCAAGGTCCGCCGTTCGTTCCACCTGTTCGAAAGCCACGTCACCTGGGCCTGCTGGGCGGTCATCATCGTCTTCATCGCGCCCCTCCCGATCTTCCTGGGAGGGGTCTTCTTCCGGCAGATGCCGATCGGCTTTAACCTCCCTCGTATCACAGGGTTTCTGCTCAACCTGACGCTCTGCACCAGTATCGTCTGGGTGCTCCTGAGCCGCACCATCCTGCCTCCCCGGCCGAAGGGTGTCAGCTGGCTCAAGAACGTGCTGATAGCCATGGAATGGATCATCGCTCCCGTCATCATCATCATCCTCGGATCGACCCCCGCCCTGGACGCTCAGACGCGCCTTTTCCTCGGGAAAGGCATGAAATTTTTTACTACGGAAAAGCGCCGCTGAGTGGTATAATAATTAGCACAATCGGTTACGAAAAAACAGCGGAGGAAGATTGGAGATACTCGATTGCCTTCGGACGATGGTCGAAAAGAACGCGTCCGACCTTTTTTTCAGGGTCGGTGGCACCGTCCGCATGCGCCTTAACGGCCAGATAGTCAAGCTCGGGGACGACATCGTCAACCTGACGGATATGGATTTCGCCCTTCAGCGCCTCCTTTCCGAGGAGCTCAGGGAGTTCTTCAAGAAGAGCCTGGACATCGAGTTCGCCTACTACAGCCAGGAACTCAAGCACCGTTTCCGCGTCAGCATCTTTACCCAGCGCAACTACCCCTCGATAGTCATCCGTAACGTCCCGACGTTCATCAAGACCATGGAAGAGCTCGGCCTGCCTGCCGAGACGCTCAAGAAGCTGGCGATGGAGCGGCGCGGCATAATCCTGCTGACAGGCACGATGGGCTCGGGGAAATCGACGACGATCGCCAGCATGATCGAGTACATCAACGTCAACGCCAACAGGCACATCTTCACCCTCGAGGAGCCGATCGAGTTCACGTTCCAGGACAAGAACTGCATCATCAACCAGAGGGAGCTGGGCAAGGACGTTTCTTCCTATTCCGCCGCCCTGCGTTCGTTCACGCTCCAGAGCCCCGACGTGATCTATATAGGGAACATCCGCGACATGGAGACGATGCAGGCCGCTTTGACGGCCGCCGAGACGGGAGTGCTCGTGCTGAGCACCCTGCATACGGTCAACGCCTGCCAGACCGCGGAGCGAATGATAAATTTCTTCCCCCCGCACCAGCATAACCAGGTATGCTCCCAGCTCTCGCAGCTGCTCAAGGGCGTGATCTCGCTGCGGCTTATCCCGACTCAGGACGGCAGCGAACGCGTCCCGGCGTCCGAGGTCATGCTGCTTTCCCCGACGATAAGCAGGCTGATCAGGGAGAACAAGATCTGGGAGATGAACAAGTTCATAGAGGATTCGGAAGTGTTCGGTATGCACTCCTTCGACCAGTCGCTGGTCAGGCTCGTCAAGGCGGGCAAGGTCAGCGTGGAAGAGGCGACCAGCTTCTCCGACAACCCCGACGAGTTCTCTCTCGCCCTCAAGGGCATAAAGAAACGCTAAACCCAAGGATACCTATGCCGTTACTCGAAGACGTCAACGTCCGCCTTTCCTCGATCGAGCAGATCCTGCGCAACCTACGAGGGTATCTTTGACATCGAGGGCAAGAAGCACAAGATAGCCGAGCTTTCCGGCCTCATGTCCAGCCCCGAGTTCTGGAACGATGAAGCATCCTCTTCCAGGACCGTCAAGGAATTGAAATCCCTCAAGACAGTCGTCGAGCCGTGGGAACAGGCGCACAAGCGTTTTGAAGAACTTAAAGAGATAGCCGCTATCACCGGCGAGGGGGAGCCGGATATGGTGGCCGACCTCGACCGCAGTTCGGCGGCGCTGGTCGGGGAAGTCGAGGCGATCGAGTCCAGGACGCTGCTTGACGGTCCGTTCGACCCGAACTCCGCGTACCTGAGCATTAACTCCGGAGCGGGCGGCACGGAATCCTGCGACTGGGCTTCGATGCTCCTGCGCCTTTACACGCGCTGGGCCGAACGCAGGGGCTTCGGGGTCAAGACCATAGACATCCTGTACGGCGAAGAGGCCGGCATCAAGAACGTCACAATCCTTATCGAAGGCCCCTACGCGTTCGGGTACCTTAAGTCTGAGCGCGGCGTCCACCGCCTGGTGCGCATCTCGCCGTTCGACGCCAACAAGCGCCGCCATACCTCGTTCGCCTCAGTCGACATTTTTCCCGAGATCGAGGAGACCGGCGAGATCAAGATCGAGGAGAAGGACCTGGTCATCGAGACATACAGGGCTTCCGGTCCGGGCGGCCAGCACATGCAGAAGACGGATACGGCGGTCAGGATGACCCATAAGCCGACGGGGATCGTGGTGTCGAGCCAGAACGAGCGCTCGCAGTACCAGAACAGGCAGAACGTGCTCAAGATCCTCAAGGCGAAGATATACGAATACGAGCAGCGCAAGAAGGAAGAGGAGCTGCAGAAGACCGTCGGGACGGAGAAGAAGAAGATCGAGTGGGGTTCACAGATCCGTTCGTACGTGCTGCAGCCCTACCAGATGGTGAAGGACAACCGCACCGATTATGAGACCGGTAACACGCAGGCGGTGCTTGACGGGGAGATAGACGGTTTCATAGAGGCCTATCTGAAATGGATGAAACAGAAATAATGACCCTTCCCGCTTACGAAGCGGGAACGGTGGGATAGAAGGGAGTAACTGGTAATGCTTGGATTCATAAAAAAGGTGGCACTCAACTCGAAGCAGGCGCATCTGAACCGCGCGTATCCGGGGATACAGATATTCCTCAATAAGGAGATGCCCCTTTCATCGATAAACAGCGTCTCTGCCGTCGCCCGGAAAGTGCACGAGATCAACAAGCTCGAGCCGGCGATACAGAAACTCTCCGACCAGGAGCTGCGGCAGAAGACCGAGACGTTCCGGCAGCGCATCGCCAAGGTCTCCGGGGAGCTGAGGCCCGAGCTCGAGCACCTGGCAAGGCAGCTCGAGGCTTCGTCGATCCAGGAAGAGAAGGACAGGATCAGGGACAGAATCAGGGTCACGCGCAACCGTGTTTTCGACGGCGTCCTCGCCGAGGCGTTCGCCTGCGTGCGCGAGGCGTCCCGCCGGACGATCGGCCTGCGCCATTTCGACGTCCAGCTTGCCGGCGGCATCATCCTCCATCAGGGCAACATCGCGGAGATGGCTACCGGTGAAGGCAAGACCCTGGTCGCCACCCTTCCCGCGTACCTGAACGCCCTCCTCGGCAAGGGCGTCCATGTCGTCACCGTCAACGATTATCTGGCCCGCCGCGACGCCGAATGGATGGGGCCGGTCTACAATTTCCTGGGCTTGAGCGTGGGCGTGATCCAGCACGAGCTTGACGATGCCCAGCGCAAGGCGTCCTACGCCTGCGACATCACGTACGGGACCAACAACGAGTTCGGGTTCGATTACCTGCGCGACAACATGAAGTACAACCTCGAGGACCTCGTACAGCGCGGGTTCTATTTCGCGATCGTGGACGAGGTCGATTCGATCCTGATCGACGAGGCGCGGACACCGCTGATCATCTCCGGCGCCACAGACGAGGCGACGGACAAGTATTACGTCGCCAGGAAGATCGCGGACCAGCTTAAGGGGAGGCGCATCACCGAGAGCCAGGAGATCGACGCCAAGCACAAGGGCGAGGACGTCGGCGCCGGCTACGACTACATTGCGGACGAGAAGGCGCATACGATAGCGCTGACCGAAGAGGGCGAGGCGCGGGCGGCGAAGCTCTGGGGCGCCGACAACCTGCACAGCATCGAGACGATGGAGCTCAAGCACCACACCAACCAGGCCCTGCGCGCCAAGGAGTTCTACCATCTCGACACCGAGTATATCATCAAGGACGGCCAGGTCATCATCGTGGACGAGTTCACGGGAAGGCTGATGCCGGGCCGGCGCTGGTCCGACGGCCTGCACCAGGCGGTCGAGGCGAAGGAAGGGATGAAGATCGAGCAGGAGAACCAGACCCTGGCGACGATCACCTTCCAGAACTATTTCAGGATGTACGAGAAGCTGGCGGGCATGACCGGCACCGCGATCACCGAAGCAAATGAGTTCAAGTCCATATACAAGGTCGATACTGTCGTCCTTCCTACCAACAGGCCATTGATCCGCTGCAATTTCCCGGACTGCGTCTATAAGAGCGAGAAGGAGAAGTTCAACGCGGTCGTCGGCGAGATAGTCGAGATGCACGAGAAAGGAAGGCCGGTGCTCGTCGGCACGATCTCGATCGAGCGCTCGGAGCGGCTTGCCGGCATGCTTAAGCGCCGCGGGATACCCCATCAGGTGCTCAATGCCAAGTACCACGAGCTCGAGGCGCAGATTGTGGCGCAGGCCGGACGTTTCCGGGGCGTCACCATCGCCACGAACATGGCCGGCCGCGGCACCGATATCCTTCTGGGCGGTAACGCGGGTTTCCTTGCCAGGAGTATCGTCACACAGCAGCTTCCGCCCGAAGACCCGAACTACCAGCAGGAATACCAGAAGGTCTATGACAAGCTCAAGAAAGAGACCGGGCAGGAGCACGAGAAGGTCGTCGAACTCGGCGGCCTCCACGTGATCGGCACCGAGCGGCACGAGGCGCGCCGCATCGACAACCAGCTGCGCGGACGCTGCGGCCGTCAGGGAGACCCCGGTTCATCGCGGTTCTATGTCTCGTTTGAGGACGATCTGCTGAGGCTTTTCGCCCCCGAGTGGATACTCAAGATGCTGCAGGGCGTGGAGACCGACGGCGAACCCCTGACCCTCAAGGAGGGCGGGATGGCCAAGATGCTTTCCAAGTCCATCGAGACCGCGCAGCGCAGGGTCGAACAGCATAACTTCGAGATACGCAGACAGCTGCTCGAGTACGACAACGTGATGAACAAGCAGCGCGAGGTCATCTACGGCCAGCGCAGGCAGGTGCTTGAAGGCGTTTCGCTCAGGGAAGAGGTGCTTTCGATCGCCGGCAAGCTGGTCGATCGCATCGTGGACCTCCATTTCAAGGAGAACCAGGACCTGACCCCGGAGGACCTGCAGGCCATGTCGCAGGAGCTGGAGTCGAAGTTCGGCATCCAGGTGCCGGCCGGGAGGCTGGAGGGAAAGGGAAAAGACGCGCTCAAGGCCGAGCTGGCGGAGGCGGTGCAGGATTTCTTCACGCAGAAGGAGAAGGCGCTGAGCGAGGCGATGGTGCGGCATCTTGAGAGGATGGTCTTTCTCCAGATCATAGACGCGAAATGGAAGGACCATCTCTATGCGATGGATAAGCTGCGCGAGGGCATCGGACTGCGCGCGTACGGGCACCGCGACCCGCTGATAGAATATAAGAACGAGGCTTTTTCCGGTTTCAGCGAGATGATCGGCGCCATCGAGGACGATTCCTGCGAGATGATTTTCAAGCTGCAGCCGGCGCGGCAGGAGAGCGAACGGATAAGCGGCGTGTTCAGCCGGGGGTCCCAGCAGATGCTTCATCCGGAAGCCAGCGACCCTCATACCTCGGAGCGCCGGATCCAGGAGAACGCCGTCGAGATGCAGGTCGAAGGAGAAGGTTCCCATTCCCCCCGTCCAACCCCACAGGCCGTGCGGCCGCAGGATAAGGTCGGGCGCAACGAGCCCTGTCCCTGCGGTTCCGGCAAGAAATACAAGAAGTGCTGCGGAAAATGAGACTCTGGGACATAATCCGTACTTTCCTGGAAATAGCTCTGTGCGCGCTTTCGGCCTTCCTGCTTTTCCTTTCTTTCCCGTATGCCGACCGGCCGTTCCTGGCCTGGGTCGCCTTTGTGCCCTGGTTCGCCGCCATCCAGGGCAGGACCAGGAGGCGGGCTTTCCTGCTTTCGATGCTCACCGGGATCCTTTTCTGGGGAGCCACGGTCTACTGGCTCATGCATGTGACGCTGGGCGGCATGATCGGGATGGCCGTTTACCTTGCGCTGTATTTCGCGGTTTTCGGCCTCGTCTTCTCCACCACGCGCACCCGTCTTTCCGTCATCAAGCTTCTTTTCATACCTTCCGTCTGGGTCCTTCTTGAGTTCCTGCGCAGCCACCTGATGACCGGTTTCCCCTGGGCGCTTGCCGCCTATACACAGACATCGCAGCTGGCGGTCATCCAGTTCGCCGACATCACCGGAGCCTGGGGAGTGTCGTTCCTGGTGCTGATGGTCAATGTCTGCGTATACGGTGCCGTATCCCAGATAGCCGGAGAGAAGCGTCTGTCGGCGGCATCGGTGATCATTACGGCGCTTGTCCTGGCGTTGTGCCTCGGGTACGGCGCGATGCGGTTGGCGGAGCGTCCCCGCGGAGCCGGTTATAAGGTCGCTCTCATACAGGGGAACGTGGAGCATGAACGTAAATGGCTGCCCGAGGCGCGCAGACAGATCATGGAGACGCACCTGCGGCTCTCGAAGGAGGCGGTCTCGGGCGGCGCCGATCTGATTGTCTGGTCGGAAGCGGCCCTGCCGGTGATCCTTGAGGACGACCCCGAGTATTTCGCGCAGACCAGAGCGGCGATAAAGGACGGGAAGATCCCGCTTCTTCTCGGCGCTATCACCCACCGCGACGAAAAGTTCTACAACAGCGCGCTTCTCCTGATGCCTTCGGGCGAGGTGACCGCGACCTATGACAAGACGCATCTTGTCCCCTTCGGCGAGTACATCCCCCTGCGTAACGTGTTCACGTTCCTTGAGACCCTGGCTCCCATAGGCGAACTCGCGCGCGGGAAGGATTTTACCGTCTTCTCAGTGACGGGAAAGGACGGGGTCCGCGTCCCTTTTTCCAGCCTGATCTGTTTTGAGGACACCTTCCCTGAGATAGCGCGCCGCTTCGTCAACAAGGGTGCCGCGTTCCTGGTCAACATCACCAACGACGCCTGGTACCGGTATTCGCCGGCTACCTACCAGCATTGTCAGGCGGCGGTGTTCAGGGCGGTGGAGAACAGGGTGCCGGTGGTCAGATGCGCGAACACGGGGGTGAGCTGTTTCATCGACCGTTCCGGCAGGATCTCAGGCATTGTGCGCGATACCGGAGGAAAGGAACTGTTCATCGAAGGCATGTCGGCCGAGACGGTGGCGGTCGAGACGGACCACTCACCCACCGTCTATGGTCTTTACGGGGATTACTTCCTCGCTTTTTGCTGGCTGATAGTGCTGCTCGGCTCTATTTTCTATTTCTTCGACAGGATCTAGCTTTAATCGGACAGTGGCACCCTGCGCGATCGGAATACGCGCAGGTGTTGCGCTGGAGCGCAATGCTCAACATCATCCTGCTCGGCATCACCAGTCTCCTGACCGACATCTCCAGCGAGATGATCTACCCGATACTGCCGGTCTTCCTCGTCACCACCCTGGGCGCCAGCCCCGCGATACTGGGATTGATCGAAGGCATCGCGGAATCCCTCGCCAGCCTGATGAAGGTTTTCTCAGGCTACTGGTCCGACAGGATCCGCAAGCGTCTTCCGTTCACCATAGGCGGTTATTCCGCCTCAGCTCTGGGAAAAATCTTCCTGTACACCGCGGTGAACTGGCACGCGGTCCTGATCGGCCGCGTGATCGACCGTTTCGGCAAAGGGGTGCGTACCGCTCCCCGCGACGCGATCATCGCCGACAGCGCCCCCGAGGGGAAAAGGGGCGCCGCCTACGGCCTTCACCGCGCCCTGGACAGCACCGGGGCGGTCCTCGGCGTGATCCTGGCGTACGTGCTTGTCATCGGGCTCAAGGACCCGGTGCGCGAGATATTCCTGATCTCCCTGATACCCGCGGTGCTCGGCGTGCTGTTCCTGTTCCTTATCAAGGAAAAGAAGGAAGGGCCGGTCCCCGGAAGGAAAGTGAAGCTCCAATGGCATGCCCTCGACAGGCGGCTGAAGATGTTCCTGATCTTCTCCTTCATCTTCACGCTCGGCAATTCATCGAACGCGTTCCTGCTGCTCCGGGCGCAGGACCTCGGTAATCCCCTGCCCGCGGTCATCCTTCTTTATCTTATCTATAACGTCTTTTACGCCCTCTTCATCTATCCCGCCTCAAGGCTCTCCGACCGGATCGGCAGGAAACGCCTTCTGGTCGCGGGGTATTTCTTCTACGGCCTGGTATATTTCGGTTTCGCGCGCCACACCGGGCTGCCGGCGCTTTTCGTCCTGTTCGCGATCTACGGCCTGTACATCGCGTTCACTGAGGGAGTGGAGAAGGCGCTGGTCACCGATATAGCGCCTTCCGAGCTGAAAGCCACGGCGATCGGTCTGCACGCGACGCTTACCGGTATCGGGCTTCTGCCCGCGTCCTTCCTGGCAGGTCTGCTGTGGAAATTCCTCGGCCCTTCGGCCGCGTTCTATTTCGGCGGGGTGATGGGGATAACGGCGAGCATCGGGCTCTGGTTCATACTTAAAGGCCTCTAGGAACCCTGCCTGGTCTCTGCGCGCGCGGGGGCCGCGCGTCTGCGCACGAACTTGGCCGCCCTGACAACGCCCCTTTCCCAGGCATGCAAAAGGCTGCCGTAGGGACCGTTGTCGAAGATCCAGTACTTGCGGTGTTCGCGCGCCGAAGACGTCAACCTCTGCTTCCAGGGCTCCACCTTGCCCAGGAACTCGCATTCCGTGCAGCCGGTGTCGAACGCCTCTTTCAGCATGCAGTGTGACAGGAATATCCCCGGCGAGAAGGTCTTGAACTCCTCGCTGTGATAGATCTCGACAAGATACAGCCTGTCCTTGTACCTGAGCGCGTAGAGGAACGCGGCGGGCCTTCCTTCGATCTCCAGCAGCTTGAAGCGCAGCCAGCCTTCCTTTGCCGCAAGCTGCATGAAGGCGCGGTAGAAATCGATACGCTCGTCCTCGTTGGTCATCGCTGTCCCTTCCAGGTGCTTCCAGCTCCGGCGCGATATCTCCAGCATCTTCCCGGCCGCTTCCTCGATCCGTTCGTCCGTGTAGGTGGTTATGGAATGTTCGAGCTGATCATACATCTTGTCGACATGGCGGATGTTCCCCCGCTGGTGTTTCGACCTGCCCTTGAGGTAATCATCCCAGCTTCCCTCGATCTTTATATACGGCGACGTATATGCCGGCATCACGCTGTGTTTCAGCGAACGTGTGCCGATGTGCGTGCTGAGGAGGATGTCCGTCGCCGAATCCTTGACGATGCGGTCGACGCAGAACAGGTCGAACCGGAATCCTGAGCCCTTCAGGAAACGGAACATCGGCTCCAGAAGGCCGGGGTCCGCTTCCGGGGCGCAGATGATCCCGTTACGAATGGAGAAGTAGTTCGCCATGAGGCTTACGTTGGTGATCGGAAGCCTTCTCCAGAATATCTTCCTCCTCATCAGGGGAGCTATGGCAACGGGTTCGCTGTTCTTCTTGAAGACAAGCACGAGGGGCTGGCACGCCGCGCAGTATTTCCGCCAGAAGAACGAGAACCATGTGAACGTCATGAAAGGCATGTCCATATCGCTCTGCTCGAGCAGCCTGTCCCACAGCGGTTCCAGCCGCATGAAGTCTTCGTAGCTGTTTATCGCCTCGATAGTGACCATTCCCCCTCCTCAGGCCAAAATTCCACAATTTTATTATAAATGCTTTATGAGACGCTTATGGTATCCGCCTTCTCTTTTTAATCGATCTTTTTCCTCCGGTTCATCATGCCCGCTTACGCGGGGCTTATAATGGGAAGAGAAGGAGGAGAGATGACGATCACAATCATAGCGCTCGCCGTCTTCGCGCTGGCGGTCTTCTCCGCCATCGCGGTCTTCAATTCGCTTGTCACGCTGAGGAACAGGGCGCAGAACGCCTGGCGCCAGATCGACGTGCAGCTGCGCCGCCGCCACGACCTGATCCCGAACCTGGTGGAGACCGTCAGGGGAACGATGAAGTTCGAGCAGGAGACGCTGACAGGAGTCATCGAAGCCCGGAACCGCGCGGTCGCCGCCCGCGATGTCAGGGACAAGGCCGTTGAGGAGGATCAGCTCACCCGGGCGCTGGGGAGGCTGTTCGCCCTCGCCGAGAACTATCCTCAACTCAGGTCCAACGCGAACGCGATGCAGCTCCAGGAAGAGCTGGTCTCTACCGAGAACAGGATCGCCTTCGCCCGCCAGCTTTACAACGATCTGGCTACCCGCTACAACATTACCACTGAAGTCTTCCCCTCGAACCTGATCGCGCGGATGGCCTCTTTCGGCAGGCTGGAGCTGTTCGAGGTGCCGGAGGAAGAGCGGACGCAGGTCCCGCAGGTGAACCTGGGACTGAAAAGATGAACCTTTACGACGAGATGAATGCGAACAGGCGGATGACCGCTCTCTTCATCTGCCTGTTCACGGCGTTCTTCCTGCTCGTGGGTCTCGGGCTGGACCGATATTTCGGGGCCGGCTACCGCATGCCTTTTTTCACCGTCCTGGCGCTCGTCTTCGCCGCCTTTTCCGCTCTGGGAGCGTACCGTTACGGCGACCGGATGATCCTCGCGGCGACTTCCGCCAGGAGACCCCGCCCTGACGACCTGAAAGAGC
>JBLMZF010000105.1:0-23834 GCA_050258655.1 Deltaproteobacteria bacterium | reverse complement strand
AAGCCGTCGCCCGCACCAACGCTTTCTGCTCCTCGATATACAAGATCGACGACCGCTTCGTGTCATATATGGACGTTGAGAAGCTCCACACCCTGCGCCATGAGGTGTACCGCAGGGAAGGCCGGCATAAGAAGGACGCGGTCACGGATTTCGACCAGGCCGCGCACAAGGCCCACTACAAGAACCTGACCGACGGAACGCAGAAGGATTTCGACATACCTCCGGACACCCAGGATACGCTCAGCGCCAGCTACTACTTCATGCTGCTGCCGATGAAACTGGGCGACCGCGTCGAATATTCGGTCTGTAATAACGAGAGGAATTACCGCCTGCTGGCGCTTATCGGTTCGCGGGGGAAGGTCCGGCTGGGGGAAACGCTGGGAGAGATGGACGGATTCATGGTCGAACCGTTCGCTGAACTGATAGGGGGGGCGCTGGTGGACAAGGGGAGGGTCAGCGCGTACTACAGCTGGGACGGGCGGCGTCTGCCGCTGTACGCGGTGATCCGCGCGCCTGTTTTCACCACCGTTACCATATCGCTCGCGAAGGTTGAAAGCGAGTCTTCTTAAAAAAAATAAAAAAAAGCTTTAAATCTCCGGCGAAAAGTAGTAAAGTAGTAAAAAATTTGAGGACCCCATGCTTAAGGAAATCCGTGTTAACAACCGAGTTTCAGGCTACATGAAGGACATGGAGAAAAAGGCACCCCCCAAGAAACGCCCGTATTCAGTCCATCTGCTCGCTGATTTCGAGTGCCCGCATTTCATCGAGGACCCGCGCAAGCTGCGCAAGATCCTCTGGGGCGCGGCTCTCGCGGCCAACAACACCCCGCTTAAATCCTCTATCCATAAGTTTCCGGGACAGGGGATCACAGGCATAGTGATCCTCGCCGAATCCCACATCGCCGTACATACCTGGCCGGAATGCAACTACATGGCCGTTGACATCTTCACCTGCGGGCGCAAATCCATGCCGTACCGCGCCCTCGAGTACCTCAAGAAATACTTCCTTCCGACAAAAGTCAAAATCATGTTCATCAAACGCGGGAAAATATAAAAACCATGAGCAAAGAATTCTCCATCAAGGGGAAGAAATGGTTCCTGGAGACGTCATTCCCCGGCGTCCGCCGCTGCAAACGTGATTCGTTCATGATCAGCAAGCCGATATTCAAGGGAAAGAGCAGATTTCAGAATATTGAGATCTTCGAAAGCCCCGGTTTCGGCAAGATGCTCGCCCTGGACGGGATCATCCAGCTTTCCCAGAGCGACGAGTTCATCTACCACGAGATGATGTCCCACGTGCCTCTTTTAAGCATGAAGGACCCGCGCAGGGTGCTGGTCATCGGAGGAGGGGACGGCGGCGTGCTGCGCGAGTCGACCAAGCATCCGCTCGAGAAGATCGATTTCGTCGACATCGACGGCGAGGTGGTCAAGCTCTGCAGGAAACATCTCGGTTTCATCTCGAAGGGAGCGTTCGACGACAAGCGCGTCGATGTGCTCATACAGGACGGCATCAAGTTCATCAAGGGCAAGAAAAACTACTACGACCTGGTGGTCGTCGACTCTACCGACCCGGTCGGTCCCGGCAAGGTCCTTTTCTCGGCGCCGTTCTACCGCATGGTGTACGACTCGCTGACCAAAGACGGCATGGCCATATTCCAGCTGGGTCCGTTCCTCGATTTCAACCTGATCATCAAGCCTACCGCCAAGAAGCTCGGGCAGTTCTTCAAGTACATCAACTGCGTGAGACTGCCGATGCCTTCGTACAGCTGCGGCTGCGAATACTGCTTCATGCTTGCCTCAAAGAGCGTCGATCCGGCGAGCCTCGATCCGGAGCTGATCCGCGAGAGACTCGCTCAGCGTCTCAAGGGTAAGGCAGCCAGCCTCAAGTACTACACCCCCGAGGTCCACACCGCCAGCATGGTACTGCCGAAGCTCTGGCAGCTCTGATCTCCATGGCACGTAAACCTTCAGTCGCGGTCATAGGCGACGGGCGTATCGCCCGCGCCTGTGCCTGGTTCATCCGCAGAGACGGGTGGGCGACGGCCGAGCTTGTCCCATCCGACAGGGACCTGCGCGGTTATGACCTGCTGATCGGCGCCCTCGCCGGGGGAATAGGGGAGCGCTGCATCGAGGCCGCGCTCAAATACCGCAAGAACCTCATCGATATCTCCGATGTAGACCCACCGGGTTATCTCAAAAGGCTCAAGAAGATCAACCGCGCAGGCATCACGGTCATACCCGGCTGCGGGTTTTCTCCCGGCCTGGTCAATTTCCTTCTCGGAAGGGAGTTTTCGGGCCGCAGGGTCCAGACGGCCGAGGTATCCGCGGGTTCGCTCTCGCCCTTAGGCCGGTATTATCCGTTCCTGTGGTGTTTCGAGGACATCGTTCTTGAGCATCGCATCCCTTCCCAGCAGATCGTGAAGGGAAAACAGAGGACATTTCCCGCGTTTGCCGGTTACCGCCGCGAAAATCATTTCGGAATCGAGGCCGAAAGCTACTATTGCGCGAGCGGGTTCGAGAACGTACTCCAGAAGGCTTCACCCCGCGAGTTCACGGTGCGCGTTGTCAGGCCGGCGGGCTTCAGGGAATTTTTCGGTTTCCTGGAAAACCAGGGCCTGCTCAAGCCGGAAAATTTCATGGCTACTAAGCAGATGCTTGAAGCCGCGAAGCGGGATAACATCACCTTCGCGCGCATTATCACGACCGGCGGGGGCAGAAGGTCGGAATGGCTGCTCAAGGCGGCCTCGCGCAGAGGCGAGGAGCTCAACTCGATGCAGAAGATAACAGCTTCCGTCCCCTCCGTGATGGCGCGCCTTCTGCACGAAGGTTTCATCGGCGCGCAGGGGCTGTTGTTCATGGAAGACCTGTCAGTCCACGACGGTCTGTTCAAGGCGCTGATCGACGGGGTGCGCGCGAAAGGGATAAGGGTCACGCATGAGTAAACACTCGTATATAACGCCCAAGGTCGAGGTCAGGCGCAGCGGTATCGACCGCAGGGGCGTTTTCTGTATCAGGCCGATACGCAAGGACGAGATCATCTGCGTCTGGGGCGGGTATATCATCACTGATAAAGAGTTCGACCGCCTCAGCCGGAAAGAGTTCAAGAACATAGACGATTACGCGACGGTCCTCGCTGAGGGGTTCTATCTGGTCTCGAGCAAGAAGGGCGGGCTGGAGGACGATGATTTCTTCAACCACAGCTGCGAGCCTAACGCCGGCGTAAGGGGACAGGTCATGATGGTGGCGATGCGCGATATCAGGGCGGGAGAAGAGGTCACCTACGATTACTGCATGACCGACGCCGGTTTCGATTTCGCGTTCGACTGCGGATGCGGCGCGAAGAGCTGCCGTAGGCGCGTGACTACCAGCGACTGGAAGAAACCTTCGCTCCAGAAGAAATATAAGGGATATTTTTCCTGGTATATCCAGAGCAAAATAGATAAGAAAAATAAATAGGGACAGAAACCATTTTTCAACGCCGCGTTGAAAAATAGGGACAGATACCATTTAATCCGGTACGGGGATAGAAATATGTCCTTTTTGAGCGTAGACCAGAAAAAGTGTGCCGGGGACGGGATGTGCGCGAAGGTCTGTCCGCTGGGGCTCATCTATCTTGACGGCCAGAAGACGCCCCAGGCCGTCGAAGGGGCGAAGGATGCCTGCCTTAACTGCGGCCACTGCGTCAGCGTTTGCCCGCACGGGGCATTGTCGACTGAAAAGATGGCAGCAGACCAGTGCCCGCCGCTGCCGGAAGGGTGGGATCTCCCGCTCGACCGGGTCGAGCCGCTGCTTAAAGGCCGCAGATCGATCAGACAGTTCAAGGCGGACGCTGTCCCGCGTCAGGACCTGGAAAAAGCGATCGATGTTGCCAGGTATGCGCCTTCCGGCGTCAACCGTCAGCCGTTGCGTTGGACCGTGATCTATGACCGGGAGAAGGTAAAACAGATATCAGCGGCGACCATAGAGTGGATGGACGGCCTGGTCAAACAGCAGACGCCTTTAGCTGTTTCCCTCCGCTGGCCCAACCTTATCGAACGGTATGCGAAGGGAAGGGACCTGATATGCTGGAGCGCTCCCCATATCATCTACGCGTACGCGTTGAAAGAGGAGATGATGGCTCCCGTCGCCGCTTCCATCGCCTGCACGTTCCTCGACCTTGCCTGCGTCTCTATGGGCATGGGCGCCTGCTGGGGCGGGTATGTCCAGATGGCGCTTAATTCCAGCGATGCCTGCCGAAAGATCGCCGGCCTTAACGCGCGCTGCGCCTGCTTCGGCGCGATGATGGTCGGATATCCTGCCGTCAAATACTCACGCATTCCCGCCAGGGACCGCGCTCCCATCAGCTTCAAATAAGAAAAATAAATAGGGACAGATACCTATTTTCAACAAAGCGTTGATAAATGGTTTCTGTCCCTATTTATTTGTCCCTATTTATTCAAGCCGCTTACAGTTCTTACTTCATGCGCTTGATGTAGGTCTCACAGTCCGCGTGCTCCTTGTGGACGCCCATATGTATCCCCGGCTGTGCGTCGCATTCAAGCTTGTTGTTGTACTCGCAGTCCGCCTTGTGGCACGCTCCGACCTCACCTTCCTGTCCCGGGATACCCGCCTTTTTCCTCCAGTACATCTCGGTGTCGCATAACGGGCAGACATCGCCGGGTCCGCCGACGGTAATAGCTATGGCATGGCAGCGCTTTTCCTTGTTGTAGGCGCACTTCACCGCCGCGCAATCGATCACTTTTGGCATTGCAGGATGCATAGTGACCTCCAAAGTATAAAGCTGTGCGTCCTCCCTTTAAGAACGCACAGCTCCTCATAAAATGAGTAAACGCACTATTATTACAGCATGGAGGGGCTTGGAATGGAATGGTCCCCTACCGCTAATTGTTGACTTTTTTCCACCTGCCGTTTTTTGGCGGTACGGTGTCAGTAAAAAGAGGAAGGAGGCACTGGAGGACGACTGCTGATGACCTTACTATGGTGATTGATGGACCGCACATTTCTCTGGTGGCAGACCGGGATAATCTACCAGATCTACCCGCTTTCGTTCAAGGACTCCAACGGCGACGGGATCGGCGACATAAGGGGCATCATCAGCAAACTCGACTATCTCGCCTGGCTCGGTGTCACCGCTCTCTGGATCTCTCCTCTGTACGTCTCCCCGATGGCGGATTTCGGCTACGATATCAGCGATTACACCGCCATAAACCCGCTTTTCGGGACGATGGACGATTTCGACAGGCTGCTCAGGGAAATCCACTCCCGGCGCATGCGGCTGATCATGGATTTCGTCCCCAATCACACCTCGAACCGCCATCCCTGGTTTATCGAGTCGCGCTCATCGGCCGACAATCCCCGTCGCGGCTGGTATATCTGGCAGGGTCCCGCGCCGGGCGGCGGGCCGCCGAATAACTGGCTGAGCAGTATGGGCGGTCCGGGATGGGAATTAGATCAGGCTACCGGACAGTATTATTACCACGGTTTCCTCAAGGAACAGCCTGATGTGAACTGGCGCGACCCCGGCCTCCAGAAGGCGTTCCTCGATGTGATGCGCTTCTGGCTGGATAAAGGGGTCGACGGTTTCAGGGTCGACGTGATGTGGCACCTGATAAAGGACGATGAGTTCAGGGACAATCCTCCGAACCCGGAGTACCGGGAAGGCTCCATGCTTTCTTCGATGAGGCTGCTGCCGGCTTATTCGGCTGACCGGCCACAGGTCCTGGACGTCGTCGCGCTGATGCGTGATGTGATCGACGAGTATGATGAGCGCGTGCTGATCGGAGAGGTATATCTGCCGGTGAACGAACTGGTCGATTACTACGGCGAGAAACAGAAAGGCGCTCACCTGCCCGCCAACTTCCAGCTTTTGCTCCTGCCCTGGAACGCGATGGAGATCTTCGCGGGGATAAGCAAGTATGAGGCATCCCTGCCGCAGGGAGGATGGCCGAACTGGGTGCTCGGTAATCATGACCGGACCCGCGTGACAAGCAGGATAGGGCGTAACCAGGCGCGGGTCGCGGCGATGCTGCTGCTCCTGCTCAGGGGGACGCCGACGATGTATTACGGGGACGAGATAGGCATGAGCGACGTGATGATCCCCCGAAGGAACATGCTCGACCCGGCCGAACAGCAGAGAGACCCGCAGCGAACGCCCATGCAGTGGGGAAGCGGCAGGGCGGCTGGTTTCACTACGGGCAAGCCGTGGCTGCCGGTCGACGAGGAATCGGCCCGCTACAACGTGGAGTCGGAGAAAAGGGACCCCGGTTCGATGCTGAATTTCTACCGTTCACTCATACGCCTGCGCCAGTCGGAACCATCGCTCCAGACCGGTGATTACTGGCCTGTCGGGGTGGAGGGGAACATACTCGCGTTCATACGGGAAGACCTGGACCACAGGATGAGGTTCCTGGTCGTCCTCAATCTCGGCCATGACCCGGGCACGTTCACCATACCCGCTCGCTTTCCTGTCAGATGTAAAGTGGTCTTCGCAACCGACAGCCGGTTGATCGGCGGGATCGCAGAAGGCGAGATCGGCCTGCGCGGGGCCGAAGGGATGGTCGCCGAGATCGTGTCCTGGAAAAAGGAGAAGAAGTGATGAAGGGGCCGTGTTTCCCGCTGTTGATCCTGCTGGCGGTCCTCGCCGCGGTCCCGGCATATGCCGTCCAGGCCAGGCTGATCCCCGACTCAGTCGACGTCATCGGAGGCGCGGCCCAATCCAACCTCAGATTCCAGCAGGAGACATACCGTCTTTATCCTGTCTATGTAAGCCTGAACTACGATCTCCACCCGAAGATCGGTTCGTTCTTCTTCTGTTTCGAGCCGTTCTATTCTTACGTGTGGCGTCCCGAGACGAATTTCGAGGCCGGGGCGTCCTTCGCGCTGATGTACGGTTATCCTCTGGGGCCGATCGAACCGTACATCAAAGGCGGTATCGGGGGGGTCTATATCTCGCAGAAGATAGTGTTCCAGCATAACGGACCCAATTTCAATGAATACTTCGGCTTCGGCCTGCGCATGTTCCCGCAGTCGCCGTTAAACCTGCTGGCGGAGGTCCGCGTGCGCCACGTCTCCAACGCCGACCTCGCCTCCCCGAACGTCGGCTTCAACACCTTCATGGCCCTGGCCGGATTCGGCATCAGTTTCTAAGAGAGGAGAAACATCAATAGAAAGAGGGATGCTCATCTTACGGCCCGGCCCGAGAGGGGTTACAATAGGCATATAAGAGGAAACAGGAGGGAGAGTATGAGAAATGCGATCGTGTCGGCGAGTCTGGCCCTTTTAGCGGTAGTCTTTACCGCAGGAGGCGTTTTTGCCCAGCAGCTGGGGCAGGGTAACACGGTTTACGATGTGATCAAAAACGACCACAAAGTCATAACCGATGATTTCAATAAAGTGGAGCAGACCAGTGACAACGCCCAGAAGAAGGCGGCGTTCGACACCCTCAGGAAAGACCTCTTTGCGCACATGAGGGCCGAGGAGACCACCTGGTATCCCAAATTGCAGGAGAACACGGATACCAAAGCGCTGGCAGGGCAGGCGCAGGACGAGCATGTCAACGCGCGTGCGGATATCGAGAAGATCTACGCTGACTGGAATAATCAGCAGTCACTGCTGTCCGACGCGAAAAAGAAAGTCGATGACCATGTGAAGTTCGAGGAAGGCAAGATGTTCGACGCCTCCCGCAAGATCATCGGCTCCGATGAGGAGTCCCGGGTGACGGCCGCGTTCAAGGATGCGGACAAAGCGTAAGACCGCGGGGGATACCGCAAGAAGCCCGTCCTCTGAGACGGGCTTTTTTTTGCCCACGAAGGGCAACACCGGCGCATATTCCGATTGCGCCGGGTGTTATTAGCTGAGTGGTAGTGGCCGGAGGTTGCATGGAAACCATAGTCGTCATGGATCAGAGTATTGTCTCAAGGATGAAAGGGGTATTCGCCCGGACCTGGCCGCTTGTGCTCGGGGAAGGCGTCCTTCTTGTCGTGGTCGGCCTGCTGCTGATAACCGCCCCCGTCCGCAGCGCGTTGTTCCTGTTCCAGGTGCTCGGCGCGTACTGGCTGCTGGGAGGGGCCGTGCGCGTGATCACCGCCCTGATGGGACGGAAAAGCCAGCCGCGGTGGGGCATGAGGCTGGCGGGCGGATTGATCTACCTGGGACTCGGCGCGCTGATACTGGCATTCCCGCTGTACGCCGCGACCATGGGCGCCCTGACCCTTGTCTTCTCGCTCGGAGCGCTGTCGATCACCGCCGGTGTGCTGAGTACGGCATGGGGGATAAGCGTGCTGCGCGTCGTACCGGGCGGGTGGCTGGCTATCACCGGAGGTCTCCTGGGCGTTCTGTTCGGCATCATGTTCTTCGCGACACCGTTCTTCATCCTGCCCGCGTTCCTCATCTTCATGGGCGTGTTCGCGGTGCTCGGGGGCGTGGGGGAGATCCTTTTAGCGATCAGGATGCGTGATTTCAGTTTCTCTCCCCCGAACAGGGTCGAAGCCGGCACCCATGAGAGGGAGGAAGCGATCGTCCACAGGTGATCCGGGACGCATTTTGGCTTGCATATTCCCTTACTTTTCGATAGAATACAGTGATATTTTTATCGACAGGTAAAGGAGAAAAGCATGTCTCATACAGTCGTCTTGATCCGTCACGGCGAAAGCGCCTGGAACAAGGAGAACAGATTCACCGGGTGGACCGATGTCGACCTTTCCGAAAAAGGGCTGGAAGAGGCCCGCAAGGCGGGCGAGGTCCTGAAAGAGAAGGGTTTTGTTTTCGACGTCGCCTATACCTCGGTCCTTAAGCGCGCCATCCGCACGCTCTGGATCACCCTCGACAAGATGGACCTCATGTGGATCCCCGTCTACCGCTCATGGCGGCTCAATGAGCGCCATTACGGGGCGCTGCAGGGGCTCAACAAGTCCGAGACGGCGGCCAAATACGGCGAGGAACAGGTCCTGATCTGGAGGCGCAGCTACGATGTCCGTCCGCCGGCCCTCGAGAAAAGCGATCCCCGCTATCCCGGGAAAGACCCCCGCTACGCCGGGCTCGATCCCAAGATCGTACCCACGACCGAATGCCTCAAGGATACGGTCGAGCGCTTCCTGCCGTACTGGCACGAGACTATCACGCAGTCGATCCGCTGCGGCAAGCGTGTCCTGATCGCCGCCCATGGTAACAGTCTGAGGGCGCTGGTAAAGTATCTCGACGATATCTCCGACGAGGAGATCGTCCACATGAACATCCCCACCGGCCTGCCGCTCGTCTATGAGCTCGACGACGATCTGAGGCCGATCAAGCATTATTATCTCGGCGACCCGGAAGCGGTGAAGAAGGCCATGGAGGCCGTCGCCAGCCAGGGTAAAGCCAAGAAATAACAGTGGATCACATCTCGCGCTTGATTCGATCGGCGCGAGTGTGCGTCCGTACGCAGGAGGTCTGCATGTGGCGTTTCGTGTTCATCCTCATACCCGTTTTGTTCTTCGCTTCGCCCGCGAAGGGGCAGGACAAGGGCGACAATGCCAAGGGCTCGAACACCGTGGTGCTTGAGACCACTCAGGGTAACATCGAGCTCAGGCTGTTCCCGGATGTGGCTCCCAAAGCTGTCGAGAACTTCAAGCTGCTTGTACAGAAGGGGTATTACAACGGGCTTATCTTCCACCGTGTGATCAAGAATTTCATGATCCAGGGCGGTGACCCGACCGGCACCGGCGCCGGCGGTGAATCCGCATGGGGCGGCACATTCGAGGACGAGTTCGCTGATACCGTCACCTTCGACCGTCCCGGTATCCTTGCCATGGCCAATGCGGGACCCGGCACGAACGGCAGCCAGTTCTTCATCACCACTGTCCCCACCCCGTGGCTCAACAAGCATCACACCATCTTCGGAGAGGTAGTGTCGGGAATGGACACCGTCAAAAAGATCGAGAATACCAAGACAGACGCCAACGACAGGCCTGTCACGCCCCAGAAGATCACCAAGGCTTACGTGAAGTAACTGACCGGACCCGGGAATCCCCGCGAGGGCGGGGTTCCCGGGTTTTTGCCGCCTATTATGAAGATCCCCCCGCGCATCCTGCCTCTGCTGTGTCTGCCGGCGCTGCTTTTCACCGCGTCATACGCCTCCGCATTGACCCCTTCCTCCGGTCTGGTCCAGAAATATAACCAGGGAAAGTTCGAGGAGACCGTCGAGGGTTATCGGGCCGCCGCCGGAGCGGGGGACTCCAGGGCAAGTCTCGACTGCGCTATCGTCCTCAAGGACCTCGGCAATTATGACGAAGCGATCTTCGTGCTGCGCAGGCAGCTGCAGCGGACAGGCAATGACCCGTCCATGCTTTCGCTCCTGGCCCGCCTGTACTATCTCGACGGAAGGAATCGTCAGGCCCTCAACGTCATCTCCCGGCTCCTGGCCCTCCAACCCGACGACATCGAGGCAAATCTCCTGGCGGGGCTCTGTTACGAGGCGCTGGGCAACGACGAGCAGGCCCGCAGGTCGCTCGAGAAGGCAGTCGCGCTCGACAAGGACAATATCACCGCCCACCTGACCCTCGGCCAGCTGTATCTGCGCCAGAACAGGCTCAGGGAATCCGAGGAGAACTTCAAACAGGCCAATCTGATCGACGCCAGTATCAGGAAAGTCTACGGCTGCTGGGGTGACGTGCTGTTTCAGCTGGGCAATTACAGGGAAGCGTTCAGGGTATACGAGAAGCTGCGCCTGATCGACCCCCGGGACGCTTCGGTCAAGGACCGGCTGGAGCAGGCGCGCCAGAAGCTGGGACAGGATTATTTCAGGGACCAGCATGAGAAGATAGCGGAATCGCGGCGGCAGAAGACGGTCCCGCTGGTGAAGCCGGTCACCTATTATGAAAAGGCGACCAAAGTGAGGGTGGGGCTGGCGCGGGGTTTTGAGGGAGTGCTTAAGTTCAAATGTTCGACCCCGTTCGAGATCCTCGATACCAAAGGCGTTGTTTTCACCTGCGCTCCTGATTCCCTCTACGAAATACACCCGGGCACAGGGCGCGTATCCGTGACGGACGGTTCGGGGACGGGACACAGCTCGGCAGGCATGCGTATCATCCCGCTCAAGCCCGAAGGCTGTGTAATGTTCTTCGCCCTCCAGACCGGCGCCGGGACATTTTGGGCCGGTCCGCAGGACCGGTCTTTCAGGGGTGTCATCGATATCTCGGTGAAAGAGGGCCGGCCTGGGTATGACGTGGTCAATACGGTCACTCTTGAGGAATATCTTTATTCCGTCGTCCCCTCCGAGATGCCGTCGAACTGGCCGATAGAGGCGCTCAAGGCGCAGGCCGTCGCTGCCCGCGCCGAAGCGGTCAGGAAGCTGGGAAGGCATAAGGCCGATGGGTTCGATTTCTGTCCGGAAGTGCACTGCCAGTCGTATTACGGCGTCGAGAAAGAGACCGAGGCGACGCGCGAGGCGGTTGACGAGACGGCGGGTGTGATCATGACCCATGCCGGAAAACCGGTAGACGCCATCTATTCCAGCTGCTGCGGAGGCCACACGCAGGACAACATCTTCGGCGACGGTGACCCGATACCGTATTTCAAGGGCAGGCCGGACACGGATGAGGATATCGATCTTTCTTTCCCGCTTTCCCCTTCGGGACTGGAATCGTGGCTCAGATACCCCCCCAAAGGCATTCTCTGCGATATCCCCTCTTTCCAGAACACCAGCAGTTTTCGCTGGGTGCGCGTCTATTCCACTGAAGAGTTTTCCCAGCTGATCTCCAAGACCAAAGATATAGGGACAGTGCGCAAGGTGCTTGTCATCCGCAGGAACAAGTCGGGCCATGCCGAGGCGGTGAGGATAAAGGGGAGCGGAGGGGTTCTTGTGATCGAAAAGGAGCTTTCCATCCGCAAGACGCTGGGCGACCTGAGGAGCGGCCTGTTCAAGGTCGAGGTCAAGTACGGGCCGGCGAGGGCGCCGGAACAGTTCATCTTCTACGGCGGCGGATGGGGCCACGGGGTAGGTCTATGCCAGTCGGGGGCCTGCGGCCTGGCGGCGAGAGGCAGGGATTACACGGAGATACTGCGACATTATTTCAACGGCGTCAGCTTCAAGAAATTATATTAGGAGACAGGGTATGGCCGCCGGACCGGTCTATCAGGGAAGACTGATAAAACTGTACAGGGAACGGGTAAGACTGCCGAACGGCAGGACCGTCGAGCTGGAGATCATCAGGCATCCCGGCGCGGCGCTGATCGTGCCTCTGCTGTCGAAGGAACGCCTGCTCCTGCTCAGGCAGTTCCGCGCCGCTGTGGGCGGATATCTGTACGAGCTCCCGGCGGGAACGCGCGACGCGGACGAGACCCCTCTTTCCTGCGCAAGACGCGAGATCGTCGAGGAGACAGGATACAGCGCCTCGAAGTTCACCGTACTCGGCGATATATTCCCCGTCCCCGGGTATTCGACGGAGCGCATCAGGATATTCAAGGCCGAGGGGCTCAGGAAGAAGGAGCGGTGTCTCGAAGCCGATGAGGTCGCGACGGTCCATGAATTGTCGCGGCAGGAGGTAAGAAGATTGTTCAGGAAGGGAGCCATCAAGGACGCCAAGACCATCTGCGCCCTGGCCATGCTGGGCTGGATATGAGGATAATCAGGTACGTGTACCGAAAAAAGGAGTGCTGGGGGGGGATCCCGCCGGGCAGTGACAGGATAATACCCGGCGGCATACCGCTTTCGCGCGTCCGTCTCCTCGCGCCCGCACTGCCGACGAAGGTCGTCCTTGCGGGCTTGAACTTCAGGAGACACGCGGTCGAGATGAAGCTCCCCGTCCCGAAACAGCCGGTGATCTTCATGAAGCCGCTCACCGCGCTGATCGGCCCGGGCGAAACGATCGTCTATCCCCGGTGGGTCGGAAGGCTCGATTACGAGGCGGAGCTGGCGCTGGTGATCGGCAAGACCGCCCGGAACATCCCGGAACGCAAAGCCAGGGGATACATCCTCGGCTACACCTGCCTTAATGATGTGACCGCCCGCGACCTGCAGAAAAAGGACGGCCAGTGGACAAGGGCGAAATCCTTCGACACCTTCTGCCCCATCGGCCCCTGGATAGAGACCTCGTTTGACCCGTCCCGCGCCAGGATCAGGGCGATCCTCAACGGCCGTGTCATGCAGGACGCCCCGACGGCCGATTTTATCTTTCCCCCGTCATATATGGTCTCGTTCGTTTCCCGTGTCATGACCCTTTACCCCGGCGATGTGATCTCGATGGGCACTCCGGGAGGGGTGGGGAGGATGAAGACGGGAGATTCGATAGCGGTTGAGATAGAAGGTATCGGGAGACTTGAAAACAGGGTGGCCTGAAAGAGCGCCCTTCACCTGCATCATCAACGAAAAGGAGCAGCTATGTTAGGCAAGGTGATCCTCCCCCTGGCGGCGCTGGCACTGGGCATGTGCCTGTTCCCGGCACACCTGTTCGCGCAGCAGCAGCTGAAGTTCAGCTACGGTCTCTACGAGCGCGTGCGCCACGAGTACTGGAACAACAATATCGACATGAGCAACCAGAACGAGACCCTCTCGACGCGCGGCGGCGACAGAAATTTCTTCCGCTTCAAGACCAGCGTGTGGGGACAGGCCGACTATACCGATACCTATACGCTCTACGCTAAACTCACGAACGAGATCAAATCGTACCTTTATCTCGGCAGGAGCCGGGACAAGGGGGCCCGCGCCGACTGGGATGAGGTCGTCTTCGACAACCTCTTCATCGATGCCAAGAAACCCGCCGAGCTGCCTGTCTCCTTCAGGCTCGGCCGCCAGGACCTGCTCAACCAGTACGGTGAGAATTTCCTGATCGCCGACGGCACGCCTGTCGACGGTTCCCGCACGTTCTACTTCAACGCGCTGAAGGCGTCCTGGACAGTCGATGACAAGAACAACCTCGATCTCGTCTATATCAACGATCCCCGGACCGACATCTGGCTGCCGGTCATCAACCGCAACAGGAACACCTTCCAGACGCCCACCGCGGTCGAATACAGCGATGCCGCGGCGTTCATTGTCGATCTCAAGAACAAATCGGTCGAGAACCTTCTGCTCGAGCCGTACTATATCTACAAGCATGAGGGAGGGGTGGGGCCGGGCGGAGGGCTGATGACCTTCCCCGGAGAGATCAACACTGTCGGCGGTTTCGCCAAATACGCGATAGCGCCGTGGACACTTCATTTCCAGCTTGCGGACCAGTTCGGCACGTACGGCGATAACGACAGGCAGGCGCTGGGCGGCTACGCGTTCATCGACAGGGAGTTCAAACAGACTGTCTTTTCCCCTGTCTGGACTGTCGGCTATGTCTACCTCTCCGGCGACGACAAGAACACCGCCAGGAACGAGGGATGGGACCCGTTGTTCTGCCGGTATCCCATCTGGTCGGAGATCTATGCTCAGGAATTCACGGGTGAATCGGGCAACTCATACTGGACCAACCTGTCAATGTACAGGACGCAGGTGCTGCTGACGCTGACAAAGCAGGCCAAGTTCGCGTTGATCTACAGCTACCTCAGGGCGAACGAGCTCCCCACGGCCAATGCGGCGGCCAGCATTTCCGGGACAGGTAAGAACAGGGGGAGCCTGTATCAGGCGAAGCTCGATTACATGTTCAACAAGAACTTCAATTCGTATATCCTCGCGGAGTACTTCAAGCCGGACAATTTCTACACCAATGACCCTGACCCGGCCATCTTCACCCGTGTTCAGTTAGAAATAAAGTTCTAAGTAGGGACAAGTAATCAAGTTACAAAAGCGGGCGGTTCCCGTTCTAAGGGACCGCCCGCTTTATTTTACGAGATTGCTTCGGATTGTGTAAGCCATAGCCTCGCAATGACTATTCAGGATGTAACTATTGATTTTCTTCCTTATAATTGTATAATAAGAATCCTATGGAACACCCCCCCGAAAAGACTCTTTTCCTCTCTGGAGACGAGGCCCTGGCGCAGGGCGCCTGGGAACAGGGGCTTAAAGCCGCCTGCTCCTATCCGGGCACGCCCGCAAGCGAGATACTGGAATACCTCGCCCGCCTCCCCGAGGTGGACGCCCAGTGGTCGGTCAACGAGAAAGTGGCATTCGAGGTCGCTCTCGGTTCGGCCATCGCGGGCCTTCGTTCGATCTATTCCTCTAAACACGTCGGCCTTAACGTGGCCATGGACCCACTGATGACCTCCGCCTACACCGGGGTCAATGCCGGGTTCGTAGTCGTCTTCGCGGACGATCCAGGGATACATTCCTCTCAGAACGAGCAGGACACCCGTATCTTCGCGCGCGCCGCCAAACTCCCGCTCCTTGAGCCTTCCAGCGCCCGGGAGGCAAAGGACCTGATGAAGACCGCCTTCGAGATCAGCGAGGGGTTCGATACTCCGGTGCTTGTGCGCCTGACCACCAGGGTCGCCCACGCGAAGGAGAACATGACAGTTTCGCCGCGCGTCGAGGCCCCGGCACGGAGCCTCCGCGTCGATATCCAGAAATACGTCATGGTCCCCGGCAACGCGTACCGCAAGCACCTGTCGCTCGAGAAAAAGCTCCTGGACCTCAGGGATTACGCCGAGCGTTCGCCGCTCAACAGGGCCGAGATGGGGGACACATCCATCGGCTTCGTCACCAGCGGCATCAGCTACCAGTATATAAAAGAGATGTTCCCCGACGCGTCCGTGCTCAAGCTCGGCATGACCTATCCGTTCCCCGAAAAAATGGCGCGCGCGTTCAGCGAAAAAGTCAGCCGCGTATGCGTCATAGAAGAGCTCGAGCCGTTCCTTGAAGGGCAGCTGCGCGAGGCGGGGATAGTCTGTTCCGGCAAGCCCGCGTCGTACCGCGTCGGCGAGCTCAGGCCCGAATATATCCCGCAGATAGTGGAAGGGAAGGAGAAGGTCGAAGAACCTTTCACCTCCCGCAAGCCGGTGATGTGTCCCGGCTGCCCGCACCGCGCGCTGTTCTGGCAGCTCAAGAAAGCGAAAGTTGTCGTAGCCGGTGACATCGGCTGCTACACGCTCGGCGCCCTGCCGCCGCTTTCGAGCCTCCATGCCTGCCTCTGTATGGGCGGCGGCGTGACATTATTTGAAGGTTTCCGGAAAGTATCGAAGGATACTGTAGGCGTGCTCGGTGATTCGACCTTCGTGCATTCAGGCGTGACCGGGCTGATCAATCTCGCTTATAACGGAACGAAAGGGGTCCTGGTCATACTGGATAATTCGACCACGGCGATGACCGGCAGCCAGCCGAATCCCGCTACAGGATTCACCGCGAAGGGCGTAAAGACCAAGCGTTTATCTCTGGAAGAGCTCTGCAAGGTCTGCGGCGCCGACAATGTGGACGTAGTCAACCCGTTCGATGTCCAGGCGACGGAGAAGATCGTCCGCAAGAGGATGGCCGAAGATAAACTTTCCGTCATCATCAGCCGCTCCCCCTGCAAGCTCATAGACCGTTCGCGCGGACCTGTACCTCAGCTTGACCGCGAGGCGTGCAGGAAATGCGGTATCTGTCTTTCGCTTAACTGCCCGGGGCTTTCGAAGGGAGAGGACGGGAAGGTGGAGCTTAACGCCGAGCTGTGCGCCGGCTGTAATCTCTGCGCCGAGGTCTGCGCCTGCGGCGCCTTGAAGAAAAGATCATGAAGAAGGATAAGACGACCAATATACTGTTCTGCGGGACCGGAGGACAGGGTGTCCTTTCCGCCGCCGAGATCTGCGGCTGGGCCGCGGTGAACGCCGGGTATCACGTCAAGAAATCCGAGGTGCACGGCATGGCCCAGCGCGGCGGGTCCGTCGAGTCGCATCTGCGTTTCGGCAGCGAGGTCCACTCGCCGCTCATACCGGCCGGACGCGTCGATTTCCTGGTCGCCTTCCACAAGGATGAGGAGGCCAGGCTCAGACACCTGCTGTCGCCTGACGGCGTCGACCTGGTGGATTCGCTTGATGCCGCCCGCAAGGCTGTCCCCGACAGGCGATTTGTCAACATCTACCTGCTCGGCGTCCTTTCACGCAGCCTTCCTTTCGATGAGGCGAGCTGGACGCAGGCGATAGGCCATGTCCTGGCCAACAAGAGAACGCAGGAGAACCTGGAGATATTTTTTAAAGGTCGAGGTGAAAAATGATCTGGAATGAGAAGATGGAATGCTGCGGCCAGCAGGAGCTCAAGAACCTGCAGGAGGAACGGCTCAGGGACGTCGTCCAGTACGTATACAAGAACTGCGCCAGGTACAAGCACAAGCTTGAGGCCCACGGTGTCTCGCCCAAAGACATCACGCACCTCGATGATATCAAGAAGCTGCCTTTTACAATAAAGGAAGACCTGCGCGACAGCTATCCTTTCGGGCTTTTTTCCGTTCCGCAGAACCAGGTCGCCGAGATCCACGTTTCCAGCGGCACTACCGGTAATTCGACCGTCGTCGGTTACACAAAGGATGACCTCAAGCTCTGGGGCGAGGTGATGGCGCGGGCGTTCTGCTGTGCCGGCGCGGTGCCGGGGGACAAGATCCAGATCGCCTACGGCTACGGGCTTTTCACCGGCGGCCTCGGCGCCCATTACGGCTCGCTGGAGATGGGACTGGCGATCATCCCGTGTTCCGCCGGGCAGACCAAACGCCAGATCAAGCTGATGAACGATTTCAAGCCGCGCATCCTCGCCTGCACGCCGAGCTACTGCCTCTATATGGTGGAGGAGGCCAGGGAGATGGGGATCGATCCGCTCAAATCGAGCTGGGAGATCGGCGTTTTCGGCGCCGAGCCCTGGAGCGAGGCGATGCGCAAGGAGATCGAGAAGTCCTGGAACATGCTCGCCACCGACGTCTACGGCCTCTCGGAGATCATCGGCCCCGGCGTCGCGATGGAGTGCAGCCATAAGAAAGGGCTCCACGTCTTCTCCGACGTGTTCTACCCCGAGGTCATCGACCCCAAGACCGGCAAGGATGTCGCGCCCGGAGAAAAGGGCGAGCTGGTCATCACCACTCTGACTAAGAAGGCTTTCCCGCTCCTGCGCTACCGCACGCGCGATATCGTCAGCATCACCCACGAGCGCTGCGCCTGCGGCAGGACGTCGCCGCGTATCAGCAAGATATCCGGCAGGACCGACGACATGATCATCGTGCGCGGCATCAACGTCTTCCCGTCCCAGGTCGAGCACGTGCTCCTGGGCATCGAGGGGACCAAGCCGCATTACCAGCTCATCGTAGACCGCAAGGCCGGGGAGCTTGACGAGCTTGAGATCCTGGTCGAGGTCGAACAGAAGATGTTCTCCGATGAGATCAAGCAGCTGCGCCTGCTCGAGGAGCGGATCAGGAAAGAGATAGACGTTGTCCTCGGGGTCAACGCGAAGGTGCGCCTCGTCGAACCCAAGACGATCGAGCGCAGCGAGGGCAAGGCCAAGCGCGTCATCGACAAACGAGTAATGTAGCGTGATTGCTTCGCCGCCGCTGCGCGGCTGGCTCGCAATGACGTAACTCGGAGGTCTTATGAAACTCACCCAGATAAGCGTTTTCCTGGAGAACAAGAAGGGCAGACTGTATGACGCATGCAGCACGCTCGGCAAGAGCTCCATCAACATCCGCGCCCTGACCGTCGCCGAAAGCGAGGATTTCGGGGTGCTGCGCATGGTGGTAGACAGGCCGGACGCCGCGGCGAAGGCGCTCAAGAAGGACGGTTTCGTCGCCAGCTTCACTGAGATAGTCGCAGTGGAGGTGGGGGACAGGCCCGGGGGGCTGGCGGGGATCCTCAAGGTCCTTGACAAGAATGGCGTCAACATCGAGTATATGTACGGCTTCGTCGAGAAATCGTCCGACATGGCCCTGATGGTCTTCAGGTTCGATGACCCTGACGCCGCCATCAAAGTATTGCTGAAGAACAAGGTGCGCGTCGTCGGCAAGAAAGAGATCGGGGAGATATAGATGACCGTTTACAGGGACAGGCATATCGAGACGATCGGCAGGGAGCCTCTCAAGAAGCTGCAGCTTAAGCGCTTGCGCAACGTCGTCGGCTACGCCCTGAGGACACCGTTCTACCAGGCCCGCTTCAAGAAGGCCGGCATCACCTCGCCGCGCGATATCAAGCGCATCGAGGATATACGCAAGATACCTTTCACGTCCAAGGACGACCTGCGTCAATGCTACCCCAATGGACTTCTTTCTGTGCCCCTGGCCGACGTGGTACGCATACACACGTCCAGCGGCACTACCGGCACGCCCACGGTCATCTATCACACCAAAGAGGACCTGGCCCGCTGGACGGAGCTCGTTGCCCGCAGTATCGTCGCCACAGGCGCCGGGAAGCACGATATCTTCCAGAACATGATGACGTACGGGATGTTCACCGGCGGTCTCGGTATGCACTACGGCGCCGAGTCGGTGGGCCTGACCGTCATACCCATGGGCGGCGGCAATACCAAGCGCCAGGTGCAGCTGATGAAGGATTTCGGGACCACCGTTGTCCATATCACGCCGAGTTACCTGCTGCACGTTCATTCCAAGCTCGCCGAGTTCGGGGTGACCCCCAAAGACCTCAAGCTGCGCAAGGCGTATCTCGGGGCCGAGCCCTATTCCGAGAACACGCGCAAGAAGGCTGAAGAGCTTTTCGGCATCGATTGTTACAATTCCTACGGAATGAGCGAGCTGAACGGTCCGGGCGTCGCCATGGAGTGCGTGCATAAATGCGATATGCACATCTGGGAGGACAATTATTTCGTGGAGATCATTGACCCGCGCACGTGCGAGATCCTGCCCGACGGCAGGGAAGGCGAGGTCGTACTTACGAACCTGACACGCGAGGCGACGCCGCTGCTGCGTTACCGTACCCGCGATATCGCCTATCTGCACAAGTCGGGCTGCGCCTGCGGCAGGACCCACCGGAGGCTCTCGCGCATCACAGGCAGGACCGACGACATGCTGATCGTCAACGGTGTCAACGTCTATCCGTCGCAGATCGAAGAAGTGATCATGCGCATCCCGCAGGTCGGCACCAATTACCAGATCCATCTGGAGAAAGAGGGGACCCTGGACAAGCTGACGGTCAAGGTCGAGATCTATTCCAAGATGTTCAAGGGTGATCTTTCGGAGATAGACTCGCTCAGGGAGCGGATCAGGGACGAGCTCAGGGCCTCGATCATCATCCACCCCATCGTAGAGCTCCACGAACCCGGCAGTCTGCCTGTCTTTGAGGGCAAGGCCAAGCGCGTGGTCGACAACAGGATCAAACTTTAGGAGATCCCATGGCAGCCAAAGAACTCAACGTTTTTGTGGATAACAGGCCGGGCCGTCTGCGGTCTGTGGCGGAAGTTCTTTCCGAGAACAAGATCAACGTCAGGACGATGACGCTTCAGGACCACGGCCAGTACGGCCTGATGAAGCTCATCGTCAACGACCCCGACAAGGCCTACCGCGCGCTGTCGGACAAAGGGTTCGCCTGCGCGCTCAAGGACATCCTTGCCGTCATCCTCAAGGACAAACCCGGCAGCTTCCTCAAACTCGCCGACCTCCTGTTCAAGCACAACGTCAATGTCCTCGACGCCTACGGATTCGTCATAGAGTCCACTAAGAGCGCCGTTTTCTGCGTCGAGGTCAAGGACCTGCCTTCCATCCGTTCCATACTTCAAAAAGAGGGCTTCGAGGTCATGGACGATGACCTCTACAAGTTCTGATGATCATAGACGTCCACACGCACGCCTACCCGGAAAAGGTGGCGGATAAGGCCCGGGCCAGTCATGAAGAGAGCTTCAAGATGAAGGTGGTGACGGAACCGACGGTTCCCGCTCTTCTTGCCTTTATGGACAAGAACGGCATAGATGTCAGTGTTATCTGCGGAGTCGCAACCCGGCCCGACCTGGTCGTCCCGATCAACGACTGGCTTTTTTCGGTGCGCAGCGAACGGATCCGCGTATTCGCGGCGCTGCACCCGGCGTTCGAGGGGCGCGAGGCCGAGATCGACCGTATCAGCCGGCACGCCGACGGCATAAAATTCCAACCCGAGTTCCAGGATTTCTTCGTTGACGACGAGAAGCTTTCGCCGATGTACGAGCGGATCGTCGAACGAAAGCTGCCGGTGCTTTTTCACTGCGGGGAGGAGCTTTCCGGCACGAAGGTGGTTCACGCGACGCCTGAACGGATGGCACGGCTCAACGACCGTTTTCCCCGGATGACCGTGATCGCCGGCCACTACGGGGGTTACCTGATGTGGGACCAGGTGAGGGAGCACCTGCTCGGCAGGGACATATACCTGGAGACCTCCGATCTGTTCGGCTATCGGTCTGTGCCCGAGACCATCGCTTTGCTCAAGGGCCACCGCCCTGACAGGATCCTGTTCGGCACCGATTTCCCTCTGGTCGACCAGGCCAAGGATATCACGTACCTCAGGGAGCTCGATATACCGGAAGGTCTCAAAGAGGCGGTCTTCAGCGGCAATGCCGCCCGGCTTCTCGGAATAAAGCAAGACAGGCGCATAACCTGATATAATAGAAGAAGAGATCCTTTTTACCTTTTCAACTTCGTAAGTTGGTGTAAGGTGAATAGGCTTCCAACCTACGAAGTTGGGAAGGTCAACGGGGAGAGAAGATGAAGAAGTGCGGCCAGAATGAGTTCCTGCTGGGCCTTGCGTCGGGCGGGAAGTGGAAGAAGTTCGGGACGGATATACGCAGCGGGATGGTAGTGCCGCTGTTCTCGGTCTTTTCCCATCAAAGCTGCGGTATCGGGGATTTCGACGACCTCAGGCTTCTGGTCGATCTCTGCGTGAAGACGAAGAGCTCGATCCTTCAGCTCCTTCCGATGAACGAGGTCGGTCCGCTGTTCTGTCCGTATGACTCCATCAGCGCTTTCGCGCTCGAGCCCGTCTATCTTTCCCTGCGCGGTCTGGCTTCAAAGTCGAACTGGGCGGCGGACAGGGTCGCGCGTCTCAAGTCCGAGTTCCCGCTTAAAGGCAGGAAGAACGTCGATTACCGGATCAAGATCGGCAAGCTCGCTCTGCTGTGGGAGCTGTTCACCGGCATGAAGTCGGTAACGGACCGGGACTTCGACCGTTTCCAGCAGGAGAACGCGTACTGGCTGACTGATTTCGCGCTGTTCAAGGTGATCAAGGCCTACTGCGGCGGCAAAGCCTGGTGGGATTGGGAGGAGGGGCTGCGCTCACGGGATCCCGGAGCTGTCGAAAAATTCTCAAAGGAGCACGGGCAGGAACTCCTTTTCCAGAAATGGCTGCAGTGGCAGCTGTACCGTCAGTTCGGCGAGGTGAAGAAGTATGCCGGCTCCAAAGGCATCCTGATAAAAGGCGATCTTCCCATTCTGGTCTCCCGTGACAGCGCCGACGTCTGGGCGCACAAAGAGCTCTTCAAGCTCGAGTTCGACGCGGGCGCGCCGCCCGACATGTACTGCGCAAAGGGGCAGAGGTGGGGGACTCCGACGTACAACTGGGACCGCATCTTCGCCGAGGGAGGGCTCTACCTTAAGGCGAAGCTCGACTACGCGCAGAACTTCTATGATTTCCTGCGCATCGACCACGTGGTCGGCCTGTTCCGTATCTGGAGCATTCCGCAGAATGAGCCGAGAGAGAATTACGGTTTGAACGGGTTCTACGACCCCGGCGAGGAATGGAGATGGGAGGAGCACGGCAAGCGGATCCTCCTGTTCATCCTGCAGAACAGCGGACTGCTCCTGTGCGCCGAGGACCTCGGCACCGTGCCGCACCAGTGCACCAAGGTGCTGGCAGAGCTGGGCATACCCGGCAACGACGTCCAGCGCTGGACCAAGGACTGGATAAACCGCCACGATTTCCTGCCGCCTCAGGAGTACCGGTTCCTTTCGGCGACGATGCTTTCGACCCATGACACGACCAACTGGCCGGCATGGTGGGAGAACGAGGCCGGCACGATCGACGAAGGGCTTTTCAGGCGCAAATGCGCCGACCGCGGCATCGATTTCGAGGCCGTCCGGGGCAGGCTGTTCGATCCCGCCCGTTCCCGTCACGGCCGCCTGCGCTGGCTCCTCGAGATCTATGCCGTCGATATCCTTGTCGACCGCCTTGGCAGGAGAAGGGAGGAGGTCGGCGATTTCATCGAGCTCTACGTCAACTCGTTCCAGGAAAAGGAAAAGCTCTGGGAGCAGCTGAAAATGCCCGGACCGATGCGGGAGGAGAGTTCTCCGGCCCTGGTCAAGGCAGTGACCGCGCGCACGCTGGCCTCGCGGTCGGTCTTCTTCCTTAACCTGCTCATCGACTGGCTTTATCTTGACGGCAGCCTGCTTCCGGGTGATCCTTACGCCAACCGCATCAACACGCCTGGCACGGTCAGCGACGCCAACTGGTCGCTGCTGGTGCCTGTCGCGCTGGAAGAACTGCTGGCCCATCCCGTCTGCGCGCAGATAAACGAGCTCAACGAAGCCTCGGGCAGGACCTGCCCGTAGGCCGTGATTTGTCTTGAAAACCGCGCTGTTCTCTATATAATTAAATATAATTAAGTAAAAACCAACCTGGAGGAGGCAATGGAGACCAAGATACTTCTTCCCGAAAAAGAGATGCCGCACCAGTGGTACAACGTCTTGCCTGACCTTCCGTTCGAGCTTCCGCCGCCGATGCATCCGGGCACGAAGAAACCGCTCGTGGCTGACGACCTGCGAGCCCTGTTCCCGATGGAGTTGATCAAGCAGGAGATGAGCTCCGAGGTCTGGATCGACATACCCGACGAGGTCCTCAAGATCTACCATCTCTGGAGGCCGACGCCGCTTAAGCGCGCGCGCAGGCTCGAGCAGCTGCTCAAGACCACCTGCCGCATCTACTATAAAGACGAGAGCGTCTCGCCTTCCGGCAGCCACAAGACCAATACCGCCATTCCCCAGGCGTACTACAACAAGAAGGCGGGCATAAAGCGGATCA
>JBLMZF010000104.1:0-28698 GCA_050258655.1 Deltaproteobacteria bacterium | reverse complement strand
GTCAAGGAAGGCCTGGCCGATTCGATCCTGCCGCTTTCCCAGATCGCCGGCGAGATAATCAGGTTATCGCAGCAGTAGGGCCGGCATATAAAACCGAAAGGAAATCAAAGGGTTCGCCATGGACGAACAGAGAATGACCCCGTACCAGCTTGACGCGCTTAAAGAGATAGGAACGATCGGTTCCGCGACGGCTGCTACCGCGCTGGCCGATATGATCGCGGCCAAGGTCGAGATCGCGGTGCCGGAGGTGAGCCTTGTCCCCATCGAGAAGATCGCCAATCTCCTGAGCGGGGCGGAACGCCTGTTCTTCGTCCTCGATATGGAGATCAAGGGAGATATAGGCGGCCGTATTTTCCTCCTGCTTTCGCCCAACGACGCCCGGTTCCTCGCCACCGCGCTCCTCGGCAAGCCCAAGGAGGAGATAGATTTCAACGACGACCTGTTCAAGTCGGCGATGAGGGAGGTCTGTAACATCCTGGGAGGAGCCTACGTGTCGGCGCTGGCCGATATGACCAAGATGACCATCATGCTGACCACGCCCGCCCTTGCCATGGACATGGTCGCGGCCATTCTCGACTTCATCTTCATCCAGATAGCGCAGGATTCAGAGGAGGCGCTGTACATAAGGACCGATCTTCAGGTCAAGGGGCTGACGATGGAGGGACTGTTCCTCCTGTTTCCCACGACCGAGTCTCTCAAGAAGATCTTCGACATCCTGAACGTGAAATAATAACCACCCGGCGCTTGTTGGAATTGCGCCGGTGTTCACTACGTGGTGAAAGGGGGGCACATGGCCGAGCAGAAACCGAAAGAATACCAGTTGGTCGTTTTCACTATCGGTGAAGAGGAATTCGGCGTGGACATAAGCCAGGTACGCGAGATCGTCAGGCTCGTGCAGATCACGTATCTGCCTAAGGCGCCGGTTTTCATCGAAGGCGTCGTGAACCTGCGCGGCCAGGTGCTGGCTGTCATCGACCTCGCCAAGAGGCTGGGGCTGACGTCCAAGGAGAGAGGGGAGACCACGCGCATCATCGTCGTCGAAGTGGCGGAGAACACGGTCGGCATGATCGTCGACTCCGTTTCCGAGGTCCTGCGCCTTTCGTCCGACTGCGTCGACGAGGTGCCGAGCCTGGTCGATACCGAAGTACCCGAACATTACATCAAGGGAGTCGGCAAGCTCAAGGACAGGCTGCTGGTCCTCCTTGACCTCAACAAGATCCTGACCCCCGAGGAATTCCAGCACGTCGAGCGACAGGTGAAGTCGGTCGCGAAGAACGTCAAGGAATAGCTTTTCCCTTCTCCCGGTCCCTTAAGGGCTGCCCCGTCAGGGATCTTTTCCCCGGCGGGGCGCTCACTTCCGAGCGTTCATCATGAGATACTATCCGGTATTACTCGACCTGAAAGACAGGGCGTGCTGTGTCGTCGGCGGCGGTGCCGTCGCCGAACGCAAGGTCAGGTCGCTTGTGCGCTGCGGCGCGCGGGTGACCGTGATCAGCCCGGCCCTTTCTGCCGGCCTCTCGAAGTCGGTGAAGGCGGGTACGGCTACCTGCATACGGTCCGGGTTCCGCGCCGGCATGCTCCGCGGGTTCTTCCTTGCCGTCGCCGCCACCGATGACGTGAAGGTCAACCACGCCGTCTATCGGGAGGCGTGCCGCCGCGGAATCCAGGTCAACGTGGTAGACGATCCGGCAGCGAGTACCTTCATCGTCCCCTCTTCGATAGGCAGCAACGGCCTTATCATCAGTATCTCTACCAGCGGGAAAGCTCCCTGTGTCGCAAAACAGATGCGCCGGGAGCTGGAGAAGTCGTTCGTGCCCAGGTACAGCCGGCTGGTGGCGTGCGTGTCCCGCGAGAGGGACAGGCTCAAGGCTCAGGAGCCCGACGCGCGCAGGCGGGGCAAGCTTATCAAACGGTTCCTCAGATCAAGGCGGTCGCCACGATGACAGGCATAGAGGTTTACGGGGTCTTGGTGAAAGCGGCGTTCGGCGCCTATGTGCTCAGCGCGCTGGCAGCGGCGGTATTTTTCCTCACACAGAGGCAGGCAGCCGGCAGGACCGCTTTCGGCATCTGCCTGGCGGGTTTTGCCTGCCATACCGCTGCGCTGGCGGTCAGGGCCATTCTGCTGGGTTACCCCCCTGTGTCGAACCTGCATGAGTCGCTCTCGTTCTTTGGCTGGGTGATCATACTTGTATACGCTGTCGTCGAAGCGCGCAGGAAGGACTGGGTGAACGGGACGTTCGTGCTCCCGCTTGCTGCGACCGTCACGGGCTACTCTCTTTCGCTGGACGCGGGCGTCAGGCCTCTGGTGCCCGCGCTCAGGAGTCCCTGGCTCGGGATCCACGCCTCGTCGTTCCTGCTCAGCTACGCCTGTTTCCTCCTGGCGTTCTGTTTCGGCATCATGTACCTCTGGCAGGAGAGGGAGGTCAAATCCCGGAAGGTGGACACATTCTTCTTCCGCCTTCCCGCCCTGCAGCTGGTCGACAGGCTCGGTTACCGGGCGGTCGTGTTCGGGTTCATCTTCATGACCCTGGGTATCGTCTCCGGCTCGCTCTGGGCCTGGAGGGCCTGGGGGTCGTTCTGGAGCTGGGACCCGAAGGAGACCGCGTCGCTGGTGCTCTGGTGCGTCTACGTCGCCTACCTGCATGGCAGGCTTGCGGCGAAGTGGAAGGGAAGGACCAGCGCCCTGATCGCGATCGGCGGCTTCATGCTGGTCTTGTTCACGTATTTCGGGGTGAGCTTCCTGCTCCCCGGATTGCACGCATATTTCTAGATGGACATACAGGTCATAGGCCTTAACCATAAAAGCGCGCCCATAGCGGTCAGGGAAAAGCTTTCGTTCCCCAAGGACCGCCTGGCCGAAGCGCTGTCCCGTCTCAAAGGCTGTGCCTGCGTCGAAGAGGACGTTATCCTTTCGACATGCAACCGCACCGAGATATACGCGGCCGTCAGCGGCGAGCAGGCGGTCCAGTCGATCAAGGGGTTCATCAGCGGCTGCAGCGGCGTCCGCATCGATGAGATCTCCTCCTACCTTTACTCATTGAGCGGCAGGGAAGCGGTCAGGCACCTGCTGAGGGTCGCCGCGTCGCTCGATTCGATGATCGTAGGCGAGACACAGATATTCGGCCAGGTAAAGGACGCGTATTTCGCGGCCCGCGAGGCCAATGTCTGCGGCAGGAACCTGAACCAGCTTTTTGAGGAAGCGATAAAGATCGGGAAAAGGATCCGCACCGAGACCGGCATCGGCAAGGGTGCGGTCTCGGTCAGCACGGCCGCGATAGAGCTTTCCCGCAAGATATTCGAGAGCCTCGACGGCAAGAAAGTGCTGATCATCGGCGCCGGCAAGATCGGCGAGATGACGGTCAAGAACCTGTATTCGCGCGGCGTCAGCACCGTTGTGGTCGCCAACCGGACGTTCGAGAAGGCGCGGGAGCTGGCCGGCGTGTTCGGCGGCAGCGCGATCCGGTTCGACCAGGTCCATGAAGCATTGAACTCCGCCGACATCGTCATCAGCTCGACCAGCGCCCCGCACTTCGTCCTCACGAAGGACGATATCGCCGCGGCGATGAGGGCACGGGGAAGTTCCCCGCTGTTCCTGATCGACCTGGGCCTTCCCCGCAACATCGACCCCGGGGCCAATGATGTCGATAACGCCTATGTCTATAACATCGACGACCTGGCGCAGGTCCGGGACGCCAATATCAAGGACAGGATGCGGGAGGCAGGCAAGGCGGAGCGGATGATCGAGGTGTCGCTTGACACTGTACTGCGCAAGCTCGACGAAAGGATGCCATGAGGGCGGCGGCGCGCAGGGTTGTGGTGGGGGCGCGGGGCTCGGCGCTTTCTGTCGCCCAGACGATGCAGGTGATCCGTTCCCTGCGCAGGAAGTTCCCCCGTTTTGCGTTCGAGCTGAGAAAGATAACTACCCTGGGCGACCGGGTCAAGGACTGGAGCCGGGATGCCAAGGGGATATTCGTAAAGGAGCTGGAGGACGGGCTGCGTGACCGTACCATAGATCTTGCCGTCCACAGCATGAAGGATATGCCGTCGGCGCTGCCGAAGGGGCTTGTCCTGGGCGCGGCGTGCAAGGCCAGCGACCCCCGCGACGCGATCATCAGCAGGGACGCTAAAGACCTGTCTTCGCTCAAGCGCGGAGCGCTGGTGGGGACCACCAGCCTGCGCAGGCAGGCACAGGTCCTGCGGCTGCGGCCTGATCTCAAGATCGCCGGGTTGAGGGGTAACCTCGACACCCGGGTGCGTAAGCTGGAGGAAGGGCTTTACGACGCCATCATCGTCGCGGCCGCCGGCCTCAAGCGGCTTTCGATGCGCGGTACCGGAGCCCGTCCGATACCGGAGGATGTCCTGCTGCCCGCGTGCGGGCAGGGAGTGCTCGGCCTTGAGATCCGGGAAGGGGATAAGGAGATGGCGCGCTTCTGCGCCGCTCTCAACGATCCCCGCGCGTTCGCCAGGGTCGAGGCTGAGCGGGAGTTCCTGCGGGCGACAGGCGGCGGATGCCGCCTGCCCGTCGCGGTGCACGCGCTGATCCGCGGGAAAGAGATCTCGCTGAAGGCTTTGATCATCAGCACGGACGGAAAGAGGTCCGTGAGCGTTCAGGGGGCGTCGTGCGTCGCGGACGGAAAGAGACTGGCCCGGCGGCTGGCCCGTGAGGCGCTGAAAAACGGCGGCAGCAAAATACTGAAAGAGATTCGCTAAATGGGGACGGTGCCACCGAGGCACATCCCTTTAGGGGTGTCCTGTGGGGGCACGTCCCCAACAGAGCTATGACTAAGACTAAGGTTGGAAAAGTATTTCTGGTAGGCGCCGGTCCCGGCGATCCGGAGCTTCTCACGCTTAAGGGCAAGCGTCTCCTGCAGGAGGCGCAGGTGGTCGTTTACGACCGTCTCGTCAATCCCCGCATCCTCGCCCTGGTACCGCCGCGTGCCCGGCTTATTTTTGTCGGCAAGGCATCCAGCAGGCACACGATGTGCCAGGACAGGATCAACGCGCTTCTGGTGAAACTGGGCAGACAGGGGAAGAACGTCGTCCGGCTCAAGGGCGGCGATCCCTACGTGTTCGGACGCGGCGGAGAGGAGGCCCTGGAACTCGAGAAGGCAGGCGTGCCTTTCGAGGTGGTCCCGGGGATCACCAGCGCTATCTCCGTCCCGGCGTACGCGGGCATACCGGTCACCCAGAGAGGTTTCACCTCGTCGCTCGGCATCTTCACCGGACAGGAAGACCCTGCCAAGGAGGACTCGGCGATAGCATGGGACAGGATATCGACGGGCCTGGGGACCCTCGTCTTCCTGATGGGCTTCGAGAACCTTGAAAAGATCGTCGCGGCCCTGGTCAGGCATGGCCGTCCCGCGAAGACGCCCTGCTGTCTGGTGCGCTGGGGGACGTGGCCGCGCCAGGAGAGCCTTGAGGGGACATTGCAGAGCATCGTCGCCAAGGCGCGCGCCGCCCGATTCTCCGCTCCCGCCATACTTGTCGTGGGAGAGGTCGTTTCGCTTAAGGATAAGCTGGACTGGTTCGAGAAAAGGCCGCTTTTCGGCAAACGGGTGCTTGTCACCGTCCCGTCGGATGACACCGGCCGCTTCGCCGGCATGCTCTCGCAGCAGGGTGCCGAAAGCATCGAGTTCCCGCTTATCTCCATCGAGCCGCTCGCGGACTACGGTCTGCTTGACGGGGCGATACGGTGCATGGACGGGTTTGACTGGGTGATCTTCACCAGCCAGAACGGTGTCAAGGCTTTCAAGGCCCGGCTGGACAGGCTTGGCCTTGACGTCCGGCAGCTCAAAGGGGTCCGGGTCGCAGCCATCGGTCCGCGCACCGCTGAAGCCCTTGCTTCACTGGGCATCCGTGTCGATATCACTCCTGACCAGTACCGGCAGGAGAACCTGCTCGCGTCGTTGAAAAAACAGGGGGCGAAGGGAAAGAAGTTCCTGGTCGTCAGGGCGCAGGAAGCCCGGGACGTGCTGCCGGAGGGGCTCAGACAGGCAGGGGGGAAAGTTTCCGTCGTTCCCGCGTACCGCACCGTCATCCGCAAGCCGGGGAAGGACGATCAGGATATTCTTGATTCCTGCGGCCTGGTCACGTTCACCAGCTCTTCATGCGTTCAGGGATTCGTGAAGGTGTTCGGCAAAAAGCGCCGCGCGGGCCATATATTCGCTTCCATCGGCCCGGTGACATCGAAGACCGCGCGCGAGAACGGTATAAAGATAGCGATCGAGGCAAAACAATATACCCTTGACGGGTTGACCGACGCGATAGTCGGGTATTACCGGAAACATAAATGATTACAATAACGAAGTTGCTTTGTGACCACGCCACGTACGGCGATGAGCTGCGTTACCGCAAGGGGATGACCCCGGCCAACCGCAGACCCATCGTGGTCTGGAACTGCTCCCGCAGGTGCAATCTCTCCTGCATCCACTGCTACTTGAACTCCGCCAACAAGGATTACGCCAATGAGCTTTCGACTGAACAGGCCCGGCGCATGATCGACGACCTTGCCGCGTTCAAGGTCCCTGTGCTCCTGTTCTCTGGCGGTGAGCCGCTGATGCGCCGCGACCTTTTCGAGCTCAATGATTACGCGCGCGGCAGGGGGATCCGCACCGTCATCTCGACCAATGGGACGCTGATCAACGAAGAGAACGCGAAAAAGATCAAGGCCGGCAGTTTTGATTACGTGGGCGTGAGCCTCGACGCGATCGGCGAGAACAACGACCGGTTCCGGGGGACCAAAGGCGCGTTCGAGATGGCGCTTAAAGGCATCCGCAACCTGGTCAAGGTCGACCAGAAGGTGGGTCTGCGCTTCACCATCACCCGGCATAATTATCCCGACCTCAAGGGTATCTTCGAGCTCGTAGAGAGGGAAGAGATAGAGAGGATATGCTTTTATCACCTGGTTTACGTCGGCCGCGGCTCCGCGATGACCCACGATGACCTGCCCAGGGACCAGATGCGCGACTGCGTCGAGTCGATCTGCTCGTGGGCGGAATCGATGCACAGGCGGGGGATCGGCAGGGAAGTCCTTACCGTGGACAACCACTGCGACGCGATCTACGTCTACCTGCGCGAGCTCAAGAGGGACAAGGCCCGGGCCGCGAAGATACTGGAGCTTCTGCAGTACAACAAGGGGAACGCATCGGGCATCGGGATCGCCAACGTCGACAACGAGGGCAATGTCCACGCCGACCAGTTCTGGCGGACGTACACCTTCGGGAATGTGAAGCAGCGGCCGTTCGGCGAGATCTGGATGGATACCGCGGACCCGCTCATGGCGGGACTGAAGGACCGCAAGAAACTGCTTAAAGGACGCTGCGCCCGCTGCCGGTGGCTTGAACTGTGCAACGGGAACTTCCGCGCGCGGGGCGAGGCGGTCTTCGGCGACGTCTGGATGGAAGACCCGGCATGTTATTTGACGGACGATGAGATAAGGATACCCGGCGCGTGATCGGATGCCCGGCGCCGATAGGAGAGCGCCGGCAGGCACCCGTGTGCGCTTGCGCCGGTATTGCCCTTGTGGGCACGTAGATGGAACGGTACCGTAAAGCGAGGTGACCTATGGGATTCCCTGAATACCGTCCGAGAAGATTGAGAGCGAACGAGAACCTGCGCAGGCTGGTCCGCGAGACCCGTTTGAGCGTCGATAACCTTGTGATGCCTTTCTTCGTGAGGGAGGGCAAAAGCGCGCGCAGCGCGGTCATCTCGATGCCGGGAGTCTTCCAGCTTTCCATCGACAACCTGCTCAAGGAGGTCAAGGCCTGCCGCGGCCTCGGCATCCCCGCGGCGCTGCTTTTCGGCATCCCCTCAAAAAAGGACGAACTGGGCAGCCAGGCGTACGCGACCGACGGAATAGTGCAGAGGGCATGCGCCGCGATCAAGGACAAGGTCCGGGATATCGCGGTCATCACCGACGTCTGCCTCTGTGAATACACAAGCACCGGCCACTGCGGGGTGCTCAAGAATAAAGGCACCGGCGCCGTCGACAACGATATCACGCTCGAGCTGCTCGCCAAGACCGCCGTCTCCCAGGCCAAAGCCGGGGCGGACATGGTGGCTCCTTCGGCGATGATGGACGGCCAGGTCAAGGCCATACGCACCATGTTGGACGAAGAATGTCTCGAAGAGGTGCCGATCATGGCCTACAGCGCCAAATACGCCTCGGGTTTTTACGGCCCGTTCCGCGACGCCGCCGGCTCGACGCCTCAGTCCGGCGACCGCAGGTCCTACCAGATGGACCCGCCTAACGGCGATGAAGCGATGCGGGAGATAGCTCTCGACATCGAAGAGGGGGCGGATATCATCATGGTCAAGCCCGCGCTGGCCTATCTGGACATCATCGCCTGGGCGCGCGCGGAGTTCAATGTCCCGCTGGCGGCGTACAATGTCAGCGGGGAGTATTCGATGGTCAAGGCCGCTTCCCGGGCCGGCTGGCTTGACGGGGAACGGGTCACGCGCGAGGTCCTCACCGGCATAAAGCGCGCGGGGGCGGATATCATCATCACTTACCATGCAGCGGAAGTCGCCAAGACATTGCGTAAATAGATAAGCGGAAGGAGAAAGAATGATAATCTCCTGGAACACGACCAAGGCATGTAACCTGAAATGCGAGCACTGCTATCGGGACGCCGGCGGCAAGGACCCCGATGAGCTGACGACCCGGGAGGGCAAGGCGCTTATCGACGAGATAGCCGCCGCGGGCTTCAAGATCCTGATCCTCAGCGGAGGCGAGCCGCTGATGCGGCAGGACATATTCGAGCTGGTCCGTCACGCCGCGCTGCGCGGCCTGCGCCCGGTGTTGGGCACGAACGGGGCCCTCTTCACGAGGGAGATCGTCAGGAAGATAAAGGACGCGGGAGTGGGCCGCTGCGGCATCAGCCTCGACAGCAAGGACCCCGCCACCCACGATGCCTTCCGCAAGCACCCCGGTGCCTGGCAGGCGACGGTCAACGGCATGAAGCTCTGCGTTGAGGAAGGGCTGGATTTCCAGGTGCACACGACCGTGACCCGGCGCAATTACAGGGATATCGAGGCCATAACCGATTTCGTCGCCGGACTGGGCGCCAAGGCGCACCATGTCTTCTTCCTTGTGCCGACGGGAAGAGGCAAGGCGATCAGCGACGTGTTCATCGGGGCTGCCGAGATCAAGGAAGTCCTCCAGAAAGTCCTCCCGAAGCAGAAGGAGATGGGACTCGAGATAAAGCCGGTATGCGCCCCCCAGTTCATCCCCCTCGCCAAGGCGATGGGAATACCGATGCGTTTCCAGAAAGGATGCCTTGCCGGTACCAGCTACTGCTGCATCCTTCCCAACGGGGACGTGCACCCCTGCCCGTACCTTCCCCTCAAAGTGGGCAACGTGCGCGAGGAGAAATTCAGCTCGATATGGAAGGACAGCGGGATATTCCTCAAGATGCGCACGGCGGCATATTCGGGCAACTGCGGGAAATGCGGTTTCAAGAACACCTGCGGCGGCTGCCGTGCCCGCGCGTTCCACGAATGCTCCGATTATATGGCTGAGGACCCCGATTGTCCGTTCTTCATGGGCGCTTCCCCATGCTGACAAAGCGGGAAAGACAGCTTCTCCAGTATCTGCAGGACGAGTTCCCTCTCGCCGAGCGGCCGTTTGCCCTCGCCGCGCGAAAATCCGGTATGACCGAAGAGGAAGTGCTGCGCGTGCTTGCCCGGCTAAAGGAACACAAGGTCATCCGGTACCTCGGGGCGGTCTTCGACCCGCGGAGGCTGGGCATAGCTTCGGTCCTGTGCGCGATGGACGTGCCCGAAAGGCGCGTCTCTTCGGTCGCCCGGGCTGTCAGCGCCTCCGACGCGGTAAGCCACAACTATCTGCGGGAGGGCAGGCCCAATCTCTGGTTCACGCTCTCCGCTTCTTCTCCGTCCCGCCTGAAGCAGGCTGTCCGGTCGATCGGCCGCAGGACAGGTATCTCCCCCTTATGCTTTGCCTCCTTAAAGACGTTCAAGATAGACGCCAGGTTCGCGCTCAATGGTCCCGGCCTTCCCGCAAGGGCAGGCAAGGCAAAAAGGGGCCGGGCGCGTTTTGACAGGGAGGCGGTGATCAGGATCAACCGGCCGTTCCCGCTAACGCGCCGGCCGTTCGCCGCCGCCGCGTCCTCTCTGGGTATCCCCGCATCACGGCTTATCAGGCTGATCGCGTCCTATAAGGACGCCGGGCTCATCCGGCGGTTCGGACTGATCATCGGCCACAGGCAGGCAGGATTCGTCTCCAACTGCATGGTGGTCTGGCGGGTTCCGCGCGCAAGGATGGATAAGGCGGTCTCGGTCTTCCGGAGGACGGCGCAGATAACTCATTGTTACGAGCGCGCGACAGCCCCGGGCTGGGATTACAACGTGTACACGATGGTCCACTGCCGTTCCCGAAGTGAATGCACGGGGCTGGTCAGGCGGCTTGCCCGCGCTGCGGGTATCAGCGAATATAAAGAGCTCTTCACCCGGCGGGAATTCAAGAAAACAAAGACTGATTTGGCATCGATTTTGTGATACAATCTAAACCATAATGGCTGAAACCACTTCCAACAAGGATAAAGAGAAGGAACGCCGTAAATTCAAGCGCGTTGACGTGCGGCTGCTGGCGACCTATAAGCTTACCGGCGAGGCGGACGAGAACACCATCTATTCCCTCGATATCTCGGCTGGCGGAGCCAGGGTCTGGCTGAACAGGATCATTAAGAAGGGCACGCTGATCACCTTCAAGGCCTGTCTTAATGAGGGGAAGGAGACGGTCTCCTGCAAGGGGAGTATCGCCTGGCAGAACCTGAGGCCGGTAAAGGCCGATGACGGCAAGTATTACTACCAGACCGGGGTGCAGTTCGAGGACCTCGAACTCAAGGACAGGATGCGCCTGATCTACTACTGCCATAATTTCGGCAAACATGTCCCGTCAAAGATAAAATGAGAAGAGCCCGTTCGGAAAAGGATTTCAGGCAGGCGAAAAAAACACTCGTCGGCGGCGTGAACAGCCCGGTGAGGGCGTTCAGGGCCGTCGGAGGCACGCCCGTCTTCGTCAAAAGCGGGCGGGGCAGCCGGATCACCGATGTCGACGGTAACACCTACGTTGACTATGTGATGAGCTGGGGGGCCCTTATCCTCGGTCACGCCTTCGCGCCCGTGGTCCAGGCGGTCAAAGCCGCCGCCGGTTGCGGATCGAGCTTCGGAGCGCCCACGGAGCGGGAGACTGAGCTCGCCGGGCTGATCATCGAGGCGTTCCCTTCCATGCAGAAGGCGCGTCTGGTCAATTCCGGCACCGAGGCGGCGATGAGCGCGATCCGTCTTGCCAGGGGATGCACGGGGCGCAGCAGGATCATTAAATTCGAGGGGTGTTACCACGGCCATTCCGACAGCCTGCTGATCAAGGCAGGCTCGGGCGCGGCCACGTTCGGCGTTCCCGACAGCGCCGGCATCCCCGCGTCCCTGGCCAGGGAGACCATCGTCCTTCCGTACAACGATATCGGCGCGGTGGAAAGATGCTTCGCGTCTCAGGGAGGGCGGATTGCCTGCGTCATCGTCGAGCCGGTAGCCGCGAACATGGGAGTCGTCGTCCCTCCGAAAGAGTTCCTCGCCGCGTTGAGGCGGCTGACGCGCGCTCACGGCGCGCTGCTGATCTTCGACGAGGTGATCACCGGTTTCCGGCTCGGCCTCGGCGGAGCGCAGTCCCTTTACGGCATCGATCCCGATCTGACCTGCCTCGGCAAGATCATCGGGGGAGGGATGCCGCTGGCCGCGTTCGGCGGCAAGAGCCGTTACATGGACCGCCTGGCTCCTTTGGGCGATGTCTATCAGGCAGGCACCCTTTCCGGCAACCCCTGCGCGGTGGCGGCCGGTATCGCCGCCCTCAGGGAGCTCCGGCGCAGGGATTACAGAAGTCTCGACCTCAAGACAGCTTCCCTCTGCGGCGAGCTCGCCGGGATCATGGTTAATAAAGGCATCCCGTTCCGTCTTAACTGCGCCGGTTCACTCTTCACCATCTTCTTTTCCGGCAAGGACGTCACCGATTTCTCCAGCGCCAAAAAGGCCGACACCCGGCTTTATGCTTCCTACTTCAGACGCATGCTTGAACAGGGAGTAAACCTGCCCCCCTCGCAGTTCGAAGCGAACTTCGTATCTTTCGCCCATACCAGAGCCGACCTGGACAGGACTGTTGCCGCGTTCAGCAAGGCGATCAGAGGATTGTAAATGACGGCAAACAAGAGAACAGGCCGCGTGAACGCGGCGCTCGAGTATTTCGGGAGCATCCGCCTGGCCCTCCTGCTCCTGTGCGTGATCATCATCATCTCTTTCGCCGGCGCCGTCGCGCCCGAAGACATCCAGCCGGGGATCTTTTACAGCTGGTGGTTCCTGGGAGTGCTTGCCGTCTTCGCCGTTAATACCGCCGCCTGCCTGGCGCTGAGGGTCACGAGGAAGGGGCCTGGTTCCCGTATCACCCACGCGTCGATCCTGGTGATCCTGGCCGGGTCACTGCTCAGCTTTCTCGCCGGGCAGAAAGGGACGCTTGAGCTGACGAAAGGGGAGGGCAGGGATTCGTTCGTCTCCGGAGACCGCTCTGTTCCCCTGGGTTTCACCGTCACCCTGAAAGACTTCAACGTCGAGTGGTACAGGCCGCAGTATTTCAAGCTCGGCGTGATCGTCGAGGACAAGGGGCTGCGCAAGAAGTTCGACGCGGTACCCGGCAGGGAATACAGCGTGCCCGGGACAAGATACGCCTTTGTCGTCACCGGATATTATCCCGATTTTGCTATGGATGAGGAGGGAAGGCCGGTCAACCTTTCCGAACGCGCCACGAACCCCGCCCTTTCGGTCAGGGTCAGCACGCCTTCGGGCATCGAGGACCGCTGGGTCTTCTCCCGCCATCCGGACCTGTCCATGGGGCAGGACAGCAATATAAGATTCCGCTTCCTGCAGGAACCCATGATCAAGGAATTCAGGAGCACGCTGGACTTCGCAGGCCCGAAGGGGACAGCGCAGAGATACGCGAAGGTGAATTCGCCGGTAGCTTTCGGCGGCTTCACCTTTTACCAGTCCGGATATGACCCTCAGAAACCGGAGTGGACGGCCCTTGAGGTCGTCAGGGACCCCGGTGCGCCTGTCGTTTTCACCGGTTTCGCCCTCCTTAATATAGGGATAATCATGGTCTACGCGGGCAGGTGGGCCGCGTCGAGAGGGAGGAAGTGATGCAGGCGCATGGGCTCCAGCTGGCCCTTCTGTCGTACCTGGTCAGCGCCGGTCTTTTCGTGTTCGCGTCGGCTTTCAAGAACGCCGCGCTCGAGCGTCCGGCGGACATCTTTTTCAGGGTCGGGTTCCTGTTCCACACCCTGCTTGTCGGTTTCCGCTGGCATGAGGCGGGGCGTCCCCCGTTCGCCAACATGTACGAGGCGCTGGTGCTGATGGCATGGTGCATCGCGCTGGTGTACGTCGTGTTCAGCCTTTCCGGCCGTGTCAGGTTCCTCGGCAAGGCGGTCAGCGTCCTGCTCCTGCTGATGATGAACTTCATCGCCACGCTCGATTCGACCATAACGCCGCTGATGCCCGCCCTTCAGAGCAGGTGGATCAGCATCCATGTGGTGACCTATTTCATAGGGTACGGCGGGCTGACCCTTTCGTTCGTCTGCGGGCTGTATTATCTCTTCGCCCGCCGCGCCGAGCGTCCGCTTGCCCCGTCGCTCGACCTCCTCGGGTACCGCTTCATCGCCTTCGCGTTCCCGTTCCTGACCATCGGCATGACGACCGGATCGGTGTGGGCGAACGCCGCCTGGGGCACCTACTGGAGCTGGGACCCGAAAGAGACCTGCTCGCTGATCACCTGGCTCGTCTATGCCCTGTATCTGCACCTGCGCGTCTTCCGCGGATGGAAGGAATCAAAGGCGGCCTACCTTTCGATCTTCGGTTACCTCGCCGTCCTCTTTACCTTCGTCGGCGTCAATTTCATCCTCCCCGGTTTACATTCTTACGCAAGCTGAGAGGACACGTCCCCAAAATTACCTATTTATTACAGCATAGATTTGTGCTACCATATAAATAGAAACCATTTCTGTTTATAGAGGAGTTATGACCACAGAGCTCAGCGAACGTTTACGTGAGAAGAACCTCAAGGTGACGCCGAAAAGGACCGCCGTGATCGAGCTGTTCCTTTCCAGAAGGAGGTGTTTCGGCCCGCAGGATGTCTGGCGGGCGGTCAAGCCTTCGTTCGGCAGGCTCGGCCTGCCCTCGGTATACAGGATACTCGAGGAGCTGCGCGGGGCGGGCGTGCTGGAACGGGTGGAAAAACGCGACCGGCAGCTGTATTACGTCCTCTGCACCGCTCCCCGCCCCTGCCACCACCATCATTTTGTCTGCAGGAAATGCGGCAGGGTGGAAGAGGTGGACTTCTGCAACATCAGGGAGCTCGAACGGTTCATCGAACGCAGGCTCGGCTGCAAGGCGGAGAGCCATTCGCTGCGGGTGGAGGGATTATGCGCGCGCTGCAGGTGACCGCGGCAAGGGTACTTGTCTGCCTGTCCGCGGTCTTTTGTCTCTTTCTCCGCCCCTGTCATGCGGGCAAAGACTTCACTGTCCTCACCTCGTTCTATCCGATGTACATCATGACGGTCAACGTCGCCGGCGGGATCACCGGCGTCACCGTTTCCAACCTTACCCCGCCTGTCACAGGCTGCCTTCACGAATATTCCCTTACTACAGAAAACATGAAGAAGATCGACGGGGCCGATGTCCTGGTGGTCAACGGCGCCGGAATGGAATCTTTTCTCGACAAGGCGAAGTCGGCCAATCCCCGTCTGCAGGTCGTCACGCTCTCGGACGGCGTGCCTTTGATAACGCAGGGAGGCGCCGTGAACCCGCACGTGTGGGTCAGCGTCTCCGGGGCGATGACCGAGGTGCGCAATCTGGTCGCCGGCCTGTCCAAAGCGGATCCTGCCCACAGGGCGGAGTACGAGAAGAACGGAGGGGCCTATCTCTCGAAGCTCGAGGCGCTGCGCGCGCGGATGGAGAAGGAGCTGGCTCCTTTCAGGGGCCGCCAGATCATTACCTTCCACGAAGCGTTCCCCTATTTCGCCCGCGAGTTCGGGCTGCGGGTGGCTGCCGTGATCGAGCGCGAGCCGGGAAGCTCTCCCAGCGCCAGGGAACTCGCGCAGACAGTGGATATCGTGAGGCGGGCGGGGATAAAAGCTCTTTTCGTCGAACCTCAGTATTCGCCGGCTGCCGCCGAGACCATTGCCCGGGAGACCGGGACCCGTGTGAACGTGCTCGATCCCGCGGTGACCGGTCCGGACGAGCCGGACGCCTATCTTGCCGTGATGGAGAGGAACCTGGAGACGCTCAAACAGGCGCTGGGAGGTGAGGGATGAAACAGGTCTGCCCCCATTGCTGCTTCAAGATCAGCGACCTCTCGGTCGCAGTCGACCGGAAGGTCATCCTCGACCGGGTCAACATCCATATCAATTGCGGAGAGCTCCTTGCCCTCGTAGGGCCCAACGGCGCGGGCAAGACCACGCTGCTCAAGGCCATTCTCGGCGAAGTGGCTCATACCGGCAGGGTCAGTTTCAGGGCCCGGGGCAGCAGGAAAGACAGCCGTCCCCGGTTCGGTTACGTGCCGCAGAAGCTCAGCTTCGATACCGATTCACCGGTGAGCGTCTCTGACCTCATCGCCAGCGGCATAAGCGGTTTCCCTGTCTGGGCCGGCATCAGGGGAAAGACAAAAGCCAGGATACGGGAAGCGCTCGGTCACGTACAGGCCGCGCATCTGCTTAAACGCAGGATCGGCGGGCTTTCAGGGGGAGAACTGCAGCGGGTCCTCCTGGCCATGGCCCTCCTGCCCCTTCCCGATATATTCCTGCTCGATGAGCCGTTCACCGGCGTCGACCCGTGCGGCGAGGCGCTTTTCTATTCCATCGTGGACAACCTGCGGCGGGAGTTCGACAGCTCGGTCATCCTGGTCACCCATGATGTCGAGGGTATCGCTCCCCACGCCGACCGGATCGCTGTCCTCAACAGGACGATAGTCAAAGAGGGGAGGCCGCAGGAGGTCATGACCGGCGATTTCGCCAAGAACTACGGTTTCTCCTGCTCGGGAGGCGCCTGATGGACATCTGGTACAGGTTTGTGGAGGCGCTGCTGCCTTTCGACTGGGCGCGTTTCACGTTCATGAAGAACGCTCTCCTGGCGGTGATCCTTGTCTCGCCCCTGTTCGCGCTGATCGGGACCGCCGTGGTAGGGAAACGCATGGTCTTTTTCTCCGAAGTGCTGGGTCATTCCGCTCTGACCGGCGTCGCCATCGGCGTGATCATGGGGCTTGCCGACCCGCAGGTCTCCATCCTAGGCTTCGCGGTGCTGCTGGCCGTCGCCGTCAACGTGCTCAAGCTGACGACCAACGCGGCGTCCGATACCGTCCTCGGTGTCCTGATGGCGGTGGTCGTCGCCGTCGGCGTGGTCATCCTCAGCGCGGGGAGAGGTTTCGGCCAGTACACCAGCTATCTTATCGGTGACATCCTCGCGGTCACGCCCGGCCAGATCGCCCGGCTTGCTCTTGGTGCGGTGCTTGTGCTGGCGTTCTGGGCCGCGGCGGGTAACGCGCTGGTGCTTACCGCCATGGACAGGAGCCTGGGGAAGAGCCGGGGCCTCAATATCTTCCTCGTCGAGACCGTCTTCAGCGTCGTGCTCGCGGTGGTGGTCACCCTTTCGATCCGCCTGGTAGGCATACTGATCATCAACTCGCTGCTCGTCCTGCCCGCTGCCGCCGCCCGCACCATCTCCTCCAATATGAAAGAATACACCCTGTGGTCGGTCCTCTTCAGCGTCGTCTCCGGCATCTGCGGCCTGATCGCCTCGTATTACTGGGGCACCGCCTCCGCCGCGACGATCGTGCTCTTCGCCGCTTTTTTCTACGCATCGGCCGCCCTGATCGGCATCGCCAGGAAGCGCAGGCCTGCCCTCTGAAATACCCCTTGACACCCCGCCGGTACGTATTACAATTTTTATAATCGTAACACGGAGGCAGAATGGCAGGACAACTGGCCCGTTTCGGAGTGTCGCTCGAGCGCGCCCTGTTGGGAGAGCTCGACGCCCTGATGAAGGGCAAGGGGTACACGAACCGTTCCGAGTACATCAGGGACCTCGTGCGCGACGACCTGGTGAGGAAGCGGTGTAAGGCGGGAGGGGAGGTCGCCGGCGCGATCATGCTCCTCTATGACCACCACCGCCGTGAGCTCGTCAACGTGCTGACCGACATCCAGCACGAGTACCATGGGCTCATCGTATCCGGACAGCATATCCATCTGGACCACCATAATTGCCTGGAAATAATCGCCGTGAAGGGCCATCCTGTGAGGATCGAAGAGCTCGCGGACAGGATGCGCGCCGCCAAGGGGGTCAAACACGGCTCATTGACCATAACCTCTACCGGGAAAGGGATCGCCTGATATGCATATACCTGATGGATACCTCGGCCCTCAGACCTGCGGCACGCTCTGGGCCGCGATGCTTCCTCTATGGGCCATCGCCGCGCGGGCGGTCAGGAAGACACTGCGTTCGAAACAGGTCCCGCTGCTGGCTGTCAGTGCCGCGTTCAGCTTCGTGGTGATGATGCTCAACATCCCCATCCCCGGGGGGACGACCGGCCATGCCACCGGGAGCGTACTTGCCGCGATACTCGTCGGTCCCTGGGCGGCCTGTATCGCGCTGACGGTGACGCTGGTAGTGCAGGCGCTTCTGTTCGGAGATGGAGGCATCTTGGCGGTCGGGGCGAACTGTTTTAACATGGGTTTCCTGATGGTCTTCGCCGGCTACTATACGTACCGCCTGGCCAGCGCGGGTTCATCCCCGCAGTCAAAGCGCAGGATCATCGCGGGGGGTCTGGCCGGCTATGTCGGCCTGAACGTGGCGGCCTTTGCGACCGCCGTCGAATTCGGCCTCCAGCCTCTTCTGCACCACACGCCTTCCGGCCAGCCGCTGTATTCCCCGTACGGGCTCAACGTGGCCGTGCCGGCGATGATGCTCCAGCACCTGCTTGTCTTCGGATGGTTCGAAGCCGTCCTCACAGCGCTTGTCATAAAATACCTTCAGCGCCAGAATCCCGAGCTGATCGATGGGTGAGAGCAAAAAAGGAGTAAGGCAGCTCTGGACTATAGTCATTATCCTTGCCCTGCTTTCTCCTCTGGGCGTCATCCTGCCCGGACTTCTCAAGTCCGGAGGCGCCTGGGGCGAGGATAATTCACGCGCCTTCTGGAGGGCGCCGTTCCAGGATTATGCCGTGGGAGAGGGGAATTGGTGCCAGTACTTCTTCTTCACGCTGATCGGGGCGGCGGCGGCGGCGGGAATAGCGTTCATTTTCCTGAAGATGATCGGACGAAAACGATGAGGGAAAGGTTCTATATCAGCGCGTTCGTCGACCGGTCGATCGCCGGCATCGTGGATTTCATCAGGGAAGCGGTCTTCTCCGACAGGTACGCATTGAAAGACGGGCTGCTGCAGTCGCTCGATCCGCGCGCCAAGCTGGCCTCCCTGATCCTGCTTGTCGCCGCATGCGTGTTCTCGCGGGAGCTGGCCGTGGTGTGCGGGCTCTACGCGCTGTGCCTTTGCCTGGCGGGGCTCTCCTCCATAGGACTGCCGTTCTTCCTCAAGCGGACCTGGTCGTTCGTGCCGCTGTTCGCGGTCGTGATAGCGCTGCCTGCGGTCTTCAGCGGGATCACGCCGGGCGATCCGCTCTTCTCGTTCGGCCTGCCGGGGATGACGCTGACGGTCACCCGTCAGGGCGCTCTCGGCGCGCTGCTGTTCGTCTGCCGCGTGGCGGTCTCCGTCTCGTTCGCGATCCTTTTCTCGCTGACCACCGGCCATACGGACATGCTCAAGGCCCTGCGCTCGCTCGGCGTGCCGCAGGTCTTCGTGATGGTGTTCTCGATGTGCCACCGGTTCGTGTACATACTGCTGTCGATCATGTCAAATACCTTTACCGCGGTCAAGAGCAGGGTGGGGGGCAGGGTGCATTATAAGAAAGGCCAGCGTCTTCTGGGCTGGAACGTGGCCGTGCTCTGGAGCCGGTCTATGAGGATGAACGAGGACGTCTATAACGCCATGCTTTCGCGGGGATATACCGGCGAACCTGTCATGCTGCGGCCTTTCAGGGCGAGGACGCGTGACTGGATGTGGGTGGCCGGATGCGTCCTGGTCTTTTCACTTTCACTGCTGCTTAATACGGGGAGGCCGTGATGGCTGCCGTTTACGAAGCGAAAAAGGTCTTTTATTCATATCCGGGCGGCGTCGCGGCGCTGGCGGGAACGGACATGACCGTCGAGAAGGGCAGCAGGGCGGTGATCCTGGGCGCCAACGGCACCGGCAAGTCCACTCTGCTTCAGTTGTTCGACGGCCTGATCTTCCCCGATTCAGGCGAGCTGCGCGTGTTCGGCGAGCCGCTGACGGAGAAGTCTTTTGAGGACGCTGTTTTTTCCCGGCAGTTCCGCAAGCGCGTCGGTTTCGTCTTCCAGAACCCGGACGTCCAGCTGTTCTGCCCGACCGTCCGCGAGGATATCCTGTTCGGCCCGCTCCAGCTGGGCATGTCCGAACCCGAGACGCAGGCCAGGCTTGACGTCATCGCCCGGTTCCTCGGCATAGAAAAGCTGCTCGACCGTTCCTGCCATCAGCTCAGCATCGGCGAGAAGCGCAAGGTGGCTATCGCGACCACGCTGATCATCGAACCCGAGGTGCTGCTCCTGGACGAGCCCACCGCGGGGCTTGACCCCGCGACCACGGCGCATATCATCGAGATGATCCAGGACGCCTCGGCATCGGGCAAGACGGTGATCACCGCCACCCACGACCTCCACCTTGTCGAGGAGATCGCCGACACCATCTTCGTATTCGGAGCGGACAAGCGGATCGTCCGTTCGGGACCTGCGCATGAGGTGCTGCACGACGCCGATTTCCTGCAAAAACACAATCTGACGCACGCCCACCGCCATCATCATGACGGGACCGTCCACACGCATCCCCACGACCATTTCGAGCATCATCATCCTTGACAAAAGGCGCTTTGACGGATATACTTCTGCTATATTATAGAGAAAACTAAAGCCACGGAAACCAATGGTTTTTTCATTGGTGACCGTGGTTTTTTTTATGGATAAAAGTAAACAATTAAAAAAAGTTTTTACAACGAGGGGAGAAATGACGAAAAAAATTGCCGCGTTCTTCGTGATTTTCTGCTTCTCATTTGAACAGTGTTTCGCCCAGGTCTCTTCCGCACTCAGCCTCTCAAACGCATTTTCCGGCATCCATTCCATGGACAGGTACCGCCCGGTCCATCTCCGCTCCCTGATGTATGACCGCAGCCAGAATGATTTCGGTCTCCTTCTTGATAAGGGAGATGCGAGGAATATAAGCATTCCCGAGGCACGGGAGACGGCGGGAAAACTGATGGAGTATTTCCGCATCGGCCTGGCGCTTCCCGACAGCACGTTCTGGGTCAATCTCAGGCCGGATAGCAAGGATAACATCATCGATCCTGAGCTTGAGAAGACCGATGCAGGCAAAGTTATGCTTGCGGCCGACCTCCAGCTGAAGAAGGATATGGCGCTGTCCACGTCCCCGTCCTCTCCTGAGGGCAGGAAATACTGGGACAGGCTTTACGCGAAAGCGGAGACCCTGTACGGCAGCAGGCATGCGGATATCCCCACGCTGACCCGTCCGTGGATCGTGCCCGGCGAAATCATCGTAAGGGAGGCGGCCGACAGCGTGTACGTCTATAAGGCCGTGCTCCAGGTGAAGCTCGAGCAGGACTACCTGAAAGGATCTGCGCAGTTCTCTTTCTCCGACCCGCGCATGAAGGAGCTCAACGAGTATTCTTCACAGCTGATCCGCGAGCTCATCCTCCCTTCGTTGATCAGAAAGGTCAACAGTTCCAAGGCCTATGCCGAGCTTCGCCAGGTGTATTATTCGCTGGTGCTGGCGCAGTGGTTCAAGAAACATTTCAGGGGAACGTCCGCGCGCTACGCTGCCGGCATCGATACCCGCGCTCTTTCCGGACTCATCTCGGCATCCCGCTGGTCCAAAGACACCTATTACGACGCTTACCGCAGGTCATTTTCGGACGGCGAGTATGATTCCCGCGAGAACGTCACCCGTGCCGACGGGATGGCGGTGCGCAACTATGTCAGCGGCGGCATGATGCTGGCGATACAGCCGGAAACGGATTTCCTCAACGTGCCGGGCAGGGACGGCGGCGTCAAGCCGGAGAACATTCCCGGCGTTATGCTCCTCAAAGGCAAGGCTGTTCTTGACGGGGGGGCCACGAGCGAACTGGAAGAGATCATCTCCGTGCTCACCAGCAGCGATATACGGGACACGATGATCGTCAGGGATTCCTTCAACTATATGGACGAAGGCGGGCAGATCAGGGAAGCCAAAAAACCCGTGGATTATTGCCATGCCGTGCAGATTGGCGGGAACGTTCTCTTCGTGCAGAGAACGGGCGATCCGGAAGCCATCAGGGCGGGGCTCAAGGAACTTGCCCCCAGTATTTTCGGAGGCATCGGCTTGCGCAAACAGCAGGAATTCGTCCAGCGACTGAGCGTCGGCGTGAAAAAGGCCGATGGCGGCATCGATACCGCGAAATGGACTGCCCAGCCTTTCAAGGACAGCGAGTTCAATCCGGACATGTTCAGGGATTACGATTACCGTTCGACCGGTTTCCACTTCAATGCGCGCATGGGTTTCGTGTTCGGCCTGACCTGGGCGACCATGGCCCTGGCGAAAGCCAAGCTCACCGGGAACACTAATCGCGCCGCGGTCATCGCCAGGGATCCGCGCAAGATCGATCTGGCGGTTGCTTCGGCGATCAGCGACGCGTTCAGGTATATGGGCCTCGATGTCATCTATACCGCGGCCGAAGGACCCAACTGCGTCACTTCCTATTCTTGGGCTGTCCAGCAGTACAAGCCGCTGATCAGCGTCTTTATTACCGCGAGCCATGTTTCCCGTCCCAAAGAAGAGGAAGTCATCGGTTTCAAGGTGGCCGTCCAGGCCGGTCCCGGGGGTTCCCTGCAGAGCCTGACGACGAAGGAGATCAAGCAGGTATCCAGGGAAGGCGTCCTGAAGTTCATGAAGGATCCCGGGTCCGTACCGGGAGCGAAAGCGGACAGGGAGGGGACTTTCTTCAGCGCCGCCATTGAGGAAAACTGTATCCGTTTCAATACGCTTGTAGGCCAGGTAGCGGCCGCGGGCGGTTCATTGTACGCATTGGGCAAGGAGCTCAAGACTTCCGACCCGCTATCGGTGCTTGCCGAATGGGGCAAGAAATTCGCGGGACAGAAGCCGTTAAGCGGGATCAAGATCGTCGTCGAAGGGGCCGGCACTCCGAGCGGTCAGATCGCCGCCAGGACTTTTGAAGGTCTCGGCGCCCAGGTCATACTGCTTAACGGAGAGATCCAGGAAGTGGAAGGGGAGCACAAGGCTGACCCTTCTGTCGAGAAGAACCTGGAAGGCCTTAAAGCCGGGATTCTGGCGCAGGGGGCCGACATGGGCATCGCCTTTGACCTTGACGGCGACCGCGGCGCGGTAGTCTGCCCTGTCAAAGATGCCAACGGAAAGATAAGGTTTGAGACCCTGGCTCCCGATAACATGATCGCCGCGATGCTGCCGTATCTGGTCAAGAACTGGGGATACTCGACCGCCGAGACCGGCAAGAAAGTGGGCGTGATCAGGGATGTGCTGGGAACGTCCGGCGTTAACGACACCGGTACCAGGATGGGCGCGGATGTCTTCCAGACCGACGCCGGTTACGTGTTCCTGAAAGCCCTGCGGCAGAAACTCCTTGATCGATACGTCATTCCTATATATGGCGAGCGTTCGGGCCACTGCTGGCTTGATGTTTCGGGAGAGATCGAGAACCCGGTCGCCGTTGCCGTGCTCTACGCGGTGATGGTAAAGGCCGAGAAATACCGCGATTCCCGCCCTGTTTCGGATAATGCCTTCTTCGCAACATATCAGGCCAACACAGTCCCTTACCTTCAGTCGCCGAGATTCCAGCCGGTGTTCCACCCCGCGCTGCTTTCCCGCCTGTCCTCGGATTCGAGGAATACGACGGGATGGAAGTTCGATCCGGCGAGTACGAAAAACCCGCCGCAGATGATCATCGCGCTGGGGAAGGATACGGCGATAAAGGCGATCAAGGAGGAATTCACGCCTGGCAAGGCTTACGCCGGCGGCAAGATCATCGTAAAGGAAGTCAATGCATATCAGGATTCTGCCGATGAAGGCGGGCTGTACCGTTTCGCGGATATCGTTTTCAGCGATGCCAAAGGCGGGTTCTGCGGCAGGTTCGTCTTCAGGGCTTCCGCCAACGATCCCACGTTCGTCTGCTCGTATGAGACGCCGGAACGCGGGGATGTCGGTTCGGCCCTGGGCTATTTCATGAACGTGGGAGGCGCGGTGCTCGACTGGGCCGAGAAGAACGGGCTGGCCCTGGTATCCCTTAAGGGCATCGAGAAGCAACTGAGTCTTTCGTCCGAGAAGGCGCTTGAGAAGGCGCGCAAGTTCAATCTGGTCCAGCCCGGCCAGCAGATGGAGCTTTTCCGGAAGTCGCAAGGCCTGGCCGACGGCGGCATCAGTACGGAGCGGGTGGCATCACGGGACGGCGGCGCTGATGAACGAAAAGCCGAGCTTGTCAGGCTGGCGAGGATCTTCAAAAAAATGGACTGGGTCCTTCCCGCGCCCACTGATGTTCTTGCGGGTATAGAGGTCAGCAGCAGGGCCGCGTTCATCAGCCGAAGAGGGATCGAAGCCACCAAGCCGTTCGTAGATGCCGTGGCGGTGGTCCATGATTACGAACCCGGTTCCGGGGTTTACAGGATCTTCATCGATGAAACACGTTCACCTTTGGAGGTCATCGATGCGCTGCTCTCCAGCCAGGTGTTTTTCCCCGCGGGGACCAGGAACAAGGACCACGTCCGCGACAGCATCCGCCAGGCACTGCTGATGCTGCGCAGCGGCTACGTCAACCTTGAAAAGGAGTATGTTTCCGCCGCGGACGGGGGAGCGATAGAGAACATGATCAGTGTCAACAGCCGGCTCATCAGGAACGACGCCAAGCTGGCTGCGGCGTATAAGCAGACGGCGGCTTCGACGATATACGGCCAGATGGACAGGACAGGGAGGATCATCCAGCTTTCCGCCTCTTACGAGATCGCCAACCAGCGCATCAACGGCATGTACGGGTTCTCATACGACAACGCCTCCGAAGTTCTGATCATCGATACGACCCTGCAGGGGAATAAGAAGTTCTTCGAGCAGGTCCTGAAGGGGACGTTCGCCCAGCTCAAGGGCTCCCGCGACGGCGGAACGATCGAGGCGGTCAGGTCATTCATCGCCAAGTACCCTGACCAGAACATCAGGGGTATCGTCACGTACACCGTCAAGTTCCAGGAAGGGACGGAAAAGACGGGTTATCTGGTAATCAAGGACCGCGGTGATTCGTTCATCGTGGCCTCGGAAGACCAGATCGCTTTTTCCCGCGCTCTCGATAAGCAGGGCCTGCTTAAGCCCACTATGCAGTACATGATCCCCTTGATCATGAACTCGAGTATCGACGGCCAGGGTAGTTTCGAGGCTGTGGTCGCGATGTTCTTCGTGAATCCTGAGTTCTGGGGCGGGAAGGTGTACAATGCCCCCATGCCCGGCGCCGCTCTTTTCTCTGGCTGGCAGGTTATAGCTCGGACCGGGGAAGAGGAAAAAGCGCTTAGCGCGAAGATAAATGAGTGCATCGGGAAAGCAGGCACCATCTCCGCGGACGGCGGATACGCCGATGAAGATGCGCCGGCCGCACCGATCGATCAGGGCAATCCGGTGGGAGGCATCGCCTTCCAGCAGCTGCAGGCATTGACGCTTCCTGCGGCGGCCGTTGCTGACGGCGGGCAGCTTTCCGCTGTGCCGCTGGCGCAGCTAAAAGCGCAGTGGCGGGATATACGGCTCGAGATGGCCAAGGGCGGCAAGCCGTACCTGAGGATCAAAGAATTCGTCTCGGCCTGCTCGGGCAGGAAGGACGCGGCCGGACAGCTCAAAGCGGTGAGCGCCTGCGTTTCAGGGATGCTCAAGTCCGAGGAAGAGGAAGCGGTCCCCACCAGTCCCGAAATGAAGGAACTGCTCCTCCAGCTCGGGTAACGGCAGAAGCAGGAGATCAAGCGATATGACGGGCCCGGGCGAAAAGACGTCCGGGCCCGTCCCTTTTCCGCAATTACTGTTTTCCCCTCAGCCCTTTAATGCTATAATGATTCACATGAAAGACGTCCTCTGTGTGATCCTCGGCGGAGGCCGGGGTACCCGGCTTTACCCGCTCACCAAATACAGGTCCAAACCAGCCGTCCCCATCGCGGGGAAATACCGGCTCATCGACATCCCGATCAGCAACTGCCTCAATTCCGATCTCAACAGGATATCCATCCTCACCCAGTTCAATTCCGAATCGCTGAACCGCCACATCGCCCGCGCCTACAAGCTCGATTATTTTTCAGGCGGCTTTGTCGAGATCATCGCCGCCGAGCAGTCGCTCGACCACGCCGACTGGTTCCAGGGATCGGCGGACGCGGTGCGCAAGTCGTTCAAGCACCTCAACGACCCCCGGTTCAAGTATATCCTCATCCTTTCCGGCGACCAGTTGTACAAGATGGATTTCAATGAACTGGTCCGCTTCCATATCGAGAAGGGGGCGGAGATCACCGTCGCCTGCAACGCGGTCTCGCGCGACGATACGCACGACCTGGGGATCATGGGCGTCAACAAGGACATGCGCATCCGCGAGTTCGTCGAGAAACCTTCCCGTTCCGCAGATATCAGCAAGTTCCAGATCAAGATAGAGGGCAGGGAGAGGTTCATGGCCTCGATGGGTATCTACCTTTTCAACAAGAACGTTCTGTTCGACCTTCTGCTCGATACCAAGAAGGTCGACTTCGGCAGGGAGATCATCCCCGAGGCGATCAAGCGCAACCTCACGTACGGCTTCGTCCACGAGGGATACTGGAGGGATATCGGGTCCATCAAGGCGTTCTATGAGGAGAACCTGGCGTTCACCCACCCGGCGCCGCCCCTGGACCTTTACGACGAGAACTGGCCGTTCTTCACCCGCCCCCGCTATCTGCCGCTGAGCCGCATATCCAAAAGCGGGATCGAGAACACCATTATCGCCGAGGGCGCGACCATAGAGGCGGACCGCATCGCCCGTTCCATCGTGGGCCTGCGCGCTCGCATCGGCAAGGGGTCGATCGTAGAGGATTCGATCCTCCTCGGCAACGATTACTACCATAATCCGGTCAACTCGATCGGCAAGGCGCATGTGCCCGGCATCGGCAAGAACTGCCTGGTCAGGAAGGCGATCATAGATAAGAACGTCAAGATGGGCGACAACTGCCGCATACTCAACGAGCGCGGGCTGACCGAGTTCGAGAACGAGCACTGCGTGATCCGCAGCGGGGTCATCATCATACCCAAGAACACGGTTATCCCCGGGGGGACGGTCATCTGATATGGCCTTGCGGGTGCTGGTGATAGACGACAGCAGGTTCACGATCGAACTGGTCCGCGGGGGGCTCGAGGGGGAGTTCGAGGTCATCCCGGCGGAGAACGGCCGTGAGGGGCTCAAGCTCGCGCGGACGGAACTGCCCGACATCATTGTCCTCGACCTTGTCCTTCCGGATATACCCGGCGAGAGCGTCTGCAGGGAGCTCAAGCGCGGGAAGACCGAGACCATTCCGGTCATCATGCTGACGGCAAAGAATTCCGACGTGGACAAGGTGGTGGGAAGGGTCATAGGCGCGGACGCGTATATACCCAAGCCGTTCCAGATGGAAGAGCTTTTGTCGGTGATACGCCAGTTATCGGGGAAAGGCAATGGATGACAGCGAGCTGAAAAAACTGCGGGAAAGATATAGCAGGATGAGCGATGAGGAGATCAAGCAGCTCCTGCTCGCCGGGAGCGATGAGTTCGAGCCCGACGCGTACAATCTCCTTGTAGAGGAGGCGCGCAAGCGCCAGGTCGAGATCGGCGCGGAGATAGCCGCTTCCGAGAAGGATGAGCCCGAGGCACAGGCCCTGGAAAAGGAGCTCGAGCAGGAGGATTTCGCCGAGCTGATGGTGATCAACGACGCAGAGGAAGCCCGGACGGTGAAGAAGAAGCTGGAAAACTCAGCTATCAACTACTATTTCCAGTCGATAAGCTACAGGGGCAAGGAGCTCCCTGTCGCGCTGCTGGTCCAGCAGTCGAAGGCGGACGACGCCGTCGGACTTCTTAAGGACACCGCTTTCAAGTCGAGCATAGTGCTCTGGTAGACAGAAAAACGGGGTCAGGATTGTTTTCCCGAAAAACAATTCTGACCCCGTTTTATTTTGCCGACAGCGCCGGCTGCTTTTCCCGGATCGCCGGTCCCGGAGGTCCTTTGGAGGTGTTCCTGAGCAGGCGCCGGTAGAAGAATTCCTTGGTCAGTTCGGCCGACAGGAAAAAGAGCGCGACGATCAGGGCCAGCGCCGCGAAATAGGATGCAGGCAGGGGCACGAACTCCAGTATCCTGCCCAGCCCGGAGAACGGGAAAAGCACGCAGATCGCGAGGGCGTCGGCGGCTGAGGTCCAGAACAGGAGTTTCCCCGGCATGCTCCTGAAGAACGGTTTGCGGGTGCGGATCACGAAGACGATCAGCACCGATGTGACTACAGATTCCACGAACCAGCCGGTGTGGAAGAACGCCTCCTGCGCGCGGAAGAAGAATATCAGCGTCCCGAACGTCAGGTAGTCGAACGAGGAACTGAGCAGGCCGAAGGTGATCATGAACCTCCGGATGAAACCTATGTTCCAGCGCTGCGGCTTATCGATCAGTTCCCTGTCCACCGAATCGGAGGGGAGGGTCAGCGCGGGCAGGTCGGTCATCAGGTTGTTCACCAGCACCTGTTTGGGCAGCATCGGGAGGAAGGGCAGGAAGAACGCGGTCCCCAGATAGCTGAAGGTGCCGCCGAAATTAGCGCTGGTTGCCATGAATATGTACTTAAGGGTGTTGGCGAAGGTCTTCCTGCCTTCGTAGATCCCGTCCGTGAGCACGCCGAGGTCCTTTTCGAGGAGGACGATGTCGGATGTCTCCTTTGCGATGTCAACGGCGCTGTTGACCGTTATCGAGGCATCGCAGGCATGGAGGGCGGGCGTATCGTTGATGCCGTCCCCCAGGAACCCCACCACGTTCCCCGCGTCCCGGAACGCCCTGATGATCCGCTCCTTGAGCAGCGGATCGATCTCCGCGAAGATCTCGGTCTCTTCGAGCGCCCGCGCGAACTCCTTTTCCGGCAGGTCCCTGATCTCTTCCCCGGTCTTCACATCCCCTTCGAGGCCGAACGCGGCGTGGCAGATGTAATGGGCGACCTCCTTATTGTCGCCGGTCAGTATCTTCAAACGCACCCCCGTCGATTCCAGCCGCCGGATCACTTCACTGATACCCGCTTTCGGCGGGTCGGCGAGCACGACGAAGCCGAGGAAGATCATCCCTTGTTCCTCTTCCTTCGACAGCTTCGCTTCCCGGGCCGCCGGGCGGTACGCCACCCCCAGTACCCGGAATCCCTGTTCCCCCAGCGAGTCGAACGTGCGCTCGATCGCCGTCCTGTTGTCCGCGAGCGGCAGCCGCTGCCCCGGCTCCTTTTCCACCCGGTCACAGATAC
>JBLMZF010000103.1:0-17272 GCA_050258655.1 Deltaproteobacteria bacterium | reverse complement strand
TGCCGGCATTATCTCGAAGAAGCCCGTATCGCATCGGGTATCCGGTCGATGATGTCCGAGGCGACCATGCCGAGTTGCGTCTTGTCTTTTGCCGCGATGTCGCCGGCAAGCCCGTGCAGGTAGACCGCGTACTTGGCGGCCTCGAAGGCGTCCATACCCTGCCCCAGGAACGCGGCGACCATGCCGGAAAGAATATCGCCGCTCCCTCCCCTGGCCATGCCGGGGTTGCCGGTCCTATTAATATAGAGAGAACCGGACGGGGAAGCTGCGACGGTGGCATTTCCCTTCAAAATAACTGTAACATTATACTCATTTGCGAATTCTTTGGCAATATCTTTTCTGTTCTTTTGGATGGCGGTGACTTTTATGCCGGTGAGTCTGGCCATCTCGCCCGGATGGGGTGTTATGACCCTGAATGCGGAATTATTTCTCGAACGCTTCAGGATGTCGTTGTGGCCCATCAGAGCGTCAAGCGCCGAGGCGTCTATCACCAGAGGTTTGTTCAGTTCGAGCACGAGCCTGCGCACAAGGCGCTGGGTGGACGTGTCCAGGCCGAGCCCGGGGCCGAGGACGACCGTGCTTGCCCCTTCGGCGAATTCCATAACCGGCTTGAACGCCTTTTCGCTGAGCGTCCCCTCCTGCGTTTCATCAAGCGGCATGAGCATCGCGTCGATAGGTTTGACGCCGATAATGGGACCGGAGAGGCTCCGGGGCAGTCCCAGGGTGACCAGTCCCGCTCCGCAGCGCAGCGCTCCCCAGACGCAGAACACAGCCGCGCCGGAATACCGCTGTGAACCGGCGATGATCAGGACATGGCCGAACAGTCCCTTGTGGGCTTCAGCCTTTCTTTGTGACAATCGCGCTGGCAACCGCATAGTTTTTGACATGTGAGATGGAGACGAGGATGTCCACGCCCTTTGCCTTTTTGCCGCGTACCACCTTGCAGACTGGTTTGCCGTCCGGGTCGTTGAGTATCTCGAAATCCTTGAAGGCGAGATCCTTCTCGCCCATCGCCTTGAACACCGCTTCTTTCGCCGCGAACCTTCCGGCAAGGTGCTGGAACATGGTGGCGCGCTTGCGCGCGGCCTTGAGCTCATCCTGCGTGAATATCCGGTTCAGGAAGCTCTCCCCCCATTTTTCGACCGCCCTGCGCAGCCTGCCGACCTCGGTGATATCCACGCCGGTCCCGTAGATCATCGGATCAGCCTCTTCATCTCTTTGACGGCGCTGGCCAGACCGGTATAAAGGGCGCGGCTGATGATCGAATATCCGATATTGAACTCCTCGACCTGTGGGATCGCCGCGACCGCCTGCGTGTTCTGATAATCGAGCCCGTGGCCGGCAAAGACCCTGAGACCCTGGACCTTGCCGTACCAGGCCGCTGCGGTCAGTTCGGTCAGCCGTCTCTTGCGTTCGGCTGCCGTGACCGCGTTGGCGTACTCGCCGGTATGCAGTTCGATCCGGTCCGCCCCTGTCTTGAGGGCGGCGTTTATCTGCTCGGTGTCAGGGTCGATGAAGAGACTGACCTTGATGCCTCTCCTCTTCAACCTCTCCGCGGCACGGCGTATCTTTTTCGTGTTCCCCAGCACGTCAAGCCCGCCCTCAGTCGTCAGTTCCTGACGGCGTTCGGGCACCAGTGTCGCCTGGAAAGGCTTCAGCTTGCATGCGAAGGCCACGATGTCATCGGCGATGGACATCTCCATGTTCAGCGGGACGCAAAGTCTTTTTTTGAGGGCGGTCATGTCCTGCTCGCGGATATGGCGCCGGTCCTCGCGCAGATGCGCGACGATGCTGTCCGCGCCCGCTTTGGCGCAGACCAGGGCCGCTTCGACCGGGTCCGGTAAAGCTCCCTTTCTCAGTTGGCGCACTGAAGCGACATGGTCGACGTTGACTCCGAGCAGCTTTTTCATCTTTAGTATGCCGTCCTGTTAATCGCCCCCCGGATATAGAACCACAGCATCACCGCCAGCCCCAGCGCGATCAGCTTGAGCCAGGGGTGGTGGGTGAACCAGTGCTGCATGCGGTATCCGAGGGAGACCTTATCCTTGACCATACACTCCGCCTTTCCTCAGGGAGAAAAATCCCTTGATGCGCACGAACATCTCGTCCCTGTCCATATCCTTATAAAGGACCGAGCGGTAGACGATCGAGATCTCGTGGCGCTCTTCAGAGACGACGATGATCACCGCGTCGGTCTCCTCGCTCAATCCCAGTGCAGCCCTGTGGCGGGTGCCGAAGCTCCTGCTCAATTCCTGTTTCTGCGTAAGGGGGAAGATACAGCCTGCGGCGGAGATCCTGCCATGCTGGATGATCATGCCGCCGTCGTGCAGGAGGCTGTTGGGGGTGAAGATGGTCTGGATCAGCTCGGTGGAACAGCGGGCGTCCGTCTTGACGCCGCTTTCGGTGTATTGGGCGAGGTTTTCCTTGTTCTCGATGGCGATCAGCGCTCCCGTCTTCTGCTTGCTCATGGCCTCGGCGGCGTCAAGGATCTCCTTGATCACCGATTCGAGCTCGGCCACGGGAAGAGTGGTCATGAAAAGATGCTGCTGGCCGAGGCGCGCCAGCCCCTGTCGTATCTCGGGCGCGAAGATGATCAGGATACCGATGACCGAGATGGCGAAGAGCTTGGTCATCAGCCAGTCGAGCACGGAAAGGCCGAGCCGCTGGGAAAGGAAGAAAATGATCAGCAGGATGATGATGCCCCGAAGGACCTGGATGGCGCGGGTGCCTTCGAAGAAGAGCAGCATGTGGTAGATGACGAACCACAGCGTGAGTATCTCGAAGACCGGTCTCCAGAAATGCAGCAGAGCGATCATAAGAAATTATCCGTTCAGTATGGCGCTGGCTGTTTTGAGCGCCTGGGCTGTCTCTTTGACGTCATGGACCCTGAGGATGCCGGCGCCGTTGGCGGCTGCCAGCACGCACGCCGCGAGCGTCCCGGAAAGCCTCTGGTCCGGACCGGCGTCGAGTATCTTCCCGATGAACGCCTTGCGCGAGACTCCGACCAGGAGCGGGCGTCCGAAAGACGAGAGCTCCCGCAGATTGCGCAGTATCTCCAGGTTCTGTTCCCCTGTCTTGGCGAACCCGATGCCGGGATCGAGGATCATCCTCTCCTCATCGATGCCGGAAGATCTCGCCCGGGCTATCGCGTCCCGGAAGAATCCGGAAAGTTCCGCCATCAGGCAGCCGTAGGAGGTCATCGTCCGCATCGTGCGGGGAGTCCCCCTCATGTGCATGATGACCACCGCGCAGCGGTTTCGGGCGCAGACGTTCCTCATGCGGGAGGAGGTTAAGCCGGTTATGTCGTTGATGATGGAAGCTCCGGCGGCAAGCGATTCGGCGGCCACTTCCGGCCTTCTGGTGTCGACGGATATCGGCACCTTGACGCTTTTCGCCAGGATCTTTACGGCCGGCACGACCCGTTTAAGCTCATCTTTAAGAGAGACGGGCGAAGCGCCGGGACGGCTTGATTCTCCCCCTATGTCCAGGATGTCCGCGCCCTCTTCGACCAGCTGTTGCCCGCGTTCGGCGGTCATCTTCCGGTCAAAAGGCGCCGGGCCGGCAAGTAATCCGTCCCCGCTGAAGGAGTCGGTGGTGATGTTCATGATCCCCATCACCAGCGGCTTCGTCAGGCCCAGCTTTTTCCCTTTTATATCCAGGACACGCGAGCGCTTCGAATAATTCTCGATCGCCTCGCCCAGTTCGCGGGATATCGCGGCCAGGCCGAAAGGCTGCCGGCGCAGTTTCTCGCGCAGGCGGACCAGGTGGACGGAATTGCCGATCAGCAGGCAATCGGATCTCTTGAGCCTGCCTGTTATCGCGTCCCGCGGAAGGGCGCATTCGCCGCCCAGCGAGAGCATTTCCTGTTTGAGGATATTCGAAGCCGCGAACGATACCGGGCCGAGCCGGATACAGTAGGATTCGGCCTTCGGCTGCATGATCCGTATGCCATACGGGTCCACGCCGAGCCCCTGGAGGGCGCGGCCGACGGTATCTGGCTGGAGGAACCGGATGGTCAGTCTCTCACGATGCGTCATTCTTGAAGATGCCGAGGAGCGATTTCACTTCGTCCCCGTCCATGACCTCTTTCTCGGTGAGCTTGGCTGAAAGCGTCTTGAGCTTGTCAAGGTGCTGCTGAAGCAGGTTCTTGGCGTTGGCGTAGCAATCATCGACCATGAGCTTGACTTCCTCGTCGATCATGTGGGCAGTGACATCGCTGTAGTTGCGTTCCTCGCCGATGTCGCGGCCCAGGAAGACCATCCCCTGGTCCCTTTTGCCGAGCGTGATGTTCCCCAGCCTGTTGGACATACCGAACTGGGTGACCATCCGCCTTGCCATGCCGGTGGCGGCTTCAAGGTCGTTCTGGGCGCCGGTGGTGACCTCGCTGTAGGTCAGTTCTTCGGCAGCCCTGCCGCCGAGCATCATCGTGATCTCCTGCAGCAGCTGGCCCTTGGTCCAGTAATGCCTGTCCTCGAAAGGCGGCGTGAAGGTGTAGCCGCCCGCCATGCCCCTGGGTATGATGGATACTTTCTTGAGCGGGTTGACCTCCGGCAGTATCAGCGAAAGCAGGGAATGGCCGGATTCGTGGACGGAGGTGATGTCCTTTTCCTTCTTCGACATGATCCTGCTCTTCTTTTCCGGTCCAAGGAGCACGCGCTCGACCGATTTCTCGAAATCGATCTGCTCGATGGTCTCCTTGTTGAAACGGGCTGCCAGAAGCGCGGCTTCGTTGCAGAGGTTGGCCAGGTCGGCCCCGGAGAAGCCCGGGGTCTGTTTGGCGATGGAGCTCAGGTTGACCACGGGGTCGAGCTTGAGGTGCCTGCTGTGCACCTTGAGGATCTCCTCCCTTCCCTTTATATCGGGAAGGTTGACGACGACATGCCGGTCGAACCTGCCCGGGCGCAGCAGCGCCGGGTCGAGGGTATCGGGACGGTTGGTCGCCGCGATGAGGATAAGACCCTGGGTGGCGTCGAAGCCGTCCATCTCCACGAGCAGGGCGTTAAGCGTCTGCTCACGTTCGTCATGGCCGCCCCCGATGCCTGAGAAGCGCAGCCGGCCGACGGCATCGATCTCGTCGATGAAGATGATCGCGCCTTTGCCTGAGGTCTTCGCCGCGCGCCTGCCCTGTTCGAAGAGGTCGCGCACGCGGCTGGCCCCGACGCCGACGAACATCTCGACGAAATCAGAACCAGAGATGCTGAAGAAAGGCACACCCGCCTCGCCGGCGACGGCCTTGGCGATCAGCGTTTTTCCGCAGCCCGGAGGGCCTACAAGCAGGACGCCTTTGGGTATCTTGCCGCCCAGTTTCTGGAATTTCTTGGGGTCCTTGAGGAATTCGATGACTTCCTGGAGTTCGCTTTTCTCCTCGTCGACGCCCGCGACGTCCGCGAACGTCACGCGCTCGTTCTCCTTGCCGGAGTGGATCTTGGGCTGCACCTTACCGAAGGTCATGATCTTGCTGCCGAGCTGTTCGCCGCGCGATGCCATCATCCACCAGAACAGGATGAACAGGCCGACGGGCAGCAGGTTCAAGAGCAGCGTGGTCAGGAGCGTGCGCGGCGGCTTGACGTCGAAATGCCTGAGGTTCTGCTGCATCAGCGTCATCAGCCCGGGGTCGTTGTCGGGGATGTTGACGAAGAACTTGTTGTTGTCTTCGAATTCCCCCTGGATCACCGACTCCATCTTGGTAGCCGTGCGTATCTTTTCGGGTGAGTTCTTCAATGTCTGATAGAACTCGCTGTAGGGTATCTCCTTGGGAACGCCGCTCATGTTCATGAACGGCTGGGTAAGCAGCCACCAGATGAGGACGACTATAGCCACCCATCCCCAGGGGATGCGGCTTAACGCCTTGTTTTTCTTGAACTTGGGAATATTGGAATTCTTCATTTTATCTCCTAATTAGACCTCTATTATATATGTAAATTATAAGTAAATCAAGAACTTGCTTCAGGTGCGGTAGAAAATGAGGGTGTTCTTTCTCTTGGCTGCGGAAATATTTCTGGGGAGGTCGACAACAGAGCCAACGGGACGGTTGAGGATAAGGTCTTCTATCTCCTTCATATGGATGAAGGTCAATCTGCGGGTGTCTCCCTGGACCTTGCCTGCGGACAGGCGCAGTACGATGCGCTTGAGCGCCGGATGCAGACGGTTGAAACGCCGCAGGTCGATCCTGGAACTGATCCCTCCTGCCGCCTTTTCCGCGGCCTTGACCAGGAAATCGTAATCGTACCCCGCGTTCTCAGCTGTGTTGCTGAGGATGCGGCGGATGTTCGGATTGTATTTTTTCTCAAGGAGCGGCAGCAGCTCGGCGCGGAAACGGTTGCGCAGGTAGATGTCCTGTTCGTTGGTCTCGTCGCGGCGCGGTTTGAGCTTCTTCCTCTTAAGATAAAGCTCTATCTCCGCACGGGTGACGTCGATCAGCGGACGGACGACGATGAATCTTCCGAACGCGCGCGAAGGGGCGATGCCCGCGAGTCCCAGGAGGCCGGCTCCCCGGACCAGGCGCATCAATACCGTCTCTGCCTGGTCATCGAGCGTATGGCCCAGGGCGATCCTGTCCGCCCCTGTCTTCTTCGCTGTCTTGAAGAGGAAATCATGGCGTGCTTTCCTGCAGCTTTCTTCCGAGGGTGTGGCGATCTTCGCGGCGCCGCCAGTGAAGGGTATGCCGAGGCTTTCAGCCTCTTTCGCTACAAACTCAAGGTCTTTTCCTGAACTCTTTCTGAGCCTGTGGTCAAGGTGAGCGACATGCAGGGAAAGATGCAGCTCTTTTCTGAGCGAAGCCAGGATATGCATCAACGCAAGCGAATCGGGGCCGCCTGAAACACCTATGACGACAGTATCGCCTTTTCTGATAAGGCCGCGCGTTGAGATCGTCCTGCTGACAGTATCAATGATCATACGATCCTCGACGAGAAAACAGTGGTTTACCCGGACTCTTATGATACCACAACAGGCGGGAAATGCAAATGCTTTAGGGAGTGTCTGTCTGGACGGTCATGTTGGCGGTGGCGTTGGCTTCAAGCGCTTCAAGCCTCCGGGCGGTGGAGAAATGGAACGGTTCGATGATGGTTATCCCGGTATCCGTGTGGATCACCCGGGTGCCTTTGGGCACATTGTAATAGACGCCGTTGACCCTGATCTGTTCGTAACCAGGCGGCGGTTCCGGAGGATTGGCCATGGCCCTGGCGCAAAGAAGAGTCGCCGTTATCATCAGCGGCATCCAGCATCGGATCTTTGACATCATGAAGATATGTTTAACGCGGTCTGCCGAACAAGTGCGGGAAATGACTGCGGAAGAATTCAAGCATATCGGCGAATTTTTTCTCCAGCACGGACGGCGAGCTTATGCGCGCGAACTCTCCGTGATCAAGCCAGTTCCCCCCGCAGCGGGGACAGATATCGATCGTGACGCTGTGATCGCGGGGGCTGGATATTTTTTTCATCTTCGGGTGGCCTTCGCAGCTGGGACATCCGGTCTCTTTCTCGTCTAACGCAAGCTCTTTCATCAGGGATTCGTCGAACCGCCCCCCTTCTTCGACGCGGTCTGGCGTTATCTTGTCCATCAGACGCTCAGAAACCAGCCGTGACAGCTCTTCTCCCTCGAACCATATCCCGCCGCAGACCGGGCATCGTTGGAAGACCGCAGGGGGAGCGCTCAGGCTGACGTGCTGCATCCTGCCGACGCATTTCGGGCAATCCATCGCTATCCCCTGAAATAGTGCGAGAAGACCACAAACGGCAGCATCTGCGCGGCCCATACCAGAAGGGACTGCCAGAAGCGTATCCGGTATACGGCGATGATGACAGTGATCGTGATCGCAAGTGTCCAGATCAGATTGACCGCTTTAGCAGCGAGGTTGAAGGGCGCGAGCGCGGCTGCGTGCGCTGTCCCGGAGAGCACCAGCCAGTAAAGACCGATATTCAGAAGACCGCCGGCGATCACAGGCATTGCCAACAGACAGAGGTATGAGGCGTAAAAGGTCTTAAGGTCCCCCTTGCTCCCGAACAGGACTCTGCTCAGGAAATGTATGATGACCACTGACAGTGCCGGGAAAAGCAGTTTCGGCAGGAACAGGCTGAGCACGTACTGCGGGTTGATCAGCGTCCTTTCGAGGCCGGGCAGCTGGGCCTTGAGAAGGAAACAGAACATCGAGGTGATGGCCGCGTTCGAGACCGCGAAGAAGACCGTGGCCGCGGCAGCCGGTTTTCCCTCCATCAGCGCGGGCAGTGACCTTCGGGGCGACAAAAGCGAGGCCGCGGGTAATTCCAGTGGACTGTTCATCGGTCCTCTCTTCCCTGGTTCAGTTAGAACGACCAGTTTACGATCGGCAGGAACTCAAAGGGATCCTTTTTGCCGTTGTAGTTGATCAGGCCGATCTGCAGGCCTTTGAGCGAATCCGTCCAGTTGACTATGCCGATGGCAAAACCCTTGAAATCTCCTTTGGCGATATTGACCACACCCGCCTGGACCCCGTGGAAAAATGATCCTTCGGCGCAGTTCCACAGCCCCCACTGCAGTCCGGTGAAGTCTCCTTTCGTGATATTGACGAATCCGTCCTGAAAACCGATGAAACGCTGTTTGGTGATGTTGACGATGCCGTACTGCCACCCGTGGAATTCACCTTCGACGTAGTTGGCCAGGCCGAACTGGACGCCAGAGAAATTACCCTTTGCCCTGTCAACACCGAAAAAAGTCCAGCTGAAGAACCTGACATCGGTATTTACCGTATAGAAAATGCCGAGACGTGCGCCGGTTATAGCCTGATCATCAGCGACCGTCTGGTAGGGGTCGAAGAACGACAATTGGAACGATTGTTCCTGGGCGCACGCTGTTCCCGCACACAGGAGCGTGAGCAAAGCCGCCAGAAGAAGTTTTTTACCCATCTCTCCCTTCCTTCCGTTAAACAACCCATGTTAAATGATTAATTACTCTTAATGATATTTTAAAATAAGTCTTTATCCTGTGGGGAGACTGTTATCGGGTATTTATTGACTTTCTTCGTGGGAGAACCGGGTCAACCGTCAGGAGTAACAGGTATATTTACCTTGCCCTGATACTGTCATAAAGTGGAGATGGAGGTAAAAATGCAGAAAAAGAAAACTAAACGGTCTCAAAAAAAGACTGGAAAGACCGGTAAAAATGCAGCGGTCAAGGAGATGTCCGATTTCGAGTGGGAGAATGCGGTGAACCGGACCGGATGTTGACAGGTAGCCGTTCTAAAATTAAAAGGGCCCTTTCCGGAAGTACAGAAAGGGCCCTTTGCTTAAAAAGATCTTAGAAGGACCAGTTGACGATCGGAAGGAACTCATACGGCTTCTTGTTGCCGTTATAGTTGCCGAGGCCGATCTGGAGGCCGTTGTTAAGGGAGTTAGTCCAGTTGACGAAACCGAACTGAAGGCCCTTCGTCACGGTACCGGCGTAGTTGACGAATCCAAGCTGGACGCCTTTGAAGGTGCCTTCGTTGTAGTTGACGGCGCCAAGGGCCAAGCCGATGAAGTCATTCTTTGAGATGTTGACAAAGCCGCCCTGCATGCCGTGCACGAAGCCTTCGGTCCAGTTGACCAGACCCCACTGGAGACCGGTGAAGTCGCCCTGCGTGATATTGACGTACCCATCCTGGAAGCCCACGAACCTCTTGGCCGTATAGTTCACGGCGCCGGCCTGCCATCCGTGGAAATCTCCCTCTACCCAGTTGCCGAGGGCCCATTCAACGCCCTGTACGTTGCCTTTGGCGCGGTTGACGCCGAAGGTGAAGCTGAAACCGGAGACATCCTGGTTGACTGTGTAAAGAAGACCGAGCCTCACGCCCTCGATCGACTGATCCTCAGGGACCAGCTGGACGGGGTTGAACAGGGATAACTGCAGGAACTTCGTGTCCTGCGCGTGCGCCACTCCTAATGACAGCAGTACGACGGTTAGAACAAGAAACAGCTTCTTGCCCATGCCTCCTCCTTTTGTTGTCCTAACATTATAGCATTTGCATGAGAACCGCGTAAATAAAACTTAAGGATTACGCGCTTGATCGACTTCTTTGGATCTTTCGATAGGCTTTTAACAGCTGACCGCCAGAATGTATTTTTTCACCCGTCTTGCTGTAACATTTCAAAAGCGCGATATTTATCTGCGCGTTGCATGGATAGATATTTTCAGCGGTCCTGAGTTCGGCGATGGCCTTATCATATCTTCCGCTTCTTTTATAACAGAGGCCCAAAAGCAGACATGTCATGCCGTGGCTGCAGTCAGCTCTGCGCGCTTTCATAACATAATCGATGCACTGTTTTATATCGCCATCGGAGAAGCACTTCTGTGCTTTAGCTACATAGACCATGCCTTTATAATATCGCTCCCTGAGGTGCTCGAGAGATCCCTTATCCTTCGGGAAATACGGGCATAAAGACTTCCGGCGGGATTGTTCGAGCTCGCGCATCCCGGAATTCAGAAAGTAAGTGTAGATCGACGACCGGTCGTACACATATTGTTCTTTACACATCTTTCTACCCGTACACAGGACTATCTCTCCTGCGCTGTTTACTTTAAACAGGCGGTGGCAGTCCGCGCAATTTCTTGAAGACAAAGCCTTGTGCTTTGTGCTATCAGGCCGGCAGCTTTTTTCGAGACCGATAAAATATTTTTTGCCGCAAGTTTCTTTTATGTAATTGTACAGTCTGCCGCTGCCGTCATCTTCTAATCCCAGTCTGTTTATCCCTTCGCGGTATATCCGTAAAAAATCTTTGATCGGCATGTCCGGCCTGAACATGTAGAAATCGGGATTTTCTTTATGGTAGCGTTCGTAAAATCCGGCATAGAGAAAGAATTGGTCGTAGTTATAGAGGTCGGATTGTCTGAGGATTTTCCATCTGTTGAATTTGATCAGGTGCCTTCTGTAAATAGCTGTTGCCTTTACGTCCGGATAAGGCGTCATGACCCAATATTGGACAACGGCACCAAGTCCTTTTAATTCACCGGCGAAATGGATGGTTTCACGCATTTCATTTTTTGTTTCGGTGGGGATACCCGTCATAAAGGAACACGTCACTTTGATCCCCGTGCGCTTTTCTTCCCTGACCAGTTCGGCGATAGCATTGTTGTCTACCGCAGGATCCAAGTTCTTATTGATCAGTTTTCTTATCCGAGAGCTTCCCGACTCTATGCCATGATAGATCTCGACACAGCCGGAATCTTTCATCCTCCTGAGCAGTTTATTGTCGAGAATATCCGTTCTGCTCAGGCAGGACCAGGTAAGCTTTAAGTTTTTGAGTTTGCCTAACAGGCCGCTGAACCACGCTTTATTCAATGGCAGGCAATCGTCACCGAAAGCTATAAAATCACAGTTGAATTTAGTATTTAAGTACTTTATTTCTTCAACGACCTGAGCCACCGGTTTTCTTCTCTGGTACTTCCACATCGCGTTGCTCGAGCAGAATATGCATCCGTAGGGGCAGCCTCTGGTCGCGCAGAAATGCGCTTCCAATATCCGGTCTTTCTCGTTCTTTTTCTGCCGCATCCTGTTAACATAAGGCAATAACAGATCGTAAGCCGGCAATGGGAGCCGCGACAGGTCTTTTATGAGCGGTCTGTCGGCATTGTGAAGGATTTTGTTCTTCTGGATGTAGGAAAGTCCCAGGATCGTGCCGGGATCTTCTTTCCGGTTTAACGCGTTCAATAGTTCAAGGAACGTTTCTTCGCCTTCCCCTCTTACGATGAAATCGGCGCCGGACAATGCGAACATTTTTTCGGGCATGAAAGTGGGGTGTATGCCTCCCAGAACTATCGGTATCCTGGATCTCTTTTTGAATTCCCTGCAAAACTCGGCCCAGAACGGAACATGTATCGTGTTGCACGTTAAGCCAATGACATCAGGTTTCCGGGCGAGGACTATTTCGACAGCTTTCTCAATGATATGGTCCAGGATCAGGTGTCCTTTCAGCTCATAGTTCAAGTCGACTATGGAGATGTCGGGATGCCCGTTTTTCCGTATATAACCCGCCAATTCAGCGAGATTAAGCGGGAGTATATTTTTAAACGACCATAAAGGATTGACCAGTACGATCTTCATATAAAAGCCCCGGGATAAAACAAAAAAGGCAATCCACGTTCTAAGGAATTGCCTTAATTATTAATGCTCCGCTGTGATTTCATGCGGTCATTATAACATCACAGGCCGGGCTGGAAAAAGGTTTTATTGCGGGTTCAGTGGCAGGGCGACAGTGACAGTGGTCCCTTTTCCGACCTCGGATTCGAAACCGACGCTTCCTTCGTGCCCCTCAATGATCTTGTTGACGACGGAAAGGCCTAAGCCTGTCCCGTGAGGTTTCGTCGTGAAGAACGGCTGGAACAGTTTCTTGAGGTTCTCGGGGCTTATCCCCACTCCGTTATCGCTGATCCTGATAATGGTATTCCCGTTTTCTCTTGATAGCGCGATGTCGATCATCCCTTTCTTTGTCTCAGGGACCGCTTCGATCGCATTATTTATAAGGTTGCCGAATACTTCCTTGAGCTGGATCGGGTCGCCGGGAATACTGATCCCCTTCATTTCATCATACGTGATATTGAACTGAATATCCCTGCCGCTGAACTTATTCCTGGCGGCCTGCGTTGTCTCATCGATGATATCGCAGATCGCCACTGTCCCTTTCCTGGGCGCTTTCAGCCGGGCATACAGCAGGAGATTATCGATTATCTCATTGCTCTCATCCAGTTTCTTCTGGATATTGTCGGCGCTCCTTTCTATGACCGGATTCCCCGCTTTTCTCCGTATGTTCGCGTCGGCGAGGCCGATAGCGGTGAGGGGATTCCGTAATTCATGGGCGATAGTAGCGGCTAATTGGCCCAGGTCAGACAATCTCCGCGAGCGGTCGATCTCCTTCTGGGCTTCGAGCAAGGCATGGCTGCGGTCAATGACCAGAAGGTCAAGTGTCTTCTTGTCTCTTTTGAGCACTTCCTCCGCTTCTTTTCGCTTTGTCAGGTCTTCGAGGATGACAAGAGCGGCAGTCACCATCCCTTGCGCATCGTGGATCGGCGCAGAACTCGCGATCAGATAGTATTTCCTGCCTTCCTGATCCACTATGGCGACTTCCTTATTGATGGCTTCAAAGCCCCGCAATGCAAGAGCTGAGGGTAGTTCATCCCTCATATAAGGCGAGCCGGCGGGAGTGCTTGGCTTGACTTTGGCCCAGAACTCATCCCGGTTCATCCCGAACGCGTCGAACCCGAAGAGTTCTTTGGCGCGGTCATTCATATACGAGATCCTGTGGTCTCTCGCTTCGACTATAAAAACAGGCGCCGGAATGGTCGTAAGCACGGTCCGGAGACGGTTCTCGGAATCTTTGACCCTATCCTCCTCGATCTTTCGTTCGGTTATATCATCAAATATCACCACCGCCGCGACGGTCCTCCCTCGCGCGTCATTTATAGGCGCCGCATTCGCTGTTACATAATAAGTCCCGCCGGAACGCTGTACCTCCAGCTCTTCATTGAAGATCGCTTCACCGCGTAACGCCTTATACGCAGGCAGGTCATGTTTCCCGAGCGGGGAACCGTTAAGTCTTTTCGGATTGAGCATGGCGGCATTATCCGCTAATGTCCGTCCCTGGACATCCATTCCCCAGAGTTCTCTTGCGCGCTTATTGACAAAGGAAAAACTTTCATCCGCTGCCTCGACTATCAGGACCCCGACAGGCAGGGTTTCCAGGATCGTCCGGAGACGGTTCCCTGCCTCGAGCAGCCTTACCTGCACCCTCAGCCGTCTTTGCAGCAGGAGAGGACCGCCCCATAGTGTGATCAGGATGATCGAACGGTTAACGATCCCATAGATCGGAGGAGCTCCCGGCGGCTGCAGAAGAAAGCCTGCAAGTATCAGGACGGTCGCCATCGAGGAAAAAGCGATCAATTCCAATATTCGTGGCGGGGTAAAGACGATCAGCGTGATGATATACATCGCGTAGGTGACGAAGCCAGCGGATGTGCGGGTGTCGATCAGGAAAATCACCGCGAAGAGGATGGAGATCAGGAGGAAACGATACTTAGGCGGCCATTCATTAATGCTTTTTAAGCCCATGCATATATTTTATCATGGGCTACGGCCGCATTTTATCAAGATTTTCTCTGGCAGGCTTATGGTGGGGCACGGAGAAAAAACCGGCGAGAATGGAGCACCGGTCATATTCATCGCATCGGGCGCAGCTGGCGATGCCCTTTTTACCGCAGCATCTTTTGATAGGGCAGTCGACGCATGCGCCAAAGACAATGCCCGTTGACCGGCAGCCGGAGCAGTTCATTTCATCCGGTTTCAAGTCCTTTCCGAGGAATTTTCCGAAAAGCGCTGACCATTCCCTGGCAGTTCTCTCTCTCAGACGCTGATCGTCAGTTGCTGTAGCGATGAAAACAGGACACTTCTTGCAGTCCAGCCCGCAATATCCAAGATCCAGCTCATTCACACTATTCCCTCTTTTTATTTTGATTGAGTTTTTGGCAGGTGGATGGTCACCGTTGTTCCCTTGCACTCTTCGGACTCGATTTCCATTTTACCGTTATGCAACCCGATGATCTGCTTACTGACTGAAAGCCCTAATCCCGTTCCTTTTGACTTTGTCGAATAAAAGGGTTCCGTTGCCCTTAGTAATGTTTCTTTATTCATGCCGACGCCATTGTCTTTAAAGCTCACCATGACGGAATGGGCATCATCTCTGATTTTGATTTCGATTTTTCCTGTTTCGGTCCCCTTTAGTGCGTCTGATGAATTATTCAGGATATTGCTGAATACTTCTTTAATCTGCAGCGGGTCTGCGTCCATTAAAATTTTCCCCGCCGCATCCGTATCAAGGCCCATGCTGATGTCTTTCCTGCCCGCAAGCATTGTTCTTGATAATTCCAGGCTTTCTTTGAGCAGCCGAACAATATTTACTGTTTCAAAATGGGGAGATTGCAATTTCGAATAAAACAAAAGATTGTTGATGATCTGGTCGCTCTCTTGTATCTTCTTTTCAACCGTGGAGATGTGCTTCTCCAATTGTTCTTTTCCACTTTTCTTTTTAATATTATGGACCGCGATGCCGATGGCAGCAAGAGGATTGCGCAGCTCGTGAGCGACTGTTGAGGCGAGCGTGCCGATATCAGAAAGCCTTTTTGACTTGTCGAGCTCCCTTTCAGTTCTGAGCAATCTGGCTGACCCTTCACGCACTTGTCTTTTGAATTCGTCTTTGTCTTTCCGAAGGACTTCCTCGGCTTCTTTCTGGTTAGTCATATCCTTTGAAATCCCAATGAACAGGATCTTACCGTCATGCATCTCTCGAACAGTTCCCTGTGACCGTAGCCAATGAACCTGCTTATCCTGCCATATGATTCTGTATGTCTGGTCATAAGGCTGGCCTGAATTAACCGTATTTTGCCATGCCTGAGAAACACGGGGAAAATCTTCGGGATGAATGAAAGAACTGAACTCGTTCAATTTTATAGGAGGGCTGTCACTGGGCCGACCGAAAATAGAATTCGTAAGCGGACTGGTATACCAATTATCATGCAGATCCCATACCCACATCGCCGCTTGTGCGCCCTGCAAGGCCACCCGCAGCTGTTCCTCTTTTTCGCGCAGCATCTCCTCATTTTGTCTGGTTTTCAATTGGGATTTGCGGATAAGATATCCAAAGGCAGCGATCGGTATGGTAATCAAGAAATAACTGGCGGTGGTAATCAGATGTGGCGTACTGATAAAAAAGGAAGAACGAGGAGTCAGAAAGAACCAGTCCATTGCCAGAAAACCCAGGACAATACAGAAAATCGAGGGTCCCCAATTCCCGAACCAGCTGGTCGCCAATACTGCCATATAGAAGAAGGACAGAACAAGCTGGTCCTGGCTGAGAAAAGGGTCAAGATACATGCGGACTAGAACGGCTATTCCCACACATAATAGAGCAAACACATATCTTGTAATTGGAGGCAATAAAAAAGGCAACCTTAACTCTGAAGGTCGCCTTGTCTGTTTATCTGTCTGATTGTTCACTATGCCCCCTGCGGGCGGATTAATGCTGTAATGATTATATCATCGTTTTTGTCGGTACCGGCATGTTTTCTTTTACTTCTTCGATTTGTTCTTTATTCATCGCAGTCCTTTCGGCGGACAAAATAAAAAAGGCAACTCCTTGATGAGGAATTACCTTGATTTTTGTGCCCTCTCTGGACTTTCATGCGGCCATTATAGCATCTAAGGCCGCACTGTCTATTGATTTAAGAAAACTGGTGGCGGAGAGTGTCTTCTGTTGAGCCATCGACATGGTGCGTATGAGCCGACGAAAAATCGACTAAAGGCTGTCGCTTAGCCTTCCTCCTTTCTTCTTTAGATTACTTCAGATTGAAATACTCTTCATCAGAAACAGGCGACAACCATTCCGCTACACCTTTCTTACTGTTATTAGTGATGACTATATGGGTAAGGCTATCGTCAGGCGTGGCTCCATGCCAGTGTTCGATGTTTGAAGGGATGGCTACCACATCACCTTTCGAAAGATGCTTTGCGGGTTTCCCTTTTTCCTGGTAATAACCTTTGCCGTCAGTAATGAGCAAAATCTGTCCAGCTGGATGTTTATGCCAGTAGTTTCTGCATTTCGGTTCGAATACGACATTGCCTACTGTATAAGTCCCAGTTTCATCCTGCTGAACCAGGACATTTAACCAGGCAGTTCCAGTGAAGTGCTCAGATACTTTATTACCCCTCGAGAAAATCTCATTTCTTAGTTCCATAGTTTAACCTTTTATGGCCGCTGCTAGTTTCTTCCCAAGCTCTTTTGCTTTTTCCAGATCCGCTTTTTGGGGTTTGTCTTGAACGAGTAACGGTTTGGTGACTTGCTTTAATTTAAACCATTCCGCCAGCTTTTCCAGACTGCTAAAAGCCGCTCCGCCTCCGCCATGACTGACAAAGCAGACATACGGCCTGCCAGTGACTTTGTCACGGGACGGGTAGAATGTTCTGTCAAAGAAATCCTTCAAAGTGCCTGCCATATAGCTGAAATAATCTGGTGTGCCGAAGCAATAACCGTTAGAGGAAAGCAAATCTTCAAGAGTAGCGTCTGGTGCCTTTTTCAGGATGACTGTCACGCCGCCCGCTTCGATGCCTTCTTTGACGGCAAGAGCCAGTTTCTCTGTGTTCCCAGTTTCGGTATGATAAACTACCAAGGCTTTAGGCATGCAACCTCCTGGCATTAATGAACAAATTCATTATATCATCGCTCGGTCGGTTACAGTTATTTATGTGGAAGGATTAAATGGTGGCGGAGAGTG
>JBLMZF010000102.1:0-3908 GCA_050258655.1 Deltaproteobacteria bacterium | reverse complement strand
AGACATAACAATTGTACTTGGCAGTCTTGATGAGACCAGGGAGAGCGCTAAAGGTTTCTATCGCGCCGGATTCCGGAAGTTCAAGATAAAGATCGGTAAGGAGCCGGGTTTTGACCTTGCCCGAGTGCGGGCTGTAAAGGAGCTCTGTTCGCGCTCTGAGCTGTATCTGGACGCAAACCAGGGTTATTCTGCCGGGGGGATGCTGAAATTCCTGCGAGAGCTTAAAAAAGCCGGGATAACGCCTGCTTTACTCGAGCAGCCTGTCCCCAAGTCAGATTGGGAAGGGCTTAAGGAGGTCGCCCGTAAGTCCCGTGTCCCAGTCTGCGCCGATGAATCCGCATCGTCGGTCGCCGACTGCATCAGGATAATCAGGGAGAAGGCTGTTCCGGCGGTGAATATCAAGGTGATGAAGACCGGGATGCTTCACAGTTTCGAGATCGCGCGGCTGTGCCGGGCGCACGGGATCAGGCTGATGATAGGGGCGATGATGGAGAGCTCTCTTTCCACGATGGCCTCGGCGCACCTGGCATCCGGCATGGGCTGTTTCCGCTACATCGATCTGGATACCCCGTTCTTCATCAGGCCGGGACACGACAAGAACCCCTATCTGAGCCCGTCCGGCGCATACCGTGTAGACAGGGTCAAGGCAGGCATCGGCATCATCCCCAAAATGATCAAATGATACCGTCATTGCGAGGCTAGGGTCTTTAAATGAACCTGTCATTGCGAGGCTATAGAATGTCGTTTCCGAAGCAATCTCTTTTATTGTTTCTCTTCTTTTTCATCCCCTTCCAGGCGGTCGCCGCTCCCCATAAACAGCTTTTCGTTTCCGTCATCCAGGAACCTCCGGTCCTGGACAACCGCGGGAGGATAGAAGCTCTGGTCGAGTTTGCCAGGAAGGCGGGTGTGGACACGCTTTTTGTCCAGGTCTACCGCGCCAACAAGTCCTGGTTCCCGTCACAGCATGCCGACCAATCGCCTTATGAGGAATGCCTGCGCAAGGTGGGGGAGGATGCCTTCGGCCTGCTCATCGATCGCGCCCATGCCGAGGGGATCAAGGTCCATGCCTGGGTCAATCTGTTGAGCCTCAGCAGCAATAAGAGCGCATTGCTGCTCAAAAAGTACGGCCCCGGTATCCTTACCAGAGACCTGCAGCCGAAGAAGAAGATGGAGGATTATAAGATAGACAGCCAGTATTTCCTTGAGCCAGGAGACCCGATCGTGCGCGGCGAGCTGGGCGACGTGGTCGAGGACGTCCTTGCCGCCTATCCCGCTCTCGACGGCATACAATTCGACTACATACGGTATCCCGACAGGCGTCCTTACTACGGCTACACAGAGAGGAACATGGACCGTTACAAGAAGGCCACCGGCCGCGAGACTATCGAGGAGGACCGGCAATGGAAGGACTGGAAACGCGGGCAGGTGACCGAGCTGCTCGAGTTGCTGGTCAAGAGGGCGCGGGTCGTGCGTCCCGGGATACAGGTTTCGGTGACCGGCTGCATGCCGCTGGTCAGGGCCTATGACGAGGCTTTCCAGGATTGGACCCAATGGGTTGAGAGCGGGATGGTAGATTTTGTAACGGTCATGTCGTACACCGTTGACCGCGCGGAGTTCCAGGCGTATATCCGGGAGGCCAAGTCCAGGATATCGGATCCCGCGAAGATCACCATGGCTGTGGGAGCGTATGAGCTTCTGGACAAACAGCGGACGTTCGCTGACGAGCTTGAGCAGTGCGCCGCCGAAGGGTGCGGTGGATGCGCCATCCTCCATTACGGATCACTGCGTGAGCGTCCCGCGCTGGGCTATATCCTCAGGCGGGCGTACAGGCGATGATACATGATCCTTTCCTGACCGTCCTGATACTGGCTGCCGTTGAGCTGCTTGTGCTCGGGGTCTCATCCCGGCCCGGTCTCAAACGGTATTTTTCTTTCCTGCCGCCGGTGTTCTGGATATATTTCCTGCCGATGCTCCTGTCCACCTGCGGCCTGCTCGATCCGAAGAACCCGGTCTATTCCCTTATCAGCGCGTATTTTCTTCCCGCGAGCCTTGCCCTGCTCCTGCTGTCCAGCGATATCCGCGCCATCGTCCGGCTGGGGCCCCAAGCCCTGACGATGATGCTGGCAGGCAGTGCCGGTATAATGCTCGGCACTGCAGCGGTCGTTATTGCTCTTGGACGCGGTCTCGGTCCCCAGTCCTGGGCGGGCTTCGGCAGTCTCAGCGCCTCTTGGATAGGGGGGAGCGCGAACATGATCGCGGTCAAGGAAGCCCTTTCGACGCCCGACGCGGTCTTCACGCCGATGGTCGTGGTTGATACCATCGTCCCGTATACCTGGATGGGCGTGCTGATCGCGCTCGCCGGTATGCAGGCCGTCTTTGACAGGTGGAACCGCGCCGACGCCGGCATCCTTTCCGATCTTGCCGCCCGTGTCAACGTCAACACCGAGTTGAAAAATAGGGACAGAAACCATTTATTTGGCCGGACCGGAGTGTTCCTGGCGATCGCCGGGATCGCTGTCGGCGGAATGATACTTTCCCGATGGCTTTCAGGCCTTCTGCCGGAGATACCTAACGTGCTCTCGCGTTACGCCTGGATGATCATCTCTGTGTCGGTCATAGGTATAGCGCTCTCGTTCACCCCTGCGCGTTCTTTAGGGAAAAGCGGAGCGACCGACATCGGTTACTACCTGCTTTATTTTGTGCTTACATCGATCGGCGCCAAGGCCAGTATCGAACGGCTGGGGGGGACATTGACGCTTATCGCCGCCGGCTTCCTGATCGTGTTGATCCACGCTCTTGTCCTGCTGGCCGCTGCAAGGATCGTCCGCGCGCCGCTTTTCCTTGTCGCGACGGCCAGCCAGGCGAATATCGGAGGCGTCGCGTCCGCGCCTGTGGTCGCCGCCACCTATCAGCCCGGCCTGGCTTCCGTCGGCCTTCTCCTGGCTATCCTGGGCAATATAATGGGCACGTATCTCGGCATCATCACCGGCCACCTCTGTCGTCTTTTCATGGTATGAGACGTTTAATATCAATCATTATCATTTTTCACCTTTTTGGCTGCGGCTGTGCCCGCCTGCAAACCGCTCAGAACGCGCCTGCCCAAAGGCATCTCCCGAGTGTCACCGCCGGGATGGAGACACCTGACTTCTGGATCGGCCGGATGCAGGATCCCGATAAGACCGTCCTTTCCGCCGAAGAGATAGCACGTTTTAACGATTCGATAACGCGCCGGGGATCGACTGTCGATGTCGCCGGACTGGAGAATATCGACGGCGCCAGATTAAGGTCGGAGATATCCGCACCCTTGAAGACGCTCTCCGGCTCGAAACTTTATTTTTCCGATTCGACCCCGGTGACCCGCGGTTTCTGGAGCCGTTTGCAGGCCCTCATGGCCCTGCGCTCCATCCCTGAGAAAGTCCGCGTCCGGCACGCGTTCGTGGCCTTGCGCGCCGAGCAAAGGGCCTTGCCGTCAGACGCAGTAGTCACGGTCAAACCGGGAGATATCGATTTCGACGAGATGCAGAACAGCTCGTTGGATATCTGGACGCCTGTCGCTGTCGCGCACGAGAGCGCTGACGGGAAATGGGTCTACGCAAACGGCGTGTCCTCATCGGGATGGCTCAAGAAGTCGAACATAGCTTTTTGCGGCAGGGAACAGATGACTGCCATGCTCAAGCGTCCTTTCGCGGTCGTGACCGCTCCTAAGGCGGCTGTACACGGGGAACGCGTCCGTATGGGTGTCGTTTTGCCGCTTTCCGGCCGCCCAGCCCCGGAGGGCGCCTTTACCGGTATCCTTTTCCCGGTCAGGGACAGCCGCGGCGGGCTCAGGGAATCTGAAGGATCTCTGCCGCGCGAGTCTGTTTCCGTCGGATTCCTTCCCTATACCCAGCGCACGATCCTGGTCCAGG
>JBLMZF010000101.1:0-6409 GCA_050258655.1 Deltaproteobacteria bacterium | reverse complement strand
TGGACAACGGAATCGGGATCAGTCCCGAGAATATTAATAAGCTGTTTGAACCTTTTTTTTCAACAAAGCCTCATGGGACGGGATTGGGACTTTCTGTCGTCAGCCAGATACTCAGGTCGCACAAGGCGTCCATCTCGGTATCTTCGGTTCCCGGAAAAGGAACCACAATGACCGTTAAAATTCCCCGAAAGCAGAAGTGAGTTGTGCCCAAAATGTGCCCATTTTAGTGAAAAACATCGGGAAACAAAGGGAAACATCGAGAAACATCCAGACTCGGCTTTCCGATTGACAAAACAATCCAATTAAAGTAATATACTGAAAATAAGAGAGTTAGGGAAATGATCTTGGCAGAATCCCTGCCTCTCCGTTTTTAATTTATGTTACTTGAAGAGTAGTAATACAAAGCAAACGAAAGCCATTTCAAGATATAACAATATCTCTGAAATGGCTTTATTATTGATTCAGGAATGAATATAGGTTGTGGTATTGCGTGATTGGCTGTATGCTGTAGCAGTGAGCAGACCTAAAGTATTGCTGTTTAATCTGCCTCCTCTGGGAGGCGACCTGTTTCCGGCATCGCTCGGATATATCGCCGCGAGTCTCGCCAGCCATACTATTGATTCTGTCATAGGGGAGATAAACTCGGTCACGTCGTGCACCGACAGGGATATCGTCAGGTTCATTTTAAAGTTCAGGCCTGTCGTAGTCGCCCTGGCGGTGTACCAGGTGAATATCAAGCTGGCGATCCAGATCGCCAGGCTGGTTAAGAAGTGCGACCCGTCCATCTTGGTTGTCATCGGCGGTCCACAGGCGACGTTTATGCCCGGCCAGGCATTGGTCCAGATGGCGGCAGTTGATGTGATCATTCGCGGTGAAGGGGAGACAGTGCTGCCGGAGTTGGTCGACTGCTTTGTGCGTCAGGGGGATATTCGCGAGGTCCGGGGCATTGTTTTCCGGGGGGAGGATGGGATTTATGAGACAGAAGCTGCACCTCTTGTGCGCGATCTCGACAGGCTTCCTTCTCCCTATAAGACGGGCGTGTTCCGGTGGAGCGACCACTCCGGAGTGATGATGCTCACTTCCCGCGGCTGCACGTATAACTGCGCTTTTTGTTACACCCCGGCCGCGTTCAGGCGGACAATCAGGGCTCATTCGTCCCGGCGGGTGCTCGAGGATATGGAAGCTTGCATCAGGAAGGGGAAGCGGAGGTTTTTCTTCGCGGATCCTTCGTTCACCTTCGACAGGAAGCGGGTTCGGGCGATCATGGGGGGCATCATCAAGAAACGCTGGAAAGTCGAGATCTGGTGTGAGACGAGATCGGATCTGGTAGATGCCCCGCTTCTCAGGCTGATGGCGAAGGCGGGCGTGAAGTATGTGGCGTACGGCCTTGAATCGGTTGATCCGGAGGTGAACAGGGCGGTCAATAAACGCATCGATCTGCGTCAGTTTGCCGAGACTATCCGTATGACGCAGGCGGCGTGTATTGAACCCGAGGTTTTTACTTTGTACGGCCTGCCGAGACAAACGCGGGAATCGGCGTTAAGGACTTTAAACTTTCTGCTGGGATTGAATGTAAGGATCTCGTACAATTCGGCGGGTCAGCAGTTATTACTCTTCTTCGGTACGGATGTTTTTGATCATCCGCAAAAATATGGAATTCGTTTCCTGAAGAAAAACAGCCAGCTGTATTTATCGCAAGGGACGGATTTTGAAACACGGTGGATGACCAGGAAGGATATCGCATTCGTTGCAAGAAAGTACAAGGAAGCTGCGCAGGCGCAAAAGAACACTTCTTAGCAGTTCCCTTGTGCCCAGCATGTGCCCGCAGAGATGCGGGCTTTTTTATTTCCGCCTTGCACTATCTGTCTTATCAAGATATAGTAATCGCATGCGAAAGAGGATTAAGGAACAGAGTGTGCTTTTTTACAGCGCGTTCAAATGGATCGCGCTTGCCGCCGCTACCGGCATTATTGTAGGATATTCGGTCGCGTTCTTCCTCAAGACACTCGAATGGTCCATCGTCAAGGCCGCGGCCCTCCCGCATTATTTCTACTTTCTTCCCGCCGCTATTCTGCTGAGCGCTTTGATTGTCCGTAAATTCGCTCCGGATGCAGCCGGTCACGGGACGGAAAAGGTCATCGAAGCCGTCCATAAGCACGCCGGCAGGATCAAATTCCTCGTTGTGCCCGTCAAGCTCATCTCGACTGTCCTTACGATCGCTTTCGGCGGGTCAGCAGGGAAGGAGGGACCGGGCGTGCAGATAGGCGCAGGCATGGCATCCACTTTTTCCGATCTGATGAGGTTGGATGATCATGACCGTAAACGCCTGGTGATCTGCGGCATCAGCGCAGGTTTTGCCTCGGTTTTTGGCACTCCGGTCGGCGGCGCTATCTTCGGTGTAGAGGTCCTCTATGTCGGCAGTATCTTGTATGAAGTGCTTTTGCCTTCGTTTATTGCAGGTATCGTCAGTTATCAGGTGTCATCTTCTTTGGGTATCTCTTATTTTCATTATCCGGTAAGCTGTCCTGCGGTCTTTACTCCTCTTTCTTTTATTGGAATAGTGGCCGCCGGACTTTTCTTCGGTCTTGTCTCCTTCCTGTTCATCGAAGCCATGGGACTTCTTGAGAAGGCCGGCGCTAAGGCGGGGTTGATCTTTAAGGCTCTTGCCGGCAGTACCGCACTTATCGTCATCAGCATTCTTTTGTCGACGCGATATCTTGGTTTAGGACTGGATAGCATTGTTTCCGGCCTTGAGGGCGGGCAATTGCCCTGGTACGCTTTCCTTGTGAAGATGCTTACCACAGGTTTAACGTTTGCAGCGGGTGGAAGCGGCGGCTTGATAACCCCGATTTTCTTTGTTGGCACGGCTTCGGGAAGTTTCTGGGCCAGTTTGCTTCATCTTGACCTCTCGCTTTTTGCTTCACTCGGCATGGTGGCTGTCCTCGCGGGCACGACCAACACGCCTATCGCTGCCAGTATAATCGCCATTGAACTCTTTGGGGGAAAGATAGCGCCTTATGCGGCGATCGCCTGTGTGATCAGTTTCCTTATTACAGGACATCGAAGTATTTATCCCGAACAGATACTGAACATGAGGAAGTCAAAGCTGATTGATGTGGAGTTGGGCAAGAAGATAGAGGACGCGGAGATCCGTTTCAAGCACAAAGAAAAGTGAAAAAAAGGAATATATGGCAGTCTACATGATAGTGGAAGCTAAAGAAGTTCACGATAAGCAGAAGTACGGTGAATATATCAAACAGGTGCCCCGGACTATTGAGAAGTTCGGCGGAAGATACCTCGCCCGGGGTGGTCAAACAACAGTTGTTTCAGGCGATTGGAATCCCGCACGGCTTATTATCGTAGAATTTGAATCGAAAGATAAATTCGACGCGTGGTGGAATTCTCCGGATTACAAAGCCGTCGCTCCTTTACGGGAACAGGCAACAGTGACCAATGCGGTGGTTATAGAAGGTATTTAGCTGGGATTTTTGGATATCAGGCAGATGCCTGAAGTCATCCATCTTGCCGCTTCATTAGAAAATTTCCATGAAGCGGCTTTTTTGTTGCCTTATTCCACAGTAAAATATATATATGAGGCAAGCTGAAGAGACCAAGTACAGGGCGATCTTCGAGAACAGCCTGGATGCAATATTCCTGACCCTTTCTGACGGGACGATCACTTCCGCCAATCCGGCCGCACAAGATATGCTTGGCATGACTGAGGAGGAGATCCGTAAGACCGGCCGGCAAGGGATCGTGGTCAATGATGAAGGTCTGCGAAAAGGCATCGAAGAAAGGGCGAGGACAGGGAAATTCCGCGGGGTAATGACTTTCAGGCGCAAGGATGGGACGAGGCTTCCTGTTGAGGTAAGTTCTGTCGTCTTTATGGAAGACTCCAGTCCTCATGCGATGGTCGTTGGCAGGGATATCAGCGAACGGATAAAGATGGAGGAACAGTTCCAGGACAGCTCACGGAAGTTTAACCGCATCTTCAATTCGAACATAATCGGGTTCGTCATTGCAGACGCCAAGGGACATATATACGAGGCGAACGATCATTACCTGGGAATAATAGGCTACACCCGTGAGGATCTCAGGCAGAAAAAGGTCGATTGGAAGAAGATGACCCCTCCGGAATATCTCCCCCGCGATCATAAAGGGATCGAGGAACTGGAAAGGACGGGGGTGAGCACGCCGTATGAAAAGGAATATGTCGCCAAAGACGGCAGGCGAAAATGGGTACTTATCTCCGACGCGATGCTGACCCGCGCGCTTATCATCGCGTTCGTACAGGATATAACGGAGCGCAAGGAAGCCGAGGCGTTGCTGCGGGAATCCCGGGATAGGCTCAATCTGGCAGTCGAGGGGGCGGGCCTGGGGTTGTACGATATCGACCTGGAAAGCGGAGAGGTCATCTGGAACGAAAGGAGCTGCGAGTTTTTCGGGGTACCCCGGGGACGGAAGATGATGCTTCGTGAAGTCCAGTCGCTTATCTATGCCGAAGACCGAAAACAGACGGTCGACACCTGGAACAGAGCGCTGTCCCCTTCTTCTAACGGCGAGTACGCCGCAGAATATCGTGTGTTGATGCCGGAAGGTACCCTTCGCTGGATTGTCTCCATCGGCCACGTTTATTATAAAGGTGAGGGGACCAGGCGCAAGGCCTGCCGGATCATCGGCATCCTGCAGGACATCACTGAACGCAAGAAAGCCGAGGAGATACTGCGGAGGGACAGGGAGACGCTCGAACGGCTGATCACCGAGCGCAGTTACAGGCTGGTAGAGACCCAGAAGGAGCTTGACCGTTCACGCAGGCTGTCGGACCTGGGAAAACTTGCCGCGACCATCGCCCATGAACTGCGTAATCCGCTGGCCGCTATCGGACTGGCCGGTTCGAGCATACGACGCAAGGCGCAAAACCCCGCGATCGAAAGGAGCGCGGAGAATATACGCAGGAAAGTCGACGAAAGTGATGAGATCATCGATAATCTCCTTTTATATGCCAGGTTGAAACGCCCCGAGGTAAGGGAAGTCAATATCTGCGACCTGATCCGGGAAACGGCAGTCTCCTCAAAAGAACGCCATGTCAACAGGCCTGTGAAGATAGAGATCAGGGACGCGCAAGCCCGGGGAACGCTTGTTTCCGCCGATCCGGTCCAGATCAGAGAGGTCTTCAGCAATATCCTGAACAATTCGATCGAAGCCATCCCGGAGAAAAGACAGGGAAAGATCGGGGTGGATATACATAAAAGCGATGGGCATGCCAGCATCCGGATAAGCGACAACGGCGCAGGGGTCAGCCCGGAGAACCTCGATAAGATATTCGAACCTTTTTTTTCCACGAAAGCGCGCGGGACAGGACTTGGCCTGCCGGTGGTCAGCCAGATCGTAGAGATGCACAAAGGCAAGATAAAAATAAGTTCTGAAGAAGGCAAGGGCACAACGGTGGAAATAGAACTGCCTCTCCATCAATAGACATCACGTGGCCATCCATACGTCCTCAAGATCGATCAATACCAGGAAAGAGGGGAGTCTTGCGCCGGCGATCGCGGCGGCGGCTGTCGCGGGCGCCTGCACGTTCCTCAGCGTCTATTGCACACAGCCGCTGCTCCCGTATTTCCAGAAGGTGTTTGGCGCCTCGGAACTCGCGGTCAGCCTTACCGTGAGCGTCGTGACCCTGGCTGTCGCTCTTGTCGCCCCCTTCGTCGGTCTTTTCGCCGAGACGATCGGGCGCAAGAAGGTCATTGTCCCGGCTCTTTTCGGGATGGCGGCGTCAACACTCCTCGCGGTGACTTCCACGAGCCTGCCCGCGCTCGTGTTCTGGCGTTTCGTCCAGGGGCTCTTCGTGCCCGGTGTGGTTGCCGTTATCATGGCCTATATCAATGAGGAGTTCCACGATCGTTCCGGCCTGGTGATGTCTTCCTATGTGAGCGGGACGGTGTTCGGCGGGTTTCTCGGGAGGTTCCTGACAGGTGTCATCGCCAGCCATACGGATTGGCGGGCCGCGTTCTTTGTCCTGGGGATCCTCAATCTCCTGGGAGCCTTCGCGGTACGGGAATGGCTTCCGCTTGCGGCGAATTTCATCCCCGCTAAACACGTCGCGCATTCCATGGCGGATACGTGGATCCATCTGAGGAACTTACGGCTTCTCGCGATATGCTGTATGGGATTCACCATACTTTTCTCGCTTGTCGGCGCTTTCACCTTCGCCAATTTCCATCTCGCGCTGCCTCCGTTTAATCTTGGTCCGGCCGGGCTCGGAAGCATCTTCGCGGTCTATCTGCTCGGTGTCATCGTGACACCGATGGCTGGCCGTTTTCTCGACCGGTACGGGTTCCGCCGTATGACCGTGTTCTCGGTGATGCTGACCCTGACAGGGCTGGCGCTGACCCTTTTGCCGTCGCTTCTC
>JBLMZF010000100.1:0-30854 GCA_050258655.1 Deltaproteobacteria bacterium | reverse complement strand
GAGGGGCTGCGCAAGTCCAAGTTGTCCTACCATCCGGTGCGGATGGTGCGCAAATTTGCGTGTATTCCGGGTTGATTTTTTGGTATAATAATAGATAGGATTTTTTCACCACGTCCCCCCTGACGCGCGATGGAAAAAGTTAAGAGGATACTGATAATCTCCTCGGATGACAACCTCAAGAAAGTCCTCGGGTTCTGTTTTGACGGGTGGGGATACGAGGTGGCCATCCATGAGGCTCCGGCGAACGATATCGGGTTCGTCAAGAGGCTTGCGCCTGACGCGATCGTCGTTGACGTCTATTCCGCGAGCAGATCCCACCTGACCATCTGCCGTCTTCTCAAGGACGATTTCATAACGGCGTTCATCCCCATCATCACCCTGATCAACAAGCGGCAGCTGCGCGAGCAGCTCCTGAACCTCAAGCAGGGTGTCGACGACTACCTCATAAAACCCCCCGACCCGCTCGACCTGCGCGTGCGCATCGAGATGGCCATCAAGCGCGCGCAGTACAGCTTCAGCGCTACCCCCCTGACCGGACTTCCCGGAGGAAGGATGATAGAGCAGGTGCTCATGGAACGCATCGAGCACCGCGAACATTTCTGTTTCGGCTACATCGACATCGACGGGTTCAAGTACTTCAACGATGTCTACGGGTACCAGAGGGGGGACAGCGTGATCGTGCAGACCGCGCACATGCTTTACACCGCCGTGCGCAAGTTCGGCGCGCGCGAGGATTTCATCGGCCATATCGGCGGGGACGATTTCGTCTTCATCAGCTCGGTCGAACGCGCCGTCCCGATCTGCGAGAACTTCATCTGCCTGTTCGACAACATCATCCCGTTCCACTACACCGCCCAGGACCGCGCGCGCGGCTTCATCGTCGCCAAGGACCGGAGCCGCAAGACCAGGAATGCCCCTCTGATGAGCGTCTCCATCGCGCTGATCAACCGCCACTCGTCTTCAGAGCTGCGCAACATGCTCGAGATCAACGAGAAGGTGGCTGAGGTCAAGCGCTACCTCAAGGAGATCCCCGGCAGCAAGTTCATGGCTGACCGGCGCAACGGACTCAAGGAAAAGAACGCCCCCCTGCAGGTCTACACCAAGAAGGAAAGCGTGCTCAAGGCGTACTGTCCGCTCGGCCAGATACTCCTCGAGAGGAAGGTCGTCACCGAGGATCAGCTGCACGAGGCGCTGATGATGCACTGGCGCCGCGACATCGCCCTGGGCGAGACGCTCAAGGACCTCGGGTACGTCCAGGAGGGCCAGATCAGGGAAGCACTGGGTATCCAGAGGGTCCGCATCCGCGAACTGACGCAAGAGAATGAGCCTGCCGGGTCGGGGCAGGAGCAGGAACAGGAATCGTAAAGGAACAGGAAGGTAACTATGTCTGATAAGATCCTCCTCGTCGATGATGATAAGGATTTCCGTACCGAGATGAGATATTTTCTCGAGGACTACGAGGTGACCGAGGCGTCCAACGGGACCGAGGCGCTGAACATTCTCAAGCGCCCCAATGAGATCGACCTCGTGATCCTGGATGTGGTCATGCCCGGCCTCAACGGCACCGACGTGCTCAAGGAGGTCAGGAAGATCGCGCCCGAGGTCGGTATCATCATACTGACCGGTTTCAGCTCGAAGACCGTGGCGATCGACGCGCTTAAAGGCAGGGCTGACGATTACCTGGAGAAGCCGATCGATCCCGAGAGGACCAAGGAGATCATCGAGACGCTCCTGGCGCGCAAGCGCGGGGAGCCCGAGATCACCGCCAGCGACATCGAGGGCAAGATCGAGCGCGTCAAAAAGTTCACCGAGCGCAACGGCGACAAGAAGGTGTGCCTCAAGGACGCGGCCGTGGCGGTGTGCCTGAGCCCCAAATACCTGAGCAGGATTTTCAAGCAGTCGACCGGGACCGGTTTCAGCGAGTATAAGCTGCAGCTGAAGATCAAGCGCGCCAAGGAGCTCCTGGAGACCACCGGGTACAACATCGACCAGATCTCCGACAAACTCGGCTACCAGAACGCCGAATCGTTCATACGCATCTTCAAGAAGATGATCGACCTGACCCCTACCGAGTACCGGAAGCGGTTCAAGGAGAAGTCCAGGGCGCAGAAGACCACCGCGCGATCCTCGGCGCGGAGCTCGAACGGCAAGAGGACCAATGGCGGAAAACGTAGATAACGGGATCTCGGCCGAAAAAAACAAAAAGTTCGGTATCAGACGTCTGGCCGGCCAGCTGTGGGCCGGCCAGGCTTTTTTAGGGGCCCCGAACATCAAGTCCGAGGTGTTCGAGGAGTTCGTTTCATTTTTCGCGGATGCCTCGATCCCGATCATGGTCATGGATGGGGACGAACATATCGTCTTCTGGAACAGGGGCTGTGAACAGAAGCTTCAGTGGACGATGAAAGAGGCGCTGGGAAAGCCCTGGCGCAGCCTGCTGAGCACGGAATTCCCCGACGGGTACGGCGCCGTCTTTGAACGGATCGTTTCCTTCGGATCATGGGAAGGCGAACTGCTGCTGAAATGCCGCGACGGTTCGGATATCGGCATGGCCGTCTCGCTGGTACTGCGCAGGGATGACCGCAGTCAACCGATAGCGATGCTTATGGTCGGCAGGCAGCTGTCGGAGGAGAAATGCCGCCATCTGGTCGACAACGAGCTGGTGGGCGTCTTCCGCACTACGAAGGACGGCAGGCTCATGTACCTCAATAAGGCCCTGTCATCGATCTTCGGGTTCGATTCGGTCGAGGATATGCTGGCGTCGCAGGCATGCGACAAGCGGTACGCCGACCCGCAGCGGCGCCGGGAGCTGGTTGAGAAGCTCCAGCGCGATGGGCGCGCCGATAACTTCGAGTTCACCGCGCTCAAGAAAGACGGTACGCGGCTGGAACTGATCATGAACGCCGTACTGAAAGAGGACGAGATACGCGGTACGATCATCGATATAACCGGGCGCAAGGAGATCGAGAAGCGTCTGATCGAGAGCGAGAGAAGGTACCGTGAGCTGATGGAAGTCCTGCCTGACGGTGTGGGCGTCAATATCGGCAACCGGATCGCCTATATAAATCCGGCGGGCGCGGCGCTGCTGGGAAGCACGGTCGGGGAACTGACGGGACGCAGCGTCTTCGATTTCATCCCGGAGCGTCTGCATGAACAGATGGGCAGGAGGATGGAACAGGTCCTGGGGGAGGGGCTCAAGGGTGTCACGCGCGATGAGACGTTCAGGCTCGCTGACGGCCGCGAGGCGGTCATAGAGCTTTCTGCGTCCCCGATCCGGTTCAACGGGGAGACCGGGATACAGATCATCTTCAGGGACGTCACCGGGCGCAAGATGGCGGAGCGGGAACGGGAGATGGCGGTATCGACGCTGCGCCACGACCAGGAGCTGCTGCGCGGACTGCTTGACCATCTGCCCGTCATGCTGTTCGCGATAGACGCGGGGGGCACCATCGTCCTGTGGAACAAGGAGTGCGAGCGGGTGACCGGGTACACAGCCGGCGAGATCGTCGGCAACACCGGGGCCTTCAGCCTGCTCTGCCGCGATACGCGCAGGCGCAGGAGATTCGTCGAGAAATGGAACAACAACAGGGTGTTCTTCCGCGACTGGGAGTGGCAGATCACGGCTAAGGACGGGAGCGGCCGGATGATCAGCTGGTCCGACATATCCGGGACCTACCCGATCCCGGGGTGGAGGACATGGGCGCTTGGGGTCGATATAACCGAGCGCAAGACCGCGGAGGACAAGCTGCAGGTGGCCCACCGGCAGCTGCTGGACATGATCGATTTCCTCCCCGAGCCGACGTTCGTCATCAACCGCGAGAAGAAGATCATCGCGTGGAACCAGCAGATGGAAGAGCTTACGGGGGTCATCAAGGCGGACGTGATCGGGAAGGGCGACCACTGTTACGCCGTGCCGTTCTACGGCAAGGCCTGTCCGATCCTCATCGACATGCTCGGATGGGACCTCCAGAAGATAACGGCCGAATACGGTCCGGTGGAGAAGGACGGCCAGACGCTGTATGTCGAACGGTTCATACCTCTGATCAACAGGGGGAAAGGAGCCTTCCTCCAGATGAAGGCCACGCCGCTGTTCGACGAGAACGGTGAGATCGTAGGAGGCATCGAGACCATACGCGATATCAGCCAGCAGAAGGAGAACGAGGCGATACTCAAGAAGGACAAGAACAGCTTCGAGAAACTCCTCAGGGAGCGCACCCGCCAGCTTCTGAAGGCGCAGAACGAACTTGCCGATTCCCGCCATCTCTCCGAGATAGGCGTCCTGGCGGCCACCGTCGCCCATGAGCTGAGGAATCCCCTGGCGGCGATCAGGATGGGCGCGTACAACATACGGCGCAAGATGCAGGGCGAGCTCCCGATAAAGGAACACATAGAGACCATCGAGAAGAAGATCCTGGAGAGCGACCAGATCATCAGCAACCTGCTCAACTACTCGAGGATAAAGACCCCGATGCGCGAGTTCGTCAGCCTCTCCGATATCCTTGAGGACGCTGTGGCCTCGGTCAGGCCGCGCTTCTTCGACTGGCCGGTCGATGTGGAGGTGCGCAACGACTGCCGGGACCTCAGGGTCTACGTGGACCCGCAGCAGATAAAGGAGATACTGGTCAACATCCTTTCCAACGCCTACGAGGCCCTCCCGGAGAAAAAGGGGAGGATCACGGTCCGCGCCAAGCGGACGGGCAGCGTCTTCGGCATAAGCGTCTCTGACACCGGCACGGGCATAGTCGCTGAGAACATCGGGAAGATCGCGAGGCCTTTTTTCACGACCAAATCGAAGGGGACCGGTCTGGGCCTGGCAGTCAGCAACCAGATGGTCGCCATGCACGGAGGGAAGATCAAGTTCAAGAGCAGGCCCGGCGAAGGGACGACGGTCCTGCTGTCTTTACCGTTAAAGAAGGGGACAGACTGATGAAGAAGGTGCTCATTGTCGACGATGACGAGGAAATCTGTCAGGAGCTGGCGCAGATCATAAAGGACGAGGGGTATGATACCCGGGCGGTCTACAACGGGATCGCCGCGAAGGATGAGCTGGCGTCGAAGAAGTTCGATCTTGTGCTCCTTGACCTGAAGATCCCCGGGATAAACGGTCTTGACCTTCTCAAGATGATCAAGCGCGAGAAGGAAAATCCCTGTGTCCTGGTGCTCAGCGCCCGTCCCATGCGCCGCCTGATGAAGGAGAAGGCCGCCTGGGGTTCCAACAAGGAGGGGGAGGATGAGGAAGATGAGATCTTTTCCCTTGCGGACGGGTTCATCAATAAGCCTTTCAATGTCGAGCTCCTGCTCGACAAGATCAAGGAGCTGACCGCCTGACCGGGGGAGAAAAGTCAGGAAAAAGGGGTATCAGGCGGTTTACAGGCCGCGGGAGAGGTAGTAGTATAGGAGTATTAAAGTTGATCCAAAAGTCCACCGCCAGCCGTCCCGTCTATGGCCCGAAAAGTGCTCATCATCGATGATGACCGGGAATTCCTCGGCGAGCTGAAAGAACTGCTCGTCCTGAGCGGTTATGAGGTCAACGCCATAGAGGATTCCACCAAGGCTTTCATGGCGGCGGCCAGGAGCAAGCCGGACGTGATCCTGCTCGACCTCAAGATGAAGAAGATGAGCGGGTTCGACGTGCTGGACAAGCTGAGGAACTCGCCTTCCACCGGCAGTATCCCCGTCATTATCATATCAGGGTTCTTCTCGGAAGAGCGCGATTTTCCCCTCCTCAGGTTCTTCAATGTAAAGAATTATCTGCAGAAACCGCTCCCTCCGCTGCACATCATAAGGAAGATAGAGGCTGCCGCGAACATGAGAGGGCAATCGGTAGCGCCATGAACCAAGGCTTTGAGGAAAGGATCCTGTATTCAGCGGAGCTTGACGCCCTCGTGCGCGGTTTCCTCAAAGGGATGCTTACCGGGCTCATGCGCCTGACCGGCGCGGGGAACGCGTCGCTTTTCCTCACGGACCCTGAGACAGGGGAGCTTGTCCTTGACCAGTGCTACCGCGCTCACGGCTTTGCCGGGCAGTCGGCGCCGGCGCGGGAGGGTTGCTCGGACATCTCGGTCCCTCTGTGCGTCCGGGACAATATCTTCGGGGTGCTCAACCTCAGCGACAAGTGCGCGCCCGGCGGGTTCTCCGAGCCGGACGAGGCCCTTTCGGTCTCGGTGTGCAGGTACGCGGATCGGATCATCGAGGACCTTTTCGCTTTCTGGCGCATGCGGCATGAGAACGCCTCGCTGCACCGGGAGACGGAGCTCCTGGACAGATATTCCACCGTCGGCAGGATGGCCGTGGGGCTGGCGCCGAAGATAAAAGGACCGCTGGAGACATTGCGCCTGCGCACGGACCAGCTGATGGCGGCCAGTTCCCCGGACACCGGCGCGCTCCGGTACCTGGAGGAGATGAAGGAAGGCTTTTCGCGGATAGGCAGGCTGACCGACCGCCTGCTGCGGGAGGCGCCGTTCGACCCCTCTCCGGGCCTTGTCGGGCTCAACCGCCTCCTTGACGAGTCGGTCGAGACGCTCAAGCTGAGGGTGGACAAGGCAATAAGGATATCCCGTTCCTATGACCCGGACCTTCCTCCCTTGCCCGACATAGGGCTCGAGCATGTTTTCGTCAATATCATCAAGAACGCGCTCGAGGCGATGCCGCAGGGAGGGGAGCTCAACATTTCGACCGCGATGGACAAGAACGGCATCAGGATAAGTTTCACCGACACGGGGACCGGGATACCGTTCCAGTGCGAGGACAGGATATTCGAACCGTTCTTCACCACGAAGGAGCTCAAAGGGTCGGGGCTGGGACTTTCGATCAGCCGGGAGATAGTCCGGACCTGCGGGGGCAGTATAGAGGTGAAGAGTTTTCCCGGCAAAGGCAGCAGTTTCACAGTGGTTATACCGCTTGCGAAGATCATTCCCCAGAAAATATAACATATGAAGGAGGACGGTGTGTCGAAGGGAAAGGTCATGATAGTCGATGACGACAGCGAATTCCTCCAGGAGCTCAAGGAGATCCTGGACCTGAGCGGTTACGAGGTCAGGCAGATCGCTGACCCGAAGACCGTGGTCAGGGAGGCGTCGGCGGTGGTGCCGGACGTCATCCTGCTTGACCTGAAGATGGAGGGCTTGAACGGTTTCGAGGTGGCCGACCAGCTCAAGCACAGCGACAAGACGGGACATATCCCTATCATCGCGATGACCGGTTTCTTCACCGAGGAGGAGCACATGTCGTTGATGAACATCTGCGGCATCCAGCGGTGCATCCTCAAGCCTTTCAACCCGCTTGACGTGATCTCAGCCATAGAGATGGCGCTCAAGGTGACTAAATGAAGAAGAGGACGAAGATAATCATCATCTCGGCCGCCGCCGTGGTCGCGGTGGTCTTCATGCTCAAGGACATGATCGCGCGGTCCATGGTCACCGCCGGTTTCACCGCGGTGACCGGAGCCCCGATGGAGATGAAAAAGTTCAGTTTCTCGGTCCTGCGGTCGAGGGTTGAGGCGGGCGACGTCCGGATCTACAACCCGCCGGGCTTCACCGACACGGACAGGCTCATGGCGGACATACCATCGTTGGCGCTGGCGGTCGACGTCGGTTCGGTGTTCAGCGGAAAGCCCCATATCCTGGAGCTCAAGCTTGATCTGGCTGCCCTGGTGATCGTCAGGAACAGGAAAGCGACCCTCAACATAGACAGCCTCAGGGCGCTCCAGCCGAAGGGAGGGGGGAAGCCGCCCCCGATGACGATCGACCTGGTCCAGCTTTCCATCGGCAAGCTGATCTACCGCGATTTCGCGCTCGGCAGCCCGCTTGAAAGGACCTTCGAGCTTGAGATAAACGAGAAGTTCGCCGACATAACCAACCCGTATTCACTGGTCAACGCCATCCTCGCCCGCGCGCTCAGCAGCGCCAACCTCGAGCAGATAGCGGGTATCGATATGGACAAGCTCAACAGCGATCTGGACAGGTCGATCGCCTCCACCAGGAACAAGTTCCGTGAGTCCCTCCAGAAACAGGGGGACAAGAGCCTGCAGAAGTACCGGGACCAGCTTGGTAACTTCTCCTTCCCCAGGTAGTTATCCCGCCTTTGATTTTTTAACGGCCTTATGGTATAATTGGGGCGTAAAAACACAACCCATACCCCCTATGGAGCTTCGAAGAAAATCGCGTCCGGAGACCTTTCCCGCTAACGCCCTGGAAGCGAGTTCCATCGCTCATTTCGTCATAGGCAAGGACCATACCATCGTGGAATGGAACCGTGCCTGCGAAATACTCACCGGCCAGAGATCCCGCGATATGATCGGCACAAAAGGACAATGGAAGCCGTTCTTCCCCTCCGCGAGGCCCTGCCTTTGCGATTTCGTCCTTGACGGAGCGTCCGAACGCACCATCCGTTCCTGCTATAAGGGCATGACCGTGCGCAAGCTGCCCGAGCAGGCCGTCGAGGTGGAAGCTTTCTTCGCGCCCCTGGGCAACGAAGGAAGATGGCTCAAGGCCACCGCGGCCGCGGTCCGCAACCCCCGGATGGGGGGAGTGGAATGGGTCATCGAGACCCTCGAGGACATCACCGAGCGCAAGCAGGCCGAGCAGGAGATGGCCCGCCTCAACAGGGAACTGCTCAAGACCAACAAGCGGCTCAGGGAACTGGCCCTGCGCGATCCGCATACCGGGCTCTACAACCACCGTTACCTCGAAGAAGCCCTCGACGTCGAGATAACGCGCAGCCGCCGGTACGAGCAGCCGCTTTCGCTGATCATGCTCGATGTCGATTATTTCAAGTCGATCAACGACGTGTACGGCCATCCGTTCGGCGACCTCATCCTGCAGCAGCTTGCCCAGCAGCTCAAGAAGCTGGTGCGCAGGTACGACATCGTGGGCCGTTACGGCGGCGAGGAGTTCGTCATAATCTCGCCCGGCGTGGACCGTTTCCAGACCATAATCCAGGCGCAGCGGATCCTCGATGAGATCGGCCTGTATTCGTTCGGGAACAAGACGCACGAGGTCAGGATCAAATTGAGCATGGCGGTCGTCTCCTATCCTGAGGAGAAGATAGCGGCTCCGATGGACCTTGTGGACCTTGCCGACATGATCATGGACAAGGCCAAGGAGGACGGGGGCAACCGGGTCTACTCTTCGTTCGACGTGAAGGGGCGCCTGGCCGTGAAGCGCCGGAAGCGTCCGGAGAACGTGGTCAGCCTCAGGCACAAGCTGGGTAAGGTCACCAAGCAGGCCAACCAGAGCCTCGTCGAATCCATCTTCGCCTTCGCCAAGACCATCGAGATCAAGGACCATTATACCGGTGAGCACGTGGAGCGGACGGTCGAGTACGCCACGCGGCTGGCCCGCATGCTCGGCTACCCTTCAGAGATGATCGACGCGGTCAAGCAGGCGGCCATCCTGCACGATCTCGGCAAGATCGGCATCAGCGACCATATCCTGCTGAAGGATTCGAAGCTGTCCGCCGAGGAATACGACGAGATCAAGAAGCATCCGCAGATCGCCGCCGATATCCTGCGGCCGATCAAGTTCCTGCACAAGATAATACCGTTCATCCTGTACCACCATGAGCGCTGGGACGGGAAGGGGTATCCGGCCGGCCTCAAGGGCGAGAACATTCCTGCAGGCGCACGGATCATCTCGGTCGCTGATGTCTACCAGGCCCTCACTTCCAACCGCCCGTACCGCAAGGCATTCTCGAGGGACGAGGCGATAAAGATCCTCAGGGATGGGGCGGGCAGCCAGTTCGACCCGAAGATAGTCAGGATCTTCCTCAAACTGCTTAAGACGAAAAAATAATGGCGTTCCTGCTGAACCCTCCTGTTTTTATCTTCCTTCTGCTTGGCCTTTTCGGCTCGGCTGTCGCGTTCTGGCTGTCGTCTTCACGGCAGGACGAGCGTTCGGTCCGGGAGAAGCAGGACGCTGCGGCAAAATCCGCCGAGAAAATACGCCAGCTCGAGGCCGCCGTCGTCGAGCGCGAGTCCAGGCTCGCGGCGATGAAGGAGGAACTGGAGGGAATGGGACAGGAAGTGTCCGCCTTCGCGCAGGAGAAAGAGGTATTGCTCAAGGAACAGCAGCGGTTGAAGGCCGAAGAGGCGCTCCTTAAGGAGGAGGCGGAGGGGCTCAGGAAAGGATTGGAGCTCTCGGCGAAGACCAACGAGCAGCTCAAGGCGCAGCACAACGAGCTCGAGGACAGGTTCTCACAGTTATTCGAACAGTTCCTGGAAGAACAGAAGAAGAACAAGACTTCTATTCCCATGCTTCCGGAGAAAAAGGGAGAAGATAAATGAGTAAGGGTCTGAACAGTCTCGAACAGCGCATCAATGATACCGATGATCCGCAGCGCAGGCACGTACTGGCCTGCGCGAAGGACTTCAAGACGTCGTGGGTCGAACTGGGCAGAGCCCTGTACATGGCCTGGAAGGACCGGCTTTACAAGAAATGGGGGTACAACGATTTCGAGCAGTACACGTCGAAGGAGATCGGCATCAAGAAGAACACGTCTATGAAGCTGCTGAGGTCGTATTATTTCCTCGAGAAAGAGGAGCCGCAGGTGCTCAGCTCCTACATGGACGAGTCGAAGCAGGACAAGCTCCCCGGGTACGAGACCATCGACCTGCTGCGTCAGGCCAAAGAGAAGAAGACGCTCGACGGCGAGGACTATCAGAACTTCCGCACGGCCGTGCTCGAGGGCAAGGACGACGGCGAGGTCAAGAAGGAGCTCACGCAGATGATCCGCCAGCGCAAGGAGCTTGAGCCCGAGGAGGCCTGGGAGCAGAAGAGGACCGCGACGATCAAGCGGTTCCTCGGGACCCTGCGTTCGCTGACCGAAGAGCTCAAGTCCGCCAAGCTCGTTTCAGCGCAGCTGGTCAAGGAGGCGGATGACCTGGTGAAGAAGCTGGAGGAGGAGGTCGCCTAACCGATGTGGAGCCTGGTCCGGTGCTATAATAGCGGACAATAAAGGAAGGAAAATATGCTTTTCGCGGTCCTGTTCCTCATATTGACGGTCGTGCTGATTGCGATGGTCCTCAAGATCTCCTCGCAGATGAGCCAGCGTCTTGACCGGATGAACCAGATGTTCCTGGACGCCAACAAGAACATAAGCCTCGAGATCGGCGGCGCCGCCAGTATTTTCGGCAATGTAAAAGAGTCCCTCGGCCGGCTTGAGGCCAGCAACCGGCAGATCTACGAGATCGGCAAGGATATAGCGGGGCTGCAGGAGCTCCTGCGGGCGCCGAAACTGCGCGGACAGCTGGGGGAGATGTTCCTGGAGAACCTGCTGGCGCAGGTGATGCCGAAGGACTATTACGAGATACAGTACAAGTTCCGGACCGGCGACGCCGTGGACGCGGTCATCCGCCTTGGAGGCGGTCTGGTCCCCGTTGACGCCAAGTTCAGCCTCGAGAATTTCAAGAAGATGCTTGAGACCCAGGACGAAGGGGAGAAATCCGCCCTCCGCAAGCTCTTCATCCGCGACATCAAGAACCGCATCGACGAGATCGCTTCCAAGTATATCCTGCCCGACGAGAACACGTATGATTTCGCGCTGATGTACATCCCGGCGGAGAACGTCTATTACGAGGTGATCATCAAGGAGGACATGCTGGCTTTCTGTCTCTCGAAAAAGGTCATCCCGGTCTCGCCGAACACCTTTTACGCCTACCTCCAGGTCATCTGTCTGGGGCTGAAAGGGCTCAAGATCGAGCAGAACGCCCAGGAGATCCTCAAGAACCTCGCTGCGCTTTCCACGGAGATGAACAAGTTCAAAGAGGATTTCGAGCTCACCGGCAGCCATCTGGTAAACGCCTGCAAGAAATATGACGACAGCACCCGCCGCCTTGGCCGTTTCTCGGACAAGCTGCAGAACCTGCAGAATATCAGGCAGATCGAGTCCGACAAGCCGTAAATATTTCTTTCCCCCCGAGCCCCGAGTCTTTGTGATACAATATTCCTCATGGAGATCAACGTCAGAGTGGTGCCTAAAGCAAGCTCCGTCAGCGTCATAGAAGAACAGGGCGGTCTCAAAGTGAGGCTGACCCGCCCCGCGTCCGACGGTGAAGCCAACGAACAGCTGATCGAGATCCTCGCCAGGCATTTTCACACCAAAAAATATCTTGTCTCGATCGTCAGAGGGCATACGTCACGGAACAAGACTGTCCGGATAGAAGATGGGACATAAGTTCGCCTTCAGCCGGCGGGATTCCGGTAACATGGCTTTCCATTGCGGTCAGCCTGACAGCGTAAGGGAGAACCGCGGGCGGTTCCTGCGCGCCTCGGGCTTTGCGCCCGCTTCTCTGGTCCTTCCCCAGCAGGTCCACGGCGACGCGGTAATAAAAGTTGAGGAGCGGGACAGGGGGAAGGGAGCTTTTTCGTTCGAAACCGGTATCCCCGCCACTGATGCCCTCGTCACAGCCGAACGTCTTCTGCCGATAGGTGTCCTCACCGCCGATTGTCTCCCGATCCTCATCTACGCTTCCGACGGTCCCGCTGTCGCTGCCGTTCATGCGGGATGGAAAAGCACCAAAGCCCGGATAGCGGCAAAGACGGTCGTCAGGCTCGCCGCTGACTTCGGCTGCGATCCGGGAAAGATGGACTGTTATTTTGGTCCAGCCATCAGGCAATGCTGTTATAACGTCGGTCCTGAGTTCAGACAGATATTCCCCCGTTCAGTGCGTGAGGACGGCAAGGGGCTGCGCCTTGATCTGGCCGCCGAGAACCGTGCTCAGCTTATCGGCGCAGGGGTCGCTGCGGCCAACATAAAGGACGCCGGCATCTGCACCTGCTGCGGCCCCGATTTTTTCTCGTACCGCCGTGAAGGCGCCTCTGCCGGCCGTATGCTTTCAGTCATAATGCTGGAATGATCGACGTCAAACTAAAGAAGTTCGTCAGGGAAGTGTTCCCGAAGGGGAACATCGTCGCTTTTACAGGCGCCGGCATCTCCTACGAATCGGGCATCCCCACGTTCAGAGGCAAGGGAGGTCTGTGGGAGCGGTATGACCCTGAGCTGTTCGCCACTCCTGAAGGTCTTGCGCATGTGCTCCACAACGATCCGGGCAGGATGCGCGCTTTCATGGTCGAGACGTTCTCCGTCCTGCTCGCAGCCCACCCCAACCCCGCTCACCTGGCCCTCGCCGGACTGGAGAAGGCCGGCCTGCTCAACGGCGTCATCACCCAGAACGTGGATGATCTCCATCGAAGGGCGGGTTCCCGTTCGGTCGCCGAGCTCCACGGGAACTGTTTCCGCATCCGCTGCCCGCGCTGCCAGTCACGCATCATGCTTGAACGGGAACGCGTGGCCGAGATGGTCAAGCTCCTGCAGATGCCTTCAGACAAGGATGAGGCCCGGAGCCTGGCGCACATCAAGGACAGGTATTTCCCCAAGTGCCGGTGCGGAGGAAGGTTCCGTACGGATGTCGTCCTTTTCGGCGAGACGCTGCCCGAGGAGGAGATGGAGAAGGCGTACCGCATGCTTGACGGCTGCTGCGTCCTGCTGGTGGTCGGCAGTTCCCTGTCCGTCTTCCCCGCCGCGTCGTTCCCGATGCACGCAAAGCAGAGGGGTGCTGCTGTTATCGAGATAAATCTCGAACCTTCGGAGCAGGCTGGACTTGCGGACTACCGCGCATTCGGGAGTGCCGGAGAAGTCCTCACAGAGGTCTTGAACGCCGTCCGTATTCGTGGTAGAATTGTTCAAGACTGATAATATATGGATATAATCGTTTTTATCACCGTTCCGGGCAGAAAACAGGCACAGGATATCGCCGGGCAGCTGGTCGCCAGGAAGCTGGCGGCATGCGTGAATATCATCCCCGGGCTCACTTCCGTTTTTCCCTGGAAGGGGAAGATCGAGCGCGCCAAAGAGCTCTTGCTCGTCGCGAAGACTACGAAGGCGCGTTTCGCCGCCCTGGAACGGCATGTCCGCTCCGTCCACAGCTATGAAGTGCCCGAGGTAGTCGCTTTTCCTATCGTCAAGGGCAACAGGGATTACCTGGAGTGGCTCCATGCGTCTGTCAGGTAGCCCGTTAGATTACGTTTTCGTTTTCCTTGGAGGGGTCACCCTCAGCTTCACGCCCTGCGTCTATCCCCTGATCCCGATCACCGCCAGCTATATCGGCGTCACGGCCAAGGGTTCGAGGATGCGGGGCTTCCTGCTCAGTCTGATCTACACGTCGGGCATCGCGGTCACGTACGCGGCCCTCGGGCTGGCAGCTTCACTGACCGGAAGGCTTTTCGGCGCCGTCAGCGCGCATCCGGTGACCCGGCTGGCCGTCGGGATCACGTTCGTGCTGTTCGGGCTGTCGATGTTCAAGGTGTTCACGGTCCGTTTCCCCAGCCTCGCGACGGTCAAGAGCGGGAAAAAGGACTTCTTCTCGGTGTTCCTGCTCGGGCTGACCTCAGGTTTCATCGCCAGCCCCTGCGTGGCTCCGGCGCTGGGCGCGATCCTGGTCTACATCGCCAGTACCCGCAACCTTGTCTACGGCGCGACCCTGCTCCTGGTCTTCGCGTACGGGATCGGGCTGACCCTGATCATTGTCGGCACGTTCAGCGCGGCGCTGCTGAACCTTCCCCGGTCGGGGAAGTGGATGATGTGGTTCGAGAGACTGGCGGCATCCGTGATGGTCGCCATCGGGCTTTATTTCATCGCGGATGCCATAAGGAGATCGGTATGATCAGACGTTCTTTTTTTCTCCTGCTCGCTTGTTCGTTCCTCGCGCTGCCCGTCAGGCAGTCGTTCGCATCCGCTTCCATCGCCGACAAGAAGGACCTTATTGTGCAGGACCTCTCGGGCAAGACAGTGGACATTGCTTCCTATACCGCACAGAGCAAGAAGCCGCTGCTCCTTTTCTTCTGGACCTCGTGGTGTCCCTACTGCCCGAAGGAGCTTAAAGATCTGAACCAGAAGCAGGAGGAACTCGGCGGCAAGGTGGATCTCTTCGCGATCAACGCGGGAGAGAGCAAGAAAACGGTCGAACGCGTGGTCAGCGACCGCAAGCTCACGGCGCGCGTCTTTACCGATGAGGAGATGAAGGCCGCGGACGGCTTCGATGTGCTCGGCGTGCCCACGTTCGTGCTGATCGACGAAAAAGGCAGTGTCCTTTTCAAGGATAATTTCTTCCCAGAGGCTGAGATAAAGAAGATAACAGGGAAATAGATGGATAGAAGCGGGCTTTTCGTCGACCTGTACGAGTTGACGATGTCGCAGTGTTATTTCCACGCGCGCAGGGGGCGAACGGCCACCTTCGATCTTTTTGTCAGGGGCCTGCCTCCCTCGAGGCGGTACCTGGTCTTCGCGGGCCTGCCCGGCGCGCTGGAATATGTCCGCTCTTTGGGTTTCTCGAAGGATGATATCGCGTACCTGAGGTCGCTGGGTCTCTTCACCGGTGATTTCCTGGCGTACCTGCGCGCGCTAACGTTCACCGGCGATGTGTGGGCCATGCCGGAGGGGAGTCTGTTCTTTCCCAACGAGCCGGTCATGCGCGTCACCGCGGATATCATCCAGGCCCAGATCCTGGAGAGCTGCCTGCTCAACACGGTCAACGTCCAGACCATGCTCGCCAGCAAGGCCGCGCGTATCGTCGAGGCCGCGCGGGGCAGGGAGGTCTACGATTTCTCGCTGCGCAGGACGCACGGCAGCGATGCCGCGATGAAAGCGGCCCGCAGCTCGTATATCGCCGGATTCGCGGGCACCTCGAACGTGCTCGCCGGGATGCAGTACGGTATTCCTGTAGCAGGGACAATGGCGCATTCGTTCGTGATGTCGTTCCCGACGGAGCAGGAGTCGTTCTCGACCTACGCGCGCCAGTTCCCTGAGAAGACCGTCCTGCTTGTGGACACTTACGATACGGCGGCCGGCATACGCAACGCGGTCAGGACCGGGCGTGCGCTCAAGAAAGACGGCCACGTATTGAGGGGCATCCGGCTGGACAGCGGGGACCTGGTCCGGCTTTCGCGCATGGCCAGGACGATACTGGACAGGGCGGGACTCCGGGACACGAAGATCATGGCCAGCGGGAATCTCGATGAGCATTCGATCGCCCGCATCCTCAGGGAGGGAGCCGCGGTCGACAGTTTCGGTGTCGGCACCCACATGGGAGCCAGCGTCGACGCTCCGGCTCTTGACCTGATATATAAGCTGAGCGAGGTTTCGGACGCGAGGGGAAGAGCGTTCCCCACGATGAAATTAAGCAAAGGCAAGGTGACCTACCCGGGCAGGAAACAGGTGTTCCGGCTCACGGACAGGATGGGATATCCGGTCCGGGATATCATCGGCCTGGAAAACGAGAAACTGCCTGGCAGACGGATGCTTGAAAAAGTGGTGGAGAAAGGGAGGCTTGTCCGGCGTCTGCCGCCGCTTTCAGATGTACGCGGGGAGGCGACGGCGGCGCTCAGGTCGCTGCCGTATGCTCTCAGGAAGATCGGTCCGGCCTCTGCCGCGTCCTATCCGGTCCGCGTCAGTCCCGGACTGGCTGCGCTGACCGGGAAACTCAGCGAAAGTCTTGAACGAAGGCAATAGGTTGTCCATCCTCATTAAACGGGAGTGGCATATGGGAATAATGGTAGATGAGTTACTGAAGAACTGGCAGCAGCGCAATATCACCGGGTTTTCCTTGAAGAACAGGGACCAGCTGCATGAGAAGCTTCTTGAGCTCATACGTCCGAACGCGACGGTCGGTTTCTCCGGTTCAGTGACCCTCGAGCAGCTCGAGGTCATCGAACTGCTTGAATCCCGCGGCAACAAGGTGTTCAACCAGTACAACCCGGAGCTCAGCAGCGAGGAGTCGGTGGCGATGAGGCTTAAAGGCGCCAACGCCGATTATTTCCTCTGCAGCGCCAACGCCATCGCGAAGACCGGTGAACTTGTGTTCCTGAGCGCCTACGGCCACAGGATCGCGGGCATTGCCAGCGCCCGGAACGTCATCGTCATCGCGGGGACCAACAAGATCACCGAAGGCGTCTACACCGCGCTCAAGAGGGCCCGCGAATACGCTACACCTCTCAACTGCAAGCGTCTTAACTGGGACACGCCGTGCCTGAAGGACGGTATCTGCCGCACCGACATCTGCCTTTATCCGGAGTTCAGGAGGATGTGCTGTCAGCAGCTCGTCATCGAGGCGGAGGTCAATCCTGAAAGGCTCAAGGTCCTGCTTGTGGAAGAGGAACTCGGTTTTTAACGAGGGGAAGAATACATGATGCTCAAGACCGTTACGGAGATCCTTAAAGCCAGGAATTTCATCAACGTCGCCACCTGCGACGGCAAGGGTAAGCCCAACGGAGTCTCCAAGCTGATCGTCAAGATAGACTGCAAGATGCTTTATCTGGTCGATTATTCGATCGGACGCACCTACGCCAACCTTAAGGTGAATCCGTATATGTCGCTCTGTTTTTTCGATGTGGAGGGGCTCAAAGGCTACCAGATCAACGGGCCCGTTGAGATCATCGAGGAGGGGCCGGTATACGACGAGATGGCCTCGCACCTCTCCGCGAAGGAGATAAGCCTGGCGACGGAGCGCGTGATCCGGGGCATGACGCGCGGCAAGGCGCACGGGGAGTACGAGATGGGCAAGGCGAAGAAGTTCGTCTTCTTCAAGATACGCATGGACGAGATAGCCGAGATAGGCTATCACGGAGATATAAGGCGTGATTCCACATCGGCAGTCTGAAAGAGAGGACATGATGCTCGACAAGATGAAGCAGCTCTGGGAGATGCAGAAGAAGATGCAGGAGCTCAAGCGCGAGCTCGAGCGCACCGTGTTCGAGGTGGAGAGTCCCGACGGCCTGGTCAAGGTCAAGATGAACGGGTCGCAGCAGGTCCAGGAGGTCACGATCCCCGGTGGGCTCGAAGGCGCCGACAAGGCGCGGCTGGAGAAGGCGGTCAAAGAAGCGCTGAACAGGGCGATCAAGCGTTCCCAGGAGATCGCCACCGAGAAGATGAAACAGATCAGCGGTTTGAATCTGCCCGGTTTATGAGCGGACAAAAGGAGTCCATGAGCATGGAAGGCATTGATTTCAGGCTGGCAGTTGAACAGATCTGCGCGCGTGACGCCAGATACAAACCCGACGGTTATGAGTTCGTGATGCAGGTACTCGGTTTCACGCAGAAGAAGCTCAAGAGGGCCGGGCACGTCTCCGGCAGGGAGCTCGCCGAAGGCGCCCGGGAGCTGGCCATAAAGCTTTACGGACCCATGGCGAAGGCCGTCCTCAACCACTGGGGCATCTCAAGGACCTCGGATCTGGGCGTTATCGTTTTCAATCTGATCGAGAGCAAGGTCCTTTCCAAAACGGATGAGGATTCCGCGGCGGATTTCGACAACGTCTACGATTTCGATAACGCGTTCAAGCCCGTCCTCAAGGACCTGGCGATCTGAAAAAGTGGCTGACTTCACTGGATTAGCGACCGGCATAGGCTCTCTTCCCTTCAGGGAGCCCGGCCCTGCCCTTGACCTCATCTTCAAATACTGCCCGGAGATCCCGTTCTGGCCCCAGCTCCCTAAAAGGGGGCCCAGCGAATCCATGGTCGCGCAGTTTTCCGAGAATCTCCCCTGCCTCAGATTCACCCGGGAGGGGGTGGCGTTCGACCCGGGACACAGGGACAGGGACCTTGAGACGTTTTACGAGAAGGTGATCTCGCAGGATGTAGCCCACTTCGCCATCAGCGAGGGGTACGCGCCCGGCCTCCGGGCTTTCCTTGAGCGGCTCAGGAAGCAGGACCTTTCCGGGGTCTCCTTCATCAAATGCCACGTCACCGGCCCGTTCACGTTCGCCGCGAGCGTCAACGACGACAAGGGTATCCCGCTGCTCCACGACGATATCATGATGCAGGCGGTCGTCAAGGGGCTGGCGATGAAAGCGCTGTGGCAGGTGGAACAGTTCAGGGAGTTCGGGAAGAAGATCATCGTCTTCATAGACGAACCCTACCTTACGGCCTTCGGTTCCGCGTTCGCCCCTATTAATAAGGAAGACGTTATCTCCGTCATGAATGAGTTCGCCGCCGCTCTGGCTGCGCCGGACACGATAATCGGGGTCCATTGCTGCGGGAACACTGACTGGTCCCTGTTCACGCAGGTGCAGGGGATCTCCCTGATAAATTTCGACGCGTTCGATTTTCTCGAAAGGGTGGCGCTTTACGCATCCGACCTGCAGTCTTTCCTCAAGAGAGGGGGACTGCTCTGCTGGGGGATCGTGCCGACCCAGCCGGAGGACAGGCTTGACCCGGGACTGCTCGCTGAAAGGGTCCGCAATGGCATAGCCGGGATGGGGTCCAGGGGAGCTGATCACCGCCTTTTCGCCGAACGTCTGCTCGTCTCGCCCGCGTGCGGGCTCGGGAACCGGGATCCCGCCACGGCCTCACGTGTATTTGAGCTCCTCAGAGGCGTCTCCGGCAGGCTCCGGAGCTCTTGACAAAGGCGCCAAAAAGCGGTATCATGACAATTCCTTTTCGTTTAGACGGAATTTCCCACTAAAACCAGATAAGGAGCGTTTACAGATGAAAGAGATAAGGATTCATGCCCGCGCCGGGCAGGGTGCGATCACGACCGCTGCTATCCTCGGCAACGCTTACTTCATCAAGGGCCAGTACCCCTATGCCTTCCCGCATTTCGGGGCGGCGCGCATGGGTGCCCCGATGAACGCGTTCGTCCGTGTCGATACGAAGCCGGTCCGCCTTCGCAGCCAGATCTACGAGCCGGATTACATCATCGTGGTCGATTCGACCCTGATGAGGGGGTACAACGTCTTCTCGGGTCTCAAGGAAGAGGGTGTGGCGATCGTCAACCTCAGGGAAGGCATCGAGATACCGAAGCTGAGCCCCAAACAGAGGATGTACGTCATCCCGGCCAACGATATCGCGATGAAGACCATCGGCAGGCCGCTGGGCAACACGGCCCTGCTGGGAGCCTTCTCCTCTGCGACCGGCCAGCTCGATCAGGAATCCCTGATCGCGGCGATCAAGACCCGTTTTTCCGGTAAGGCGTTCGATGCCAACGTCGAGGCGATAAAGCAGGGATACGCATACGCTGAAAATCTCAAGAAACAGTGCAAGTAAATAGAAGGGAGCAATCATGTTCGGTCCTTTAATAACTAAAGCAGGAGCCAGCAAGAGCAACAAGACCGGTGCCTGGCGTACTGAGGTGAAGCCGAAGTTCAAGAGGGAGGCCTGCATCGGCTGCAAGATCTGCATGCAGTACTGCCCGGAAGGGTGCGTCACCGGTACCAAGAAGGAAGATATCGACGTCGACATGTCTTTCTGCAAAGGCTGCGGCATCTGCGCCGCCGTCTGCCCCAAGAAAGCTGTCGAGATGGTCAAAGAAAGCTAAATAATCCGGGCACCCGGCGCCGATTGGAATTGCGCCGGTGTTCCCTAGGTAGGGAAAGGACAACATATGAAAGAGTTTCTTGAAGGTTCAATGGCGATAGCTAAGATCGTCGGACGGTGCCGTCCCGGCGTCGTTTCGGCCTATCCGATCACGCCCCAGACGCACATCGTCGAGGAGCTGGCACAGATGGTCGCCGACGGCCACCTGAACGCCCAGTTCGTCAACGTCGAGAGCGAGCATTCAGCCGCTTCCGTCGTGCTCGGCGCCGAGGCTACGGGCGTGCGCGCCTACACCGCCACAAGCTCGCAGGGACTTTTCCTCATGGCCGAAGTGGTCTTCAACATCGCCGGCATGAGACTGCCGCTGGTCATGACCGACGCCAACCGCGCGATCTCAGCGCCGATCAACATCTGGAACGACCTGCAGGATACGATCTCTCTGCGCGACGCCGGCTGGGTGCAGATCTATGCCGAGAATCTCCAGGAAGCGGTCGATTTCCACGCCATAGCGTACAAGCTCGCCGAGGACCACCGCGTCATGCTGCCGGTCATGGTCTGCATGGACGGTTTCATCCTCACCCACGGCATCGAGACGGTCGATATGCCTTCGCAGGAAGACGTCGACAAGTTCCTTCCGCCGTACAAGGCGCTGTACAAACTGGACGTCGACAAGCCTGAGACCCTCGGTCCTCTGGCCGATCCCGATTATTATCTCGAAGCGCGCTATGCCCTCCATCAGACCCTGAAGGAATCGCTGGCCATCATGCCCGAGGTCATGGACGGCTTCGCCAAGCAGTTCGGCAGGCAGTACGGACTGGTCGAGGCATACCAGGTCAAGGACGCCGAGAAGGTGATCGTCGCGATGGGTTCCGTCTGCGGCACTATCAAGGACGTGGTCGATGAGATGAGGGCCAAAGGCAAGAAGGTGGGTATGCTCAAGATCACCTCTTTCAGGCCGTTCCCCGCCGACGCGATCTGCGACGCGCTCAAGAACGTTCCGCGCGTGGCCGTCCTCGATAAGGCGGTATCGCTCGGGGGGGACGCTCCCATTGCCGCGGAGATCCGCTCCGCGTTCTGTGGAAGCAAGAAACGTCCCCAGACCATCAGCTCTTTCGTCGCCGGGCTGGGCGGGCGCGATATCACGGTTGAGAGCGTTAAGGAGATCTTCAAGCTGCTCACCGCGCAGGAGAAGAACGGTGAGTTCATCGACCTTAAACCTGAACTGTTAAAGGAGAAGTATGAGTAATCCAGTCTACGCATCGGGTCATACCGCTTGTTCGGGTTGCGGCCAGTCCATGGCGGTCAGGCTTGTCCTCGAGGCATCGGGCAAGAACACCATGGTCGCCAATAACACGGGCTGCCTGGAAGTCTTTTCCACCAAATATCCCGAATCGGCCTTCGAAGTCCCGTTCGTCCATTCCCTTTTCGAGAACTGCGCGGCTGTCGCCTCCGGCGTGGAAGCGGCGCTGAAGTTCCTCGGCAAGAAGGACCAGATCAATGTCATAGCCGAAGCGGGCGACGGCGGCACCGCCGACATCGGCCTGCAGTCGCTCTCCGGCATGCTCGAGCGCGGCCATGACGTCCTCTACGTCTGCTACGACAACGAAGCGTACATGAACACCGGCATCCAGAGAAGCGGACTGACGCCGTACCAGGCGTTCACCACCACTTCCCCCAGGGGCCAGCTCTATTCCGGCAACATGAGGCCCAAGAAGCCCATGCCCGAGATCTGCAACGCCCACGGTATTCCCTACGTCGCCACAGCCTCGGTCGCCTATCCGATGGACATCATCAAGAAGGTGAAGAAGGCGCACTCGATCAAGGGACCGAAGTACATCCAGATCCACGTGCCCTGCCCGCTGGGCTGGGCGCATGCTTCCGCCCTGACTCCCGAGGTCGCCAAGCTCGCCATCGACACCGGACTTTACCCGATGGTTGAGTGGGAGAACGGCAAGATCTCCGCGGTGCGCAAGATCTCTCCGAAACCGGTCACCGAGTACCTCAAGGCGCAGGGGAGGTTCAAGCATCTGCTTACCAACGAGGAAGCGATCAAGGCCATCCAGGCCATCGCCGACAGCAACATAGAGAAGTACGGCCTTAAAGCGGAAGCGCAGCAGGCCGCGTAAATATCAACATATACCCGGCGTTAATCGGAATTACGCCGGTATGGGCTTCGTAGCCCAGGAGGTAACCATGGCAAAGGTAAAGAAAGTCGATGTGACGCTTTGCGTCGGATGCGGGCTTTGCGAACAGGCGTGCCCCGAGGTCTTCAAGGTCGAGGACGGCGTCGCGAAGGTAAAGGTGGTCAGCTGCTCTCAGCATAACGTCAAGGAAGTGTCCGAGCAGTGCCCCGTCCAGGCTATCATCACCGAAGACTAAGTAAGAGTTACAAAAGACATCTTAAAGGACCGGTTTGCATTTCAAACCGGTCCTTTTTGTTTTGGTCGAATTAGGTCAGAACAAAGGGGCTTAAGATCCTTCCTTTGAAAGGGCGGAAGAGTGAAAATAGACGGACAACCACTTCAAAGGAGGAGCGTATGGACCGTCGTATGATCCTGATCACCCTGTCTGCCATCCTGATGGCGGCCGCGCCCGTTCTGGCACAGGAAGGCAAAGCGAACAATCCCAATGGCATCGACCTGTCGAACAAATGGGGTGTGGGGTACCGTTTCGGTATCTTGACCGGCAACGATGACGAGGTCGATTGGGATTACAGCAACGCCTTCAGTGTCATAAGGATGTTCAGCGAGAACGTCGGCGTGGAAGCCGAGTACGCTCACTACAGCGGAGATGACGACGGTAACAGTCTCTTCGCCAGCCTTGTCCTTGCCGCTTCTCCGGTCGACATCTACGTCCCGTACGCCAAAGGCGGTATAGGCCTACAGCATCGGGGCGGGTTCGGGAAGATGTTTACCTCCACCAATTCCATATCAGGCATCATGGGTGCGGGAGTCGAGGCTTTCTTCGCCAAGGACATCGGTGTCAACCTTGAGGCGGACTACGATATAGCCGGTTCCAATACGTCCAATAACTGGCAGTGGAGGTTAGGAGCACGGTTGTATTTTTAGACCGTCGCGAACGGTCATCTATTCAGCCGGCGTCCCTTTTATAGGGGACGCCGGCTTTGTTTATTTAAATAAACGAATAAAGTCGGAACAAAGCGGGTGGAGGCGATTAACGCCGCTTCTGTAAGATGGCACAATAGCCGTATGAGGATGCACTGCAAGGGGTTTATTATAACAGCCGTTCTGATTGTTTCCGCGGGGCTCGCTGTCGCCCAAACCGGGGGAAGCGGTACCGGGGAAGGGGGTACCGGCGGGAGCGGGACCGGCAGCGGTTGGGGCGGGGGGACCGGAGATAACGGCTGGGGCAGGGGCGGTTCGGGCTGGCCTGACAGGCACGACCGCCAGTTCGACCGCCGTTTTAACCGGGACTTCAACGATCCCTTCGGCCGTAACGGTTTTGACCGGCGTTTCAATGACCGGGATTTTGACCGGGATGAATTTGACCGCCGGTTCGATCCGCGCTTTGATCCCCGTTTTGACCCGAGGTTCAACCGGTTCGACCGCAGGTTCAATCGGTTCGACAGGAGGTTTGACCCCCGTTTCGATGACCGTTTCGACCGCCGGTTCGACGAGGACCGGGATAACGACTTCGACCGGGATTTTCCCTCGGAGGGCGATGAGTTCCGCGGTTTCCCTGATGAAGACTGATGCTGTCATCGAGGCAGTATCGGTCGTCCTGCTTTTCGCTGCTACCACCGCTTCCGGTTGGTGCGCCTACCAGACTGTGGTCTGGACGAGCGCGGGGGCAGTGAGCCTGGCGGAAGCGGAAAAGGCGGGGTCGGACGCGGTCATACAGATGAACGTGGTGAACCAGCTGACGACCATCGACGTGAACGTGTTCCTGCAGTATTTTTCCGCGCGGATGAAGGGGGATATCAGCGTTTCCGAGGCCATCTACCGCCGTTTCCGTCCCGGCTTGAAGAAGGCGGTGGACGCGTGGCTGGCGACCGATCCGTTCAGGGATCCGAAAGCGCCTTCGGGGCCGTTCGCGATGAAAGAGTACTGGCAGCAGCCGTCGGAAGAGAAAGAGAGGGCCGGCGAGCTGAACGCTTTCAGGACTGACAGGCTTAGCGATACGAGGAACGCCAATGAGAACACGGACCGGTACGGGTTGATGACCGCCATGTTCGCGCCGCTTATCTTTATCGGAGGCGTCATCCCGAGGTTCCGGTTGGTCCAGGCGCGGCTTTTCATCACCGTTTTCGCCGGCGTGTTCCTGATGTTCGCCCTGGCGCGGCTGGTGACTCTCCCCGTAACCCATTGAGGATGTGTGCAAGGATTGAAGATCGAGCATAAGAACACTCCGGAATGCATAAAGATAAGCTATTCGGGGGAATGGAACCTTAAGACCGTGGTCGAGGCGGCCAAGGAGATCCTGCCTGTATTGAGGGAATGGGATTGCAAACGGTTCCTGAACGATTCTTCCTCTTCCAGGCTGAACCTTTCCAGACTCGAGATACGGTTCCTCCCGGGGTTCCTCGAGGCAGGAGGGCTCGACCGTTCCTGGATAAGGGCCATAGTCGCTCCCAGAGAGCACCTTACGGATTACCGTTATTTTGAGAAGCTTTCGCGGGAAGCAGGTTTCACGGTCAAGGTGTTCACGGAGATCGGCGAAGCGGATGAATGGCTCAACGGCGGGAATAAAAAGGGACGGCCCCGTTAAGGACCGTCCCCGAAGTGACTTTTATAACTGTTTTCCCGGGAAGCGGTTGGAGAAGTCTAAGGTGTCCCTTTTTAACCCGTCCCCGTATTACTCTCCTTGCTACTGAAGGGCTTTTTTGACGAGGTCCGCGGCGAACTTGCCGAAGATCTCGCTTTTTTTCGCCGCGATCAGCTGCTTGCGCACCGGTTCCTTGTCCTGTTCGAACTTCTTCTCGTCGATCGGTTCCTTCGATTTGAGCTTGACCACGTAGAACCCGGTCGGCGTCTCGACCACATCACTGATCTGCCCTTCCTGAAGTGAGCTCGCCGCGGTGTAGAAACTGTCCGACGCCCCGATGTTCTCGAGGTAAGTCCCGAACTTGAAAGGGGCGGTGGAGCCGCCTTTGAGGCCGTATGCCGCGGCTGTCTTCTCAAGGTCCCACTGCTGGCCTTTGGCCGCTTCTCCCTTGAGCTTTTCGAGTGCCGCGGTGATCTTATCCCTGGCTAGCTGGCGGGAGCGCTCTTTGACCATCGCCGCCTTCACCTTGTCCTTGGCAGTCTCGAAATCAGGCACGTACGGCTCCTTGCGTTCCTTCAGGCGCAGGATGTAATATTTTTTCTCGATCTCCAGCGGCGCGAAGACCTTCCCGGGTTTGGCGTCAGCAAGCTGGGTGGAAAGTTCCTGCGACCACCCGATTCCCGGGATGGGGTCGCTCTGGGTGAAAAGACCGGTCTGCTTGATCTCCAGCCCCATGTCCTTGGCGATCTTGTCCAGAGGTTCCTTCTCGAGGCGGGCGTTGATCGCGGTGACCTGATGCTCCTTGTCGGTCGCCACATAGTCCAGGTTGAACGAGAGGGGCTGCTTGAAATCGAGCGAGTGCGCCGCGAAATGGTCCTTCATCTCCTGGTCGGACACCTGCACGCCTGAGGCAAGGTCGGCGGGGAGGGCGGCCGCGTATGCGATGCTGTACTTCTCGTGCTCCTTGCGGTATGCCTCGCGCACATCCTGTTCGGTGACCGTTATCTGAGTGCCGGTGACCTGGTCGGCCAGCTTTTTGAGCACGATGTTCTGGCGGACCTGTTCTTCGTACTCGCGCGTGGGCATCCTCAGCCCGTAGGAGATGACGGACTCGTAATAAGACTTGTCGAAGACCCCGTTGCGCTGGAACGAAGGGTCGTTGACGACCGTATCGATGACTTCCTTATCTGAAGCGCGGATATGCCTGCGCCTGGCCTCAGAGAGCAGGACGAGACGCTCAAGCGCCACCGACCTCAGGTCCACGTATTTGAGCAGTTCGTCATAGGCCTGACCGAACTGCATCCTCATCTGCAGCTGTGAGGCCTTGAGCGCGCTGACGAATTCCTGCCGGCCCACCTGGCGGCCGAAGATCCTGCCGAAATTCTCCTGTTCTCCCTTATTGTTGCGCTGGTAGAAGCTGACACCCCACAGCACGAAGGCGGGGGCGATGATGATCATCAGCGCGATCAAGATTATCCGGGTGATCCTTTTATTATGGAATATCCGCAGCATACATTCTCCTCAGGGTTATAAACAAATATTTAGAATAGGCGATGAAAACCAAGTCCTATTATAGTCCAATACCGGGAAATTGCAACAGGGACCATGACAGCAGGCGCAAACTTTCGCTTTACAATTGCGGAGAGGGACAGTATAATTGTCTACTGTTGCGTGACATCTGCGCGCTATCATTCGGAGAATCCATGAAAGACAACGTGCTCAAACTCGGTCTGCCCAAGGGGTCCTTGCAGGAATCCACCTTCAAGATCCTCAAGAAGGCCGGGTTCAACGCTTCGGTCTCTGAGCGCTCGTATTTCCCGTCTATTGACGACAAGGAGATCGAGCCTGTTTTGCTGCGCGCGCAGGAGATGGCCCGCTACGTGCAGGACGGCGCCCTCGATTGCGGCATCACCGGCAACGACTGGGTGCTGGAGAACGACGCGGACGTCATGCGCGTCGCCGAGCTCACGTACGCCAAGCAGAGCCTGAACAAGGTCCGCTGGGTGCTCGCCGTTCCCGAGGTTTCCGGCATCACTTCACCAAAGCAGCTCGACGGAAAAAGGGTGGCGACGGAGCTCGTCAACGTCACTAAAGGGTATTTCAGGAAGCACAAGGTCGATGTCGACGTCGAGTTCTCCTGGGGCGCGACGGAGGTCAAGGTGAACGCCGGTCTGGTCGACGCGATCGTCGATGTCACCGAGACGGGCAGGAGCCTGCGGGCCAATAAGCTCGCTATCATCGACACCCTGTGCGAGTCGACGACGCAGTTCATCGCCAACAAGAGGTCCTACAAGGACTCCTGGAAGCGGGGCAAGATGGAGCAGATCGCGATGCTGATGAAGGGCGCGATCGCCGCCGAGGAGAAGGTGGGGCTGAAGATGAACTGCCGCAAGAAGGACCTCAAGGCGGTCGCGGCTCTTCTGCCTGCTCTGCAGAACCCGACGGTCTCAGGCCTCTCGAGGGGCGATTGGTTCGCCGTCGAGACGGTCATCGACGAGAAGGTCGTCCGCACCCTCATCCCGGCGCTCAAGAAGGCCGGCGCTGAAGGGATAATCGAATATCCGCTGAACAAGCTGATATATTAGTAAACAAAACAACGGAGGAAGTTACATGCCCTGCGGCAAGAAACGCAAGAGAAAGAAGATACGCACGCATAAGAGAAAGAAGATGCGTCGTCGTCTTCGTCATCTGAAGAAAAGAGCTTGGGGTTGATGCTCTTTTTAGAGCTGTAAACACACATGGTTGTACGGAACTGGAGATGGACCGGTTTCTTCGCGGCCCTCCTGGCGGTCGTTGTTTTTTCCAGTGTCACTGCTTCCGCCGCCGACCGGAGGTCGTCGCGCGCGCTCAGCCGCTGCATCATGGGCGGCTATTACGAGAAGACCGGAGAGATAGATAAGGCGATAGAGGAGTATAAGAAGGCGCTCGTTTTTGACGGGCAGAACGCTTATATCCATATCAGCCTTGCCTCAGCCTATCTGAAGAAGAACGACGCGGATAAGGCCACGGAGGAATTGACCCTCGCCAGCAAGTTCGACCCGGAAGCGGTCGAACCCCACGCCGTACTCGCCCTGTTGTATTTTACCCAGAACAAGCCCGAAGAAGCCGGCCGTGAATACGGCGCAGCTCTCGAGAAGGCGTCGCGTCTGGAGCCCAAGAACGCCACGATATACAAGAGCCTTGCGGCCCTGTACGCCCAGCAGAACAACCTGGAGGCGGCGGAGCGCACCTACAAGATCGTGATAGGGCTGTCGCCCGACGACCACGAGGCCTATTTCTTCCTTGCCAGCGTCTACGGTGAGATGAAAAATCGCGCCGAGGAACTGGCGAACCTGAAAAAGGCCCTTGAGCTCAAGCCCGACTATCATCCGGCGCTCAATTACCTCGGCTACGTGTATGTCGAGGAGAACCGGAACCTGACGGAAGCCAGGAAGCTGATAGACCGGGCGCTTGAGCTGGACCCTGACAACGGCGCCTACATCGACAGCCGCGGATGGCTGCGGTTCAAGATGGGCAAGTACAAGGAGGCGGTCGCGGACCTGGAAAAGGCCTCGTCGCTGATCGAGGACCCCGTTGTCTTCGACCACCTTGGCGATGCCTACAACAGGGTGGGCGACCGGGAAAAGGCCAAGGCAAGCTGGAAGAAAGCCCTTGAACTCGACCCGAAACAGGAGCTGGTGAAGGACAAGCTGAGCCCGGTTGAAAAACCGGTCGCGCAGCAGGCCCCCGCGCATATGGATGCGCAGCCTGCCGCCGCTGATAAGAAGAAATAGCTGGGGGAACGATGGACTATCCGGCCGAAAAGATAACTGAACTGGAGAAGAAGGCGCAGAAGATCAGGTGCTCGATCGTCACGATGCTCGGCGAGGCCTGCTCCGGCCATCCCGGCGGGAGCCTTTCCTCAACGGACATCATCACCGCGCTCTATTTCTCGGTCCTCCGCCATGATCCGAAGAACCCGTCATGGCCGGAGAGGGACAGGTTCCACCTTTCGAAGGGGCACTGCTGTCCCACGCTTTATGCCACGCTGGCCGAATGCGGTTATTTCCCGGTTTCAAAACTTTCCCAACTGCGCAAGCTCGGTTCGATGCTCCAGGGTCATCCCGACCGCCGGACCCCCGGTATCGAGGTCTCGTCGGGTTCTCTGGGCCAGGGGCTTTCGATCGCCGTCGGCATGGCGCTTGCGGGAAGGATCGATAAGAAGGGGTACCGGGTGTACTGCCTGATGGGCGACGGCGAGCAGCAGGAAGGCAATATCTGGGAGGCGGCGATGGCCGCAGCCCATTACAAACTCGATTCCCTCTGCGGGATAGTCGACTGCAACGGACTGCAGATCGACGGCAAGGTATGCGATGTGATGAACGTCGAGCCGGTGGCGCCCAAGTACCAGGCGTTCGGCTGGCACGCGATAGAGGTCGACGGCCATAACATGGGGCAGCTTCTGGCCGCGTTCGACGAGGCGAAGACCGTCAAGGGCAAGCCGACGGTCATCGTCGCCCACACGATCAAGGGCAAAGGCGTCTCGTTCATGGAGAACGTCTGCAATTTCCACGGCGTCGCGCCGACGAAGGAAGAAGTGGTCAAGGCGCTCAAGGAACTGGGGGCATAATCGACTATGGCTGAACAGCTTTATCAGCGTGATGTGTACGGCTCGACGCTCGTCGAGCTCGGCAAGACCAACAGCTCGGTCGTGGTACTCGACTCCGATCTTTCCGGCTCGACCAGGACATCGGTCTTTGCCAAGGCGTTCCCCGACAGGTTCTTCAACGCGGGTGTCGCCGAGCAGGACATGATGGGCATCGCCGCCGGGCTCGCCAGCTGCGGTAAGACCGTGTTCGCGTCGACCTTCGCGATGTTCGCCACCGGGCGCGCCTGGGACCAGGTCAGGAACACCGTCGCCTACAACAATTTCGACATCAAGATCGTCGCCACCCACGCCGGCGTCTCCGTCGGTCCCGACGGGGCAAGCCACCAGGCGATCGAGGACATGGCGCTCATGCGCGCTATCCCCAACATGAAGATAGTCGTCCCCTGCGACGGTCCGCAGACCCGCGAGGCGATTCTCGCCTGCGCCGCGGTCAAGGGGCCTTTTTACGTGCGTCTTGGCAGGGCCAAAACGCCGACCATCGAGAACAAAGGCGAGTTCAAGCTTGGCAAGGCGCAGGTGCTGACCGATGGCCGCGACGCCGCCGTCTTCGTCTGCGGGATCATGGTCGCCGAAGCCCTTGCCGCCGCCGCGAACCTCGCCGCAAAGGGCGTCAAGGTCCGCGTCATCAACGTCCACACCATCCGGCCGCTCGACAGGGACATTGTCCTTGCCGCGGCCAGGGATACCAAGGGTATAGTCGTCTGCGAGGAGCATTCGACGATCGGAGGTCTCGCCGCCGCTGTCGACGAGGTCGTCTCTGAGACGAACCCGGCCAAGATACTGCGCCTGGGCATCCGCAACAGGTTCGGGCAGTCGGGCGAGCCCGCCGAGCTGCTCAAGGAATACAACATCACGGCTTTCGACATCGAGAAAGCGGTCCTCAGTCTTTAAAAATACGGGGTCAGAATTGTTTTCCGGGAAAATAGTTCCGACCCCATTTTTTCGGAAAACAATTCTGACCCCGTCTTGTCTACTTTAGTCTGCGCTTCCCACGCCAAGCTCAACCTTTCCCTGCGCATCCTGCGCCGCCGGCCGGACGGATACCATGACATCAGCACTGTCTTCGAACGAATAAGCCTGTGCGATACCGTGCGGCTTTCGACCGCCGCCGGCCCCGGGATCAGGTTCCGCTGCTCCAGCTCCTGCGTGCCTTCCGACGAGAGCAATCTCTGCGTCAAGGCCG
>JBLMZF010000099.1:0-3988 GCA_050258655.1 Deltaproteobacteria bacterium | reverse complement strand
GTCCGATCCTGATGACCTCTCTGGCCACGCTGGTCGCCGCGCTGCCGCCGGCCCTGGCCATCGGTCCGGGCGCAGAGACCCGCGTTCCCATGGCCATCGCCGTGGTAGGCGGCGTCTTTTTCTCCACGCTGCTTACCCTTTTCGTAGTCCCCGCCATGTACTTCCTCTTCCTAAGACGGGGACGTTCCCAAAGGGGACACCCTACCTTAATTAAACTCCTTTCAATACAGTTAGTTATAAAAGCAGCTTTTATTTTGTTACAGTTTAAAGTTGATTTTATATCTTATTGGGATGAATAAATTTGGGAAGCGAAGGGGTGTCCCTTTGGGGAACGTCCCCGTATTAGAGGTCGGCGCCCTGGTCAAGGAGAGTTGAGCGGACATCGCGGAAGTCGACGGCGTGGACGGAGACATTTTTCTTTGCGGAGAGAGCGGCGCATGCTCCCGCCGCCTGTCCTGTGCAGATGGAGGTCGGTATGACACGGTATGAGGAGAGGGCGATATGCGTCCCTGAGATACACCTGCCGCCTATGGTCATGGTATCCAGACCTTTTGGCAGCAGGCAGCGCAGAGGGATCTCATAGTTGTCATTATAGGGGATATCTTTGAGGATCGTACCTCTGCCGGTAGGGTTGTGCTCATCCACCGGGTACGTGCCTTTGGCGATCGCGTCGTCGAACTTGCGTGCCTCGAGCACATCCTTTTCGTTCATCACGTAATCTCCCATTATCCTGCGGGTCTCGCGGACGCTGATCCCGGTGCCGCTTTGACCGACATATGACACCTCGAACCCGGGGACATATTCCTTCAGGAACTGCATGATATCCTGCATCTGCCGGCGGCTGTCCCACTCGGCTTTGGTGAGGTCCCATACATTGGTCCCCAGTACCTGAGTGACACGGGTGCTGTTGACGTTCACCTCGCGCGGATGGACCGAGCCGAAAAAGAGCATATCCTCGCGCGGGAGGCGGAACTGTTTTTGAGCTGCCGCCTTGCGTATCAGTTCCCAGAGTCCGCGCACACCGTCCCACTCGCCGGGGTGGCCGTTGACGTACGACTTGAACCTCCGTCTGTTGAAGTCCATTACCCGGAACAGGAGGGTCATCGGCTGGGTGAAACCGTCGCTGGAACGTCCGACCTCATAGGGGGCTCCGGCCCAGACTGCGACATCGCCGTCTCCCGTGCAGTCGACGATGCGTTTTGCCCGGATCAGGATCGGCCCGGATTTGGTTTCGAACACAACTCCCGGCATCCGGCCGTCCAGGTAGCCGCTGGCCTGTGAATGGAGCAGGACCGACACCCCCGCCTCGTCGAGCAGGTCCATGCACGCGAGCTTGTATTTTTCCGGATCGAACGGCACTGTATAGCCGTTCTGCTGCATCGGCCTCTGAGCGCCGCCCGATTGTATCAGCTTGACCACGAGGTCTTCGAGTATGCCTGCTTCAACAGGGAACCCTTTCCCATGGTCTTTAGGGAAAAGCGCGAAACGGGGAGGCAGGATTCCGATATCGCTGTGAGTGAAAAAGGAGGCGATCGGATCGACAAGGGAGACTGTGGGAGAGCCGCCGAGGAAACCATAACGTTCGACAAGCACGGTTCCGGCTCCCGCCATCGCCGAGCCCAAGGCCGCCCCGATGCCTGCCGGACCTCCGCCTACCACCAGTACCTCAGTCTCCGCCGCGACGCGCGCTGACCGTTTCGGCAGTTCTTCCGTTGTCTTATCCCTGGGTTCGGCGAGGATAGGCATCAAAGTGGAGGGGGAGCGGCAGCACCGGTCGTCACGCGGCTTTATCTACCGCGGCCCTTGTTTCCTTCCGGCGCTGGTTCAACAGGCTCTGGACGACGAGGTCGTTGGTCTCAGCCGCTTTTTTCTGCAAGTTCGGCAGTTTCGTGCATATCTGCCGTTTAAGGTCTTCCCTGTGGTCCCAGAACTTATCTATATACGCTATCAGTCTCCCGGGATTCAGGTATTGAGGGGGAAGCTCGATCTGAAGTGATTCCAGGAAGCCTTCGACCTTGGAGGCATACGGCAGCGCCACGAACGGCACCCCGGCAAGGGCCAGGAAGATGAGGAAATGCAGGCGCATGCCCACACCGAAAACGAAATTCTTAACGATCGAGAGCATCTGCGCCGGGGAATACTCTCCTTTAAGGACGGAGGCCTGTTCCGCGTTGAGCATCTTGGAAAGTACCATATGCGAGTGCTGGAGGTCGAGCACATGGCGTTCCATGGGGACAAAGACGATATGGGCGTCGAAACGCTCCACCATGTAATCAGCCGCGTTGGCGATGTACGAGTAGTATGATTCGATGCCGAGGTCCGAAGCGGGGCCCGGTTCCCGGACCGAGATACCGATGACCGTCTTGGTGTCATCGAGCCCTTCCCGCTGGACTACCTCCCGGCTGATTTCCTTGGGTTCAAGCAGGAGAGCCGCATCAGCAGTGACGATAATGTCTTTTGTCACACCCCAATCTTCCAGAAGACGCTTTGCCGCCCTTTCGCGCACGGTAAGCACATCGACCTTGTTGAGACCTTCCCTGATCATGTCCTGTTCCGCGGAATCATGGACCGGGCCCACGCTTATGGCGTATACCATCACTGGGACGCCCAGTTCCTTGGCAAGGACCACCTCGCGCATGTAAATCCTGGCCTCGGTATGGAACAGCAGACCTCCGCCTCCAAGGATGAACAGGTCCAGTTCTTTGATCTCAGCGGCCAGTTCCTGGCGGGTCATCTTACGCACGGCCACCGCCCTGTCCACATTGTGGCGCTCGATGGTATCCATCGGGTTACGCGAAAAGATCGTTATCGAGAGGTTAGGGAGGCTTTTGCGCAGCTGGGACACCATGCTCTCCAGGATCGCTTCGTCTCCCATGTTCATCCCGCCGTACGAGCCTGAGATCCCTATCCTGAACTTTTCCTCATTCATACTCCTATTTTTACACTCTTAGAGGGGATTGACCATGATGCGCTTGAGGCTTTTGTTGACATTTTTCCTCCCGCCTTCTATAATACAGCCATGAAAGATGAGCTCGATATCCTTCGAGAAGTCGGTACGATCGCCGCGGCCCAGGCAAGCGGCGCCGTCTCCGAGATCCTCGGCAGGCAGATAAAACTCAATCTTCCCTCCCTCGACATCATCGCCTACGATCAGCTCCATAAAAAGACGCATATCGAGAAGGTCGGTATAGCCATTTTCGCCCGTATCCTCTCCGGACTCCAGGGCGAGATCGCTCTGATCCTCGATGAGAAGGACGCGTTCAAGCTGATGAACCTGTCTTATAAGATCGATGAGAGCGAGAAGAACGCCGGTATCTTCACTGAAGTGGGGCTTTCGCTGATGAAAGAGATCGGCAACATCGCTATCTGTTCTTACACCGCTGCCCTCGGCATGCTCCTCAAGCGGCAGATCATCACCTCCATCCCCACCCTGATGAACGGATCGACCGATACGATCATCAATTCCATCTTCCGTCCCCGCTCGGGTCAGGATTACGCTTTCCTGATCGAAGCGGTGTTCGAAGAGCCCCAGATGCAGATACATGGAGGTTTTTGTCTCGGCCTGACCTCAGGGGCAGCCTCGGACATCAAGGAGACCTGCAAAAAGCTGCTCGAAGAACTGGAACAATAATTCACTGACAGGAAGTCTTTCAAGACGGCCGGATCTCCCGGCCGTCTTTTTTGCTTTTGGTCAATAAAAAGCAGTAGCAGGCTCTTTGAACACCGGGGGTAAGCCTCTAAAATCAGAGGTATGAACACTCCTGTCAGCCCCGGCCTCCTCTATCAAGAGGTCGTCGAGAACTCCAATAGCTTTATCCTTCTGTGGAACGAGGACGGTATCACGTATGTCAACAGGAGGACCTGCGGTTTTTTCGGTTATGAACAGCAGGAACTGCTGGGAAAGGATGTGAGTATCCTTGTGCCGTCAAGGGAATCGACCGGACGGAACCTGGAACGGTTGACTGATGACATACTGAAAGAACCGGAG
>JBLMZF010000098.1:0-8462 GCA_050258655.1 Deltaproteobacteria bacterium | reverse complement strand
GAGACGAGGCCGAGCCCTCGGGGAGGATGGGGGGGCTGGGGCGCCTGGGGTGGTTGGGGGGGTAGTTATTAAACGGTGGGCAAACCGGCCGCGCGGCCGCCAACCCCGCCCGCGCGGCTTTTTTTCTTTACCCCTTGCATGCAAGCAGGTTAGGGCAGAAAGTAAATGAAAGCGCTTTCTTGACTTTCCTTACCCCGCATGCTATACTTAAGAGTGATTTTCTGACCTACTATGATAAATCTCCCAAGCATAATCACCCGGGTGAACTGGGTGGACATTTTTGCCGTAATATTAGCGATCAGAATCGTTTACATCGCTTTTAGGAACGGTCTTAAAGTCGAATTCTTTAAACTGCTGGGTACCCTGACCGCGTTGTACGTCTCGCTTCATTACTACACCTCCCTGAGCGCTTTCCTCAACCAGCGCATTTTCAGCCGCCAGGACCCGAGCAGCACCCTTAACGCTTTTTCTTTTCTGCTGCTTTTCTGCGCCGGCTACGGGGTCTTTTTCCTGCTGCGTGTGCTTATCGGCAGGGTGGTCAAGAGCGAGGTCCATGCGAACCTTGATAAATGGGGTGGTCTGGCGGTCGGCGCCTGCAGGGCGCTTTTGACGGTCAGCCTCTTTCTCTGTTTCTTCATCTCGACTGACAAACCCTACTTCAGGAAAAGCATCTTCGGCTCTTTCTTGGGGCCGGACGCTGTGACTTTCGCTCCTGATACCTACGCCTGTTTCTGGAACACCGTCGCTTCAAAGCTGCAGAGGAACGAGAAGATGAACCCCGCAGTCAGCGAAATGCGCGGGGCCAGCGAGAAAAAGTAGATGCGTCTGGGGCGCTTATTCGAACTGGCCATCGCGGCGGGCAGGCGCGCTGACCCCAGAAGGGACGCTGTCCGGGAGTTCGCTGACAGCGCCATACTTTATGGCAAAAAGGACCGTCAGGTGCATTCGGTCCTCGTCGGTATCGATATCGACGTGCAGGAGATCCTTCTGGCCGACCGCCTGAAGGCCTCGCGTCACATAGATTGCGTGATATCCCATCATCCGTCCGGCCATGCGTACGCCGGTCTTTACAGGGTGATGGATCTGCAGGCACAGTTACTTGAAAGCGCCGGCCTGGACGCGGCTTCCGCGCGCGGGTTCCTCGAGGAGAGGAAAGCCGAGGTCGAACGCAAGATACTCCCCCAGAACCACATGAGGGCGGTCGACGCGGCGCGGCTGCTCGACATCCCGTTTGTCTGTATGCATACGCCGGCAGATAACCTCGCGGCGAGGTTCGTGGAAAGACTTCTCAGTGAACAAAGGCCGCGCAGGGTGCGGGATGTTATCACCGTCCTTTCCGGTGTGGCTGAGTACAAACAGGCGGCCGCGGCAGGGACAGGTCCGAGGATAGTCCTCGGCGCCTCCGAGAGGGAATGCGGAAAGGTCTTCGTTGAGATGACCGGAGGGGCCGAAGGCCCCAAAGGGGCATATCGGCTTCTTCGTACGTCCGGCATCGGCACGATCATCTCGATGCACATGAGCGAAGACCATCTTAAAGCGGCGCGGTCAGCCGGGCTCAACGCCGTCATAGCCGGACACATGTCATCCGACACGCTCGGTATGAACCTGCTGCTCGATGAGATCGAGCGCGGGGAACGTTTGGACATCACCTGCTGTTCGGGTTTCAGCCGGACACGCAGATAAAAGCGCGGGCACCCATGGCCGGTCTCATAGATGAAAGCGTCCTCGAGCAGATACTTTCGAGGGTAGACATCGTCGAAGTAGTGTCGGAGCATCTCCCCCTTAAGCGCTCCGGGCGGAATTTCAAGGCGTGCTGCCCGTTCCACCATGAGAAGACCGCTTCGTTCATGGTCTCGCCCGACAAGCAGATCTACCATTGCTTCGGCTGCGGTGCGGGCGGCAACGCGTTCAATTTCCTGATGCAGTACGAACGGCTCGAGTTCCCCGAAGCCGTCGATAGGCTCGCGCGCAAGGCGGGGGTAGTTATCCCCGAGAAGCACAGGCAGGGGACCAACGGGCAGTCGGCGCTGCTGCACAAGGCGCTTGAGCTGGCGAGCGGTTACTTCCAGGAGCGGCTGTTCGCTCCCGAAGGGAAACAGGCGCGGGCGTACCTCGCCAAACGCGGGGTCCTTCCCGATACCGCGAGACTGTTCAAGCTCGGATTCGCCACTGACCAGTGGGACGGCCTGATCCGCTATTTGAGATCGAAGGATGTGACCCTTGCCGTGATGGAGAAAGCGGGCCTGGTCCTGCCAAAGGACAACGGCGGGTACTATGACCGTTTCCGCGGCAGGCTTACCTTCACCATCACTAACATGAAATCGGAGGTGGTGGGGTTCGGGGCGCGCATCCTCGGCAAGGGCGAGCCGAAGTACCTCAACTCGCCCGAGACCCAGGTGTACGTCAAGGGTAAGAACCTTTTCAACCTGAACCTGGCGAAAGAGGAGCTCAGGAACACCGACAGCCTGGTCCTGGTCGAAGGATACATGGACTGCCTGATCCCGTACCAGGCCGGGATACGCAATATCTGCGCCAGCTGCGGCACCGCGCTGACATCCGACCAGGCGCGTCTGATCAGGCGTTTCACCGAGAACGTGGTCGTCCTTTATGACGGCGACAGCGCCGGGCAGACCGCGACACTCCGTTCTTTGGACATCTTCATCGAAGAGAAGATGAACGTGCGCATAGCGGCTCTCCCCGAAGGAGAGGACCCCGATACGTTCGTGAGAAAGAACGGCGCGGACGCGCTCAAGACGCTGATCGCGGGAGCGGAAGACCTTTTCGATTATAAACTCAGACTGCTCAGGCTGCGCCATGACGAGAAAAAGCCTGAGGGGCTGCGTAAGATAACGGCGGAGCTTCTCCCGACGATCAAGAAGATACCTGACGCGGTGCTGATAGGGGATTACATCAAGAAGCTCGCCGAGCGGCTCAAGAGCTCGGAAGAAGCCCTCTACGCTGAACTGCGCAAGGTCAAAGAAGAGACACCGTATGCGTACCGGGGCATGGAGCCGGCTGTCCGCCAGACCGCGGGCGTCAACCCGACCGAGATGCTTTTCGTCAAGCTGATGATGGAAGAGACAAAGCTTATCAGCCGTATCCGCGGTTCGGTCGATCCGGGGGATTTTCAGGACAGCAGGACTCAGCATCTGGTGTCGATGATGTTCGACCTGGTCTCCCAGGGCAAGGACCCGAAGGCCAACCTCCTTGTCAACGATCCCGCCATCTCTTCGCTGATACGCGAATCGATGGACGAGGAGAAGACACCGCCCGTCCCCGAGGACGAGAATGAGAAGGACAGGACTTTGCATGATTGCATCGAACGGATCAAGAAGAACAGCCGCACGCTGAAATGCCGGAGGCTGCAGGAAGCGATACGGCAGGCCGAGACCGATCACGACGAGCGGCGCAAGACAGATTTGATGGTTGAGTTCAACAAACTTATTAAAACAAGATAGGAGACAGGGGAGTCATGAAAAAACGAGAAGGGATCAAGAGCAAGACTTACTCAAAGGAAGACGTCGAGAAGATAATCGCGCTCGGCAGGCAGAAGGGCTTCGTGACGTACGATGAGGTCAACGGCCTTCTCCCTGAAGGCGTCTCGTCATCCCAGGATATCGACGAGATATTCGACCTTCTGGGCGCCGAGGACATCCAGGTCATCGAGAACGAGGACGAGGCCGCAGAGATCGAGAAGAACCGTGTCCGCGACGTGGTCGGATCGGAATCCGCGATCAAGGCCGAAGAGCAGAGCTTCCCGCTTGATGACCCGGTCAAGATGTACCTTAAGCAGATGGGCTCGATCCCGCTGCTTTCGCGTGAAGAAGAGATCGCCCTTGCCAAGAAGATCGAAGAGGCGGAATCCAAGTTCACTACCGCTGTCCTTGAGACCATGTTCGCGCGCAAAGAGATACTTTCGGTTGCCGATAGGGTCATCTCGGGCGATATCAATCCCGAAGAGGTGGTAAAAGGCGAGATCGATCCCAACCCGAAGAACATCCTCAAGCGGATCAAACGCATCTGCGACAAGCTCAAGCGCACGCGCAACAGCGCCGCGGCGGTTAAGCTGATGATGGACTTCAACTTCACCACCTCGGTCACTGAACGAGCGGTGTTCAAGCTCAACCGGCTGGTCAAGGACTACGAGCACCTGGACCGGGGAGGCCGCCGCGCCGCCGACCGGAAGAAAAAGATCCAGAAGGAGATGTGCGAGGCGTACCCGGAAGTCAAGGAACAGCTCAAGCTGATCAAGGCGGCACACCTCAGGTTCAACCACGCCAAGGAACGGCTTGTCGCGGCCAACCTGCGCCTCGTTGTCAGCATTGCCAAAAAATACAACAACCGCGGGCTCTCGTTCCTTGACCTGATCCAGGAAGGAAACATCGGCCTGATGCGCGCCGTTGAGAAGTTCGAATACAAGCGCGGCTACAAGTTCTCGACCTACGCTACCTGGTGGATCCGCCAGGCGATCACCCGCGCGATCGCGGACCAGGCACGCACCATCCGTATCCCGGTCCACATGACCGAGACGATCAACAAGATCATCCGTTTCACCAGGATGTTCCTCCAGAAGCACGACCGCGAGCCGTCGCCCGACGAGATAGCGCAGAAAATGCGCCTGTCGCAGGACAAGGTGAAAGCAATCCTCAAGTTCGCGCAGAAGCCGATTTCGCTCCAAATGCCGATCGGCGATGAAGGCGACACGCACTTCGGCGATTTTATCCAGGACAAGCGGGTCGCTTCGCCCGCGAACACGGCGGTCCGCTCCATGCTCAAGGAGGAGATGAACGCCATACTCAACACCCTTAACGACAAGGAAAAGAAGATCCTTGTGTTGAGGTTCGGCATCAACGACGGCTGCCCGAGGACGCTCGAAGAGGTCGGCAATATCTTCAAGGTCACCCGTGAGCGCATCCGCCAGATCGAGGCCAAGGTGCTCAAGAAACTGCGCCACCCGACCCGGTCCCGGAGGCTGCGGTCGTTCCTCGATATGAGCCTCGCCCACGAGAGGGAATATTGAGAATAACGAAGATCAACGGAAAAAGGGCTTTGCCTTAAGGGCAAAGCCCTTTTTTTTGGACAGAGGTCCACCCCAAACGATCCTTATACGTTTGGGGGTTAGGGTGTAACAGAGGTCCACGCAAAAGGAGCCGTGGTCATGCCTCTTGTGAACGACATCAGGGTCGGGCAGATGCTTCTCGATGAGCGCGTCATTACGCCCGAACAGCTCGAAGCCGGACTACAGGAGCAGAAAAAAAGCAAGTGCCTTATCTGCACCCAGCTGATCCGGCTGGGTTTCGCCTCGGAAGAGCGGATATTCTCCATCCTTTCCCGCCAGCTCAGGATCCCTTATATACGCATCCGGTCGACCGCGATACCGCCCGAGATCATAAAACAGGTCCCCGCCAGGTTCGCAAGCCATTACCGCATCATGCCGCTGTCGTCCAACGGGACCGTCCTCACGGTTGCCATGGCCGATCCGCTGGACATGCGCGTCCTAGACGATCTCCGCCTCCTGCTCTCCGTGGAGGTCAAAGGGGTTCTCGCCTCCGAGGACGACATCATGGAGGCGATCCGCGGCTATTACGGTGTCGGCGCCGAGACGCTCGAGAAGATCATGGATTCGCGTGACACCGCTGAGGAGCCGGGCGGGAAAGAAGAGGTCGAGGACCTGGGGTCCCTCGCCGACGACGCCTCGATCATCACCTTCGTCAACCAGATACTGACCGAGGCGATCAAGGCGCGCGCCACCGATATCCATTTCGAACCGTACCAGAACGAGCTCAGGGTCAGGTTCAGGATCGACGGTCTTCTTTACGATATACATATCCCGGATTCGATCAAGTTCTTCCACCCGGCCATCGTCTCGCGCATCAAGATCATGGCCCAGCTCAACATCACCGAACGCAGGTTCCCTCAGGACGGCAGGATCAAGATCAGGATCAACGATCAGGAACTCGATATCCGCGTCTCGGTGCTGCCGACCATATTCGGAGAATCCGTCCAGGTGCGCATCCTCAGCGCAAGCGGCATGCTCGAGCTCGGCAAGCTCGGGCTCGCCCCGTCAGATATGGCGGCGATCGAATCCTATATCCGCAAACCGCACGGCATCATCTTCGTCACCGGGCCCACAGGATCAGGCAAATCCACCACGCTCTACGCCAGCCTCTCGCGCATCAACTCGGAGGCTGTAAAGATCATCACTATCGAGGATCCCGTGGAATACCAGATGCGCGGGGTCAACCAGATACAGGTCCAGCCGTCCATCAATTTCACCTTCGCGCTGGCGCTGCGCCACATGCTGCGTCATGATCCGGACGTGATGATGATCGGTGAGGTCCGCGATTACGAGACCGCGGAGATAGCGATCCGTTCGGCGCTTACCGGCCATCTTGTCTTCTCCACGCTTCATACCAACGACGCGGCCGGAGCCGTGACCAGGCTCCTGGACATGGGCATCGAGCCGTTCCTCGTCGCTTCGTCGCTCGAATGCCTCATCGCGCAGAGACTGGTCCGCGTAATCTGTCCTGAGTGCAAAGAAGCGGTGACCGGGAAGAAACGGGACGAGATGGCCCGCTGCCTTGAGCAATGCGGCGCCCCGGAAGCGCGGGTCTTCGAGGGAAGGGGATGCGAACGGTGCAGGAAAACCGGTTATTTCGGGAGGACCGCCATCTATGAGATACTGCCTGTCACCGAACAGATCAGGGAGATGGTGACCGCCCGCGCTTCCAGCCAGCAGATAAAACAGAAGGCTATCGAAGCCGGCATGAAAACGCTCCGGCAGGACGGCATCGCAAAGGTGCTTTCCGGGACCACGACCATAACCGAGGTGATGCGCGTGACGCAGGATTCCGCCTGGTGATATGACACGATTCGTCTTTACCGCCAGATCCACCCCCGGCGCTCAAGTCTCGGGTATGATAGACGCAGAATCCGAGACAGACGCGATCAACAAGATCTCCCGCACAGGTTACTTTCCCCTGTCGGTCAGCCGGGAAGACGCGGACCTCGCCGGCGCGGCGCCGGTCAGGCGCGGGGAACTTGCCGTCTTCACCCGGGAGCTGGCCAATCTTATCGGGGCCGGTATTACCGTCCTGAGCGCCCTGGCTCTCATCCATAAGGAGACCGGCAACAGGCACTTCAAGCGCGTGCTCTGTGAGGTCATCGATGAGATAAAAGGGGGAAAGACCTTCTCTGAGAGCCTCGCGCGCCACCCGCGGATGTTCAACGATATCTATTGCGCGATGATCAGGACCGGCGAGGCCAGCGGTAATCTGAAGGAGATACTGCGCAGCCTTTCCGGGTTCATGGAACGCGAGGAAGAGTTCAAGGAATCAGTGCTATCCGCGCTGATCTACCCGCTTTTCGTCGTAGCGGTCGGCTTCATCACCGTTGTCATCCTGCTCGTTTTTGTCGTTCCCGGACTGGTCTCGATGTTCTCCGACATGGGCCAGGCGCTGCCGCTGCCTACCCGCCTGCTGATCGGCCTGTCATCGTTCGCTGTCCATTACGGGCTCGCATGCGCCCTGGCGCTTATCGCTGCCGCAGCCGGCATCAGGTCTCTGCTTACCCGGCCTAAAGGCAGGCTTCTTTTCGACAGGTCCATGCTCAAGGCAGGGGTCCTCGGCGAGATCCTCTTCAAGACCGAGACCAGCCGCCTGCTCAAGAACCTGGCTCTGCTGCTTTCAAGCGGCATGCTTATCACCGTGGCGCTGGAAAGGGCCGCCGCCACCTCGTCCAACATGTTCCTGCGTCAGAAGCTCACTTCGATCATCCAGCGCATAAGGGAGGGGACACGTTTCTCGCACGCGCTCAAATCGCTTGAGGTATTCCCGGAATCGATGCTGACCATCATAGCCGTCGGCGAGGAGACCGGATCGCTCGATGAGGCGCTGCGCCATATCGCAGCCGAGTACGAGTCGGAAGTGAACCGGGCGCTCAAGGTCTTCACCAGAGTGCTCGAACCGGCAGTTATCCTGCTTATAGGCGCTGTCGTCGCCTTCATCATCATAGCGATGCTGCTGCCTGTTTTCGAGATCAACTTTCTGGTCAGATAGGAGGGAGAATGCGAAGGGAAGGTTTCACTCTGATCGAACTGATGCTTGTCGTCATCGTTATCGGCATTCTCTCGTCTATGGTCGTGCCGCGGCTGGTCAACCGGTCCCAGCAGGCAAGGGTCACCGCTGCCGGCGCCGATATCAATTCCTCCATACCTCTTGCCCTCGACCTTTTCGAAATGGACATCGGCCGTTACCCGACGACTCAGGAGGGACTGGCGGCCCTGCGTTCGAACCCGGGCTCACTGCCGAAATGGAAGGGACCGTACCTGAAGAAACTGCCGCGCGATCCCTGGGGGAACGAATATAGCTACCAGAGCCCGGGGAGCCACAGCAAGGACTACGACCTCTGCTCGAAGGGACCCGATGAGATCGAGAACACCGAAGATGACATCGCCGGGTGGT
>JBLMZF010000097.1:0-4588 GCA_050258655.1 Deltaproteobacteria bacterium | reverse complement strand
GATCGTTGTGCACATTGGGATACCCGGGGTCAAGGGTAAGGAGCCGGCGGTATTCCGCCTCGGCCTTATCAAAGGCCCGGTTATCACGACAGACGCTGGCAAGGTTATACAGGGTATCGGTATCGCCGGGCATCAGTTCCACGGCCTTCTGCACCATCGGCAGGGCCTCGGCATACCGCTCCTGTTTCATATAAAGGATACCGAGATCGTTATAGACCAGCGGGTCGGAGGCATCGGAGTCAAGAGCCTTCTTATATGCTTCTTCGGCTTCCCTGAACATGCCCCTGTCCATATAAAGGCTTCCCAGGAGCTTGGATGCCGGCGCGAAGGAAGGCACTTTGGCAAGCACTTTCTCCAGCGACGCGCACGCGTCCTGGTATCTGGAGTCCTTCATGTAAAAGACACCGAGCACGTAATCGCGCATCGGATAGTTCTCCTCGAGCTCCTGCGACCTGCGCAGCAAGCGGTACGCTTCCTCATGCCTGCCGAGCGAGAACGTGTCGACAGCGCGGTTGATCAGCACCGCGTTGTACTGGCTGGCCGCTTCCCGCCTCGCGTCGGAAAGGTTCTGATCTCCGGGATTGGCGCTGACGGCAGCGTCCGCCGCCGCTATCGCCTGGTCGTACGCCTTGCGCTCAAGAAGGAGACGGATGTAGGAAAGATGTTCCTCGGGCCGGCGGCGGTCGATGGAGAGGACTTTTACGTATTGCTCCTCGGCCTTGTCCGCGCGCCCCATTTTCTCGTAGGTCGAACCGAGCCAGGACATCGATTTGAGGTCCCCGGGGTCGAGCTTGAGCGCCCGTTCGAAAAGATCCGCCGCCTGTTTGTACTGGGCCTTCTGGTAGGATTCGTAGCCCTTGTTCGAGAAGAAGATCGGAAGCTTTTTCCAGGCCAGGAAGCCGAGCACGATGATCAGGACAAGACAGAATATCCTCTCTATGGTCTCTTTCATTTTTCCGCTACGATCCCGGCCGCGGCAGCTGCCACCTCATCCGGGGAGAGCCCCGTCGTGTCGATAGAGGCGTCGGCGCAGGCGTACTGTTCCCTGCGCTTCCCCAGCAGCGTCTCGACCTTTTCCTTCCTGTCCTGCGCGCACAGCAGCGGGCGGCTGGAAGGGTCCTTGACCCGTTTAAGTATCTCTTCTACCGATGCCGTAAGACAGACGATGGTACCCGTCCGCTTCATCACCGCGATGTTATCCCCGTCGGTAACGATCCCGCCGCCGCAGGCGACGATGATGCCTCCCCTTCCGGAGACCTCGGACAGGATGCGCTTTTCGAGGGAACGGAAAAAACCTTCGCCGCATAAAGCGAAGATATCGGCGATCTTTTTCCCCGCCTTCTCCTCGATATAGCGGTCCAGGTCGACGAACTCCCTGCCGAGCCGCCGGGCAAGAAGTCTGCCGACCGTGCTTTTCCCTGTGGCCATGAAACCGATGAGGTAGATGTTCTTCATCGTATTGGCAGCCCCGGCGGCATCAAAGGATGCCGCCGGGGCGTGCTGCTACTTCTCATACGCGTCGAAGACCAGCTGCGTCAGGTCTTTTTTCGCTTCGGGCGTAGCCGGGAAAAAGACGTTGTACCATTTCCCGTCCTTCGCTTTTTCCTGCGGCATGCCGAGGAACAGGCCGTTCTTGCCTTCCATCACCCTGAGCCCTTTCACCACGAAATCGCCCACGGAGACATCGCAGAACGCCTTCAGCTTCGAGTCGCCCTCGAAACGGTAAAGCCGTACCACCTGCAGTTCCGCCATCACAATCACCCCCTTCTCTTTCAATAGACAGCCGGGGGGACGGAATCTAACGGCTTATTTTGTCCTGCGCATGTACGCAGCGTACGCGGCTTTGGTATCGCTGATCCGGTCACCGCCGAATTTTTCCAGCAGCGCGTCGGCGAGTACAAGCGCAAGGGCGGATTCCGCGACGACAGCCGCCGGCTCCACCGCGCAGATATCGGAACGCTCGACCGAAGCGCGGGCCGGGCGCCTGCTGCGTATATCGACCGAGGGGAGCGGGGCAAGCAGGGTGGCGATCGGCTTCATGACCGCTCTGATCACCAGGGGCTCACCGTTGGAGATACCGCCCTCGATGCCTCCCGCGTTGTTGCTGGCGCGCCGCCAGCCCTTTCCTTTGATATAGCTGATCGGGTCGTGGACCTGGGAGCCGAGCCTCTGGCCGTAACCGAACCCCAGCCCTATCTCCACCCCTTTCGTTCCGGGGATGGAAAGCATCGCGGCCGCGATGCGCGCGTCAAGCCTCCTGTCCGGCTGGATATAACTGCCCAGGCCGGCCGGAACATTGCGCGCGGTGATCTCGAAGACACCGCCGACAGTGTCCTTGCGCTCCATCGCCTCCTCGACCCTGCTCCTGCGCCCTTCAGGGGAGGTCTGGCCGCCGATGGAGATGATCGAGCTGGTGATCCCGATCCGGAATTCCGAGAGCAGTGTCTTTGCCGCCGCTCCGACGGCGACCGTCGCCGCGGTACTGCGGGCGGAAGCGCGTTCCAGCACATCGCGCGCGTCCGAGAACCCGTATTTGAGCAGGCCGGCCAGGTCCGCGTGGCCGGGGCGCGGACAATCGACGCGTGAGATGTTCGCGAGCCTGAAATCCCGGTTCCTGATGATAAGCGCCAGCGGCCCTCCGGTCGTCGCCCCCTTCCTGACGCCGGCAAAGATCTCGACGGTGTCTTTCTCGATCTTCATCCTCCCGCCGCGTCCGAAACCCATCTGCCTGCGCCTGAGCTCGGTATTGATCAGATCCTCGTCTATCGCCAGGCCGACCGGAAGCCCCTCGAGGATGGCGACGAGACCTTTTCCGTGAGATTCACCAGCTGTCAGATATCTGAGCATATCACTCCTCCTGCCAGAGGCCGCGATGGTCCTGCCGCGCCTCATCGTAAAGACCCTTGAAACGCTCCGCGTACCGCACGTTGGGCGGGAACGTGTACGGGGAACCGAACCCCTGTTTGATTATCTCGGCGTTGACGAACGTCCCGTCCTTGAGGAACACATAGGCGAGCAGCCGCCCGTATTTATCGCGTTTCTCGACGTCGAACTCCAGCCGCACCCGCTTCCCCTCGACCAGCCGGCGCGTGAAACCGGCGGCACGGCCTCCCATGCGGCGTATCGTCGCCGCGTCCTGCCCGGTCCTGCGGCTGTCGCGGTACAGTTTCGCCGACTCATGCAGTTCAGGGGTGTCGATGCCGATCAGACGGACGCGTTCCCCGTTCTCGAGCTTGAGCGTATCCCCGTCGACCGCGCGCGAGACGAGGACGTCGTCGTAATTATAGCTCCTGCCGAAAGGGATACTGACGATGGCCTGCCCCGAACCCGGGGTCATGCCTCCCTGACAGCTGTAAAAAGTACCGGCGGCAAGGGCCGCGATCAGGACCAGCAGGACAAGTCTCATCTTATTCCTCGCTTCAGAAATATTTCGCCGTGAAACCGGCGAGCACGGCGACGTCCTCGGTGCAGAAGATGGCGCCTATGGATGAATCGAAAAGGATATTAGCCTCGGCCGCGAACTCGTCATCGCCCTTCCACAGCACCACCTGTATCGGGACGCCGGGAAAACTGTCGGCGATGACTGAATAGTCGCCCTGTCCGCCCTTCCTCCCCCCGGGCAGCCTTCCCGCGGCGCCTTCCAGAGGAGAGGGATCAGAGGAATACTTCTTCAGTATCAGGTCTATCGAACGCTTGCGGAACGCGGGATAATACTGCTCCCCGCTCTCCAGCTCCTTGAAGGAGATCCAGACACCGGTAAGCGGCGCCAGTCCCTCGAGCTTCTTTTGCAGGTAATGGAGGACCAGGATCGTGACGAAATCTTTCGCGGGCCTGCCGTCCTTCTGGATGACGGAACGGGATAAGGGGTCAGCGGTGAACTCCTCGGTGAAAAAAGGGACGCGGACGGCTTCACGCAAACCCGCTTTCCCAAGGTCTTCCCACGCTTTACGAAGAGCCGCTTCGTACCCCATATCGCTGACTATTTTACTATTTCCTCTGTATAAAGCAACTGATTTAGACTATAATATAGTATAAATCAAGTAGTTGCGGAGACAATCACACCTGGCATGATCTACGACAAATTCCAACAGGAAGCCATCGAACATATCGATGACGGCCATTCGGTCATAGTTTCGGCTCCCACAGGAGCCGGCAAGACCGCCATCGCCGAACACGTCATCAGCACCTGCCTCGAATGCCGCGTAGGCGTCATCTACACCGCCCCCATCAAGGCCCTCTCCAACCAGAAGTTCCGCGATTTCCAGCAGTCATTCCCGGACCGCATCGGCATTATGACCGGCGATGTAACGCTCAACCCCAAAGCGGACGTCCTGATCATGACCACCGAGATCTTCCGCAACAAGGTCCTCGACGAGCCGCAGAGCCTGGCCGGGTACAAGTGGGTCATCTTCGACGAAATCCATTACCTGGACAATCCCGAGCGCGGCACGGTATGGGAAGAGTCGCTGATCTTCCTCCCCAAGCACATGAACATCCTCGGGCTTTCCGCGACGATCCCCAACATCGGGCAGTTCGCCTCCTGGATCGAGTCCATCCACGAGCGCAAGGTGCAGGTCGTCATCGAGGA
>JBLMZF010000096.1:0-3281 GCA_050258655.1 Deltaproteobacteria bacterium | reverse complement strand
AGGAATATCGGCCAGTAGACTTTTTTACCGCCGTCAGCATACGGAGGAGCCCTGGTCAAGGCTGACATGTTTATACCCTTAAGAAGCTTGCCTCCGTCCTTCTGCTTGAAGGCTTCCTGCTGCTGCTTGTTCGGCCAGAACAATGCAGCAAGCACACCGAGAGCCGCGTACAAGGCGATAAGCGGGAACGACACACCAGATAGGAAAAGCAGAAGCATGGACAGGTTGTAAAGCCCATGGAAAACGATTGAGTTGCGAAGTTTACCGGTCTTGACATACAGCGCCGCTTGCGCAACTCCGCCCAGGAACTGCGGGACCAATGCAGGCATCTCGGAAGGATCGACACCCAGCATGACCGGCATGATCAGGTGGCAAAGCGAGAAAATGATGCCGGAGACGATGATAGAAGCAAGAATACCGAGGTTAAGCTTATTGAGGAGAAGGTCCTTGAAGATCCACTTGCGGAAGACTATCTCTTCCCAGATCGGGGCTGCCGCGACCATTGCGATCAGTTCCCAGAGCCCGGTCAGGATGATCGAACCGGTATATGCGAGGATAAGATCACCGAGGAAGAAATCACCGAGGCAGAACACCAGGAAAAACGGCCAGTATGTTTTTGCGCCGCCATCATTGCGGCAGATGACTACGGCGTTCCTGATAAGAGCGCGGCTGGTATCGTCGAAATCGTAGACCTGGATGCCCTGTTTATCGGGAGAGACCATGAGGCCGAGGATAAGAGACATGGCCGGAGGGGCCCTTGCCTGGACCGCTTCCCTGAGCCCCCAGCAGAAACGCAGGTCGTCTTCACCAAGGAACATGCACGATCCTCTGCCGGCGATCCCGCCGTCCGGAAGGCTGAAGCGCTGCCACTTGCTTAGTCGGTTGGGAAGGCTGTTATCGATCACCAGGTCATATTCAGAGGGGTCACGGGAAACACGGTTGGCCATTACGCCGTTATGTCCCGGATCGGAGGCTATATTCTTGCGCCTGGTCTCTTCATCGGCAGTAAGGAGCACCTTGATAGCGAAACCTTCGAGGCTGTAGCCCTCCATGTATCCCTCGACGATGACAAGACGGACTCCCCTTCCCGCGGCAGCCTTCCTTATCTCATACATCAGGCGTTCCTTGCCTGCAATAAGGGAGTCAAGGCTTGAGTCATCGTAGAAACTGTCCTTATGGATGATCCTGACCCTGCCGAGACCGATGATCTGCCTGATGAAGCTGGTCTTGCCCGTCCCCGCGTCGCCGTCGATGACCATGATCACGGCCTTACCCTTCTTGTCGGAAAGAGACTTCCTCACCAGGTCTTTAAGGACGGGGACCGCGTTACGGGCTGCCAATCCTCCGTCCTTCGATGACAACCTGGCGCGCAGAGCCGAAACTCGACACCGGATGATGTCCAGGAGCTTCTGCGCCAGCGAACCCGGGCCCTTCAGGATCAAGGCGTCCCGCACATGCCGGGGAACGAACTTCGATATGTCCTTGCCTTCCGCAAAGGCCTTCTTCACCATCGATGAGCTGACCTCGGCGTAATCGTAAGGCACGACCAGGACGGTCAGGATGCGTTCGTCGAGGAGCTCGTTGGCGAATTTAAGCGGAAGCTCGTCCTTGAGGTCCTTTACCGTACGCGCCCCCCTCGCCAGCACGCCCGCTCCGTACTGCCTGGCGCAGTCCACGGTCAGGCCGGTATAGGATATGACTTCCGCGTTCCTCAAGCCCGCGGCGTGGATCTCCTTACGCAGAAGCTTCTTCCGCTCTTCAATGCTGAACATACCTGTCTTTGCGGGATTAATGCCGATCGCAACGTAGACCTTTTTGAAATCGCGTGAGAGGCGGCTGATGACTTCAAGATGGCCGCAGGTGACGGGATCGAAACTGCCGGCGTAAAGGACGGTGTGGCCGGTAACCCGCAGGCCATGCGGAGCTTTACGCGAGACGTTATAGGCCTTGACGATATCAAACGTGTCATCAGCCTTGATATCGAAATCAGGCCTGTTGAGCATCTTCCTGAACGAAGCTTCATACACCGCGAGTATTTCCTTGTCAAGCTCGACATACTCGTTCTCCGGTATCACGAAATAGGTCTCCAGGCCGTACTCACGGTAGTTCTTTTCGGCAGTGGCCGATTCGGCGGCCAGCTTTTCAGGCGGGACTATCGCGCGGAACCTGCGGACCAGTATTTTGGAGGAGCAAATAGAGGCAGCTTCGAGCACCAACGCCGGGTCGGAAAGGCATATGGCAGTCGAATTGGCCGGCCTCACCTGGTTCCAGCGGGCGAGTTTCTCATACCCGTCATCGCCGAGGATGATCACCAGGACATTCCCGAATATCTCCTCTGCACGCTCGGCGGTGTTGAGCATCGCCATGCTGCCGTGCTGGAAATAACCCGGATAGAGGGCGATCCTGCCGGGTTCGGCAATAGAAGCAAAATGGGCTGCCTGCTTGAGTTGCTGCAGGTCGCGCTTGTTGCGCTCGAACCTCTCCCTGTACTCCTTGAGACACGGTCTCTGGTAGGCGTCGCCGAAAGCGATAAGGCGCTCCTCTACCTGCTTGCAGGCGAAATCGCAGGCCGCTTCGTACATCGCGCCAGTGGACTTAAAGACGGTCCCGGTAAGCTCGAGCTCGGGCCTGAGCAGCTTGAGCTTGGCATACATCGACGGTTCTCCGTAGACGGTAAGGAGATCCGCCATACCGATGATCCTGCCAGCGAAACGATGCTCCTCCGACAGGCTGACACGCGCGTCGATCCTGTCAGGCAGGTTCTCCTCTCCGAAGAACTTGGTATATTCGATCAGGTCCTTGATGATGGCCTTCTCTTCTACGGTGAACAGGCTGCTGAACTCTTTCTCGTCCAGTACCTTCTTCGACTCCTCTTCATGGACGGCCGTAAAGAGCTTCCAGTACGGCCTCCAGTAACCGCTGTCATGAAGCATCCCAGCGATGTAGGCCAGTTCGATCAGGTCGTCTTTTCCTTCCTGCTTAAGCATTGATACGGTGAATTCCGCGACCTCAATGGCATGGGTATAATCATGGTAGCGCACCCTCTGTTCAGGCCTGAGATGCTTCATATTCAGATCGAACCTCGTCTTACACAGCTCAGCCACTCTCCGGGCGCGGTCAGTAAGCGCGACTCCGCCATCCATCCTCTTATTGCTTTCGTAGGCATTTTTCAAAACGACCAGGTACGGGACCAGCACCGCCGCCGCGGCGAGGCCGCAGAGCCCGGCAACGGCATAAGCAAGCAGCACCAGGGCCGGCGCGAACACCGCTACGAACAGCGA
>JBLMZF010000095.1:0-18885 GCA_050258655.1 Deltaproteobacteria bacterium | reverse complement strand
ATGATACCCTCCTCGACCGTGAAGCCCTCGATGAGCGACGCCAAGCAGGTCATGGCGCTGCTCGACGCGCTCGACGAGCATGACGATGTCCAGAACGTGTACGATAACGCGGACATCCCGGACGAGATGATGGAACAGATCATGTCCGCTGAATAGATGCGGGTGCTCGGGATCGACCCCGCGCTGAGGACCACCGGGTTCGGCCTGATCGACTGGGACGGGAAGAAGTTCATCCTGGTCTCGGCAGGCACCATCTCGACAAGCGACAGACAGCCGATGCCGGCGCGGCTCCTGAGGATCAACACCGCGGTCGGGAGACTGGCCGGACAGTTCAAGCCTGACGTCTGCGTCCTCGAGAAGGTCTTCGCGCATTACCGCCATCCGGCGACCGCATTCATCCTCGGGCAGGCACGGGGAGCGATCTGCCTCGCCTGCGCTTCCGCGCGGATCCCCGTAGCGGAATACGCCGCGACAAGGGTAAAGAAAGCCCTGACCGGCAAAGGCCTGGCCTCCAAGGCCCAGGTCCAAAGGACGGTGGCCTCGCTCCTGGGGCTCAAGGTCCTGCCGCGGCGCTTCGACGTCACCGACGCCCTGGCGCTGGCAGTCTCGTTCTGTTATCTGGCTAAAGGCGAACAGCTCAAACGACATTCTTTCGGGGAATAACCGATGATAGTGCGCCTGCAGGGAAAGATCGCCGAACAAGGCTCCAACTGGCTGCTGATCGAGAACGGCGGCATCACCTACGAGGTCCTGCTGCCGGTGGCGAGCATGCAGCGTCTGAACGAGTATATCCAGCCCGACGGCAGCATCCGCCTGATCATCTACCATTACCACCACGTCGAACCTTCGCGCAGCATACCGGTCCTCATCGGCTTCCTCAACGAGGTCGAGAAGGAGTTCTTCCAGTCGTTCATCACGGTTTCCGGTATCGGCCCGAAGGCGGCGCTGCGCGCGCTCAGCCAGCCGATCTCGCTGATCGCCAGGGCGATCGACGCGGGCGATGTCGCTTTCCTGAGATCGCTGCCCGGGATCGGCCAGCAGAGGGCCAAAGAGATCGTCGCCAAACTCCAGAACAAGGTCGGCAAGTTCGGTCTGATGAAAGACACCGCCGCCGCCCCCGATCCATCCGCCGTCGCTTCAGGGATCGAGGAAGAAGCTGTGGCTGTCCTGCTCCAGCTCGGTTACAAGAGGCAGGAAGCGGCTCTGATGGTGAAGAACGCGCTTGATAAATGTCAGTCAGCCTGCGAAACGGCTGAAGAGCTCCTTAACGAGGTCTATAAGCAGAAAAAAACGGTTTAATGACGGAGAGATCGGCAATGGAAGAAGAAAAACTACCAGCGGAACCGGTAGAGACGGCTGAAAACCAGGCGGAAACGAAGGCGCAGGAGCCTCCGGCTGAGTCAGCGGCACCCAACAAGCAGGAAGACAACGTGATGGCAGTCATCGAGTCGCTCCTGTTCGCCTATGACAGACCATTGACGGTCGAACAGATCCGGAAGGTCATGGACAATCTCGACGCCGGCCAGGTGCGCTCCGCCCTCACAAGGCTTTCGGCCGAATACGAGAACGGCAACCGCGGCATGCGCGTCATCGAGGTCGCCGGAGGCTACAAGATGATCTCCACGCCGCATTTCGCGTCGTTCCTGCGCAAGCTTTTCAAGGGGCCGCAGAACACCGACAAGCTTTCGGGGCCGGCTATGGAGACACTGGCGATCATCGCCTACAAACAGCCCCTCTCGAAGATGGAGATAGAATCGCTGCGCAAGGTGAACGCCGACGGAGTGGTAGCGACCCTCATGGAGAAGAGTCTGATCAGGGTGGTGGGCAGGAAAGACGCTCCCGGCCGTCCCAAGGTCTACGGGACCTCGCGCGAGTTCCTTGAATATTTCGGTCTCAAGTCCCTCGATGACCTGCCGAAGCTGGAGCAGTTCCCGCTTTCGCCCGAGAAGCAGCGCGAGATCCTTGAGAAGTTCGCCGCGCCCGCGGAAGGCGCGCCACAGGAGGAGAAGGGCAATGCCGTCCCTGAAGAGCCTTCGAAAACAGATTGACGAAACGGACAGAAAGATAGTCGGGCTGCTGAACAAGCGGGCCTCGATCATCCTTTCGGTCGGCGGTATCAAGAACGCATCGGGCAGCAGTGCCTACTGCCCTGACCGCGAACGGGAGGTCCTGACGAAGATAACGGCCCTCAGCAAGGGGCCGTTCGACCGGAAGGCTCTGACGGCCATATACCGCGAGATCATGTCCGCCAGCATCGCCCTCGAGAAACGCCTCAGGGTCGCCTACATGGGCCCGGAGGCCAGCTTCAGCCACCAGGCGGCGCTCAAACGTTTCGGTTCGCTCGTGGATTTCGTGTCCTGCGACAACATCGCCGACGTCTTTCTTCAGGTGGAGAAAGGCACGGCCGACCACGGCGTCGTGCCGGTCGAGAACTCTATCGAGGGAGCGGTCAACTATACCCTCGACATGTTCATGGATTCGGACCTGAAGATCTGCGCACAGGTCATCCTGGACATCTCGCACAGCCTGCTTTCACGCTCGAACAAGGGAAGCATCCGCAGGATTTACTCCAATCCGCAGGTGTTCGGCCAGTGCAGGGGATGGCTGCGCGACAATCTCCCGAAAGCGGAGCTGGTGGACGTATCGAGCACCTCGAAGGCGGCCCAGCTGGCCGCTAAGGAGAAGGGTGCCGCCGCCATAGGCTCCGCTCTCGGCGCGGACATGTATGGGCTCAGGGTCATCGCAAGAAGCATCGAGGACTCTCCCCACAACATCACCAAATTCTTCGTGATCGGGAAGACGGACGTCCCGGGGACAGGCAGGGACAGGACGTCGCTCATGTTCTCGATCAAGGACCGCGTGGGGGCCCTGCACGAGATGCTGATGCCGTTCAAGAGGTACGGGGTCAACCTCAGCAAGATAGAGTCCCGGCCGTCCAAACGCAAGGCCTGGGAGTATTATTTCTTCGTCGACCTCGAGGGCCATGTCGACGAACCGGCGGTGCGCAAATCACTCGCCGCACTGGAGACAAAGTGCAAGTTTCTGAAGGTGCTTGGATCATATCCTGTAGGAGAATAAAATGGAACTGGCAAGGAAATGCATCAGGGAAAGCAAGCCGTACATAGCCGGCAAACCCATCGAAGAAACTAAACGCGAGCTGGGACTCAGGGAAGTCATCAAGCTGGCTTCCAACGAGAATCCTTTGGGAGCCTCGCCCAGAGCGCTCAAAGCGATACGGCAGGCCGCCGGGAAAGTCAATCTCTACCCGGACAGCAACGGCTTTTACATCAAACAGGCGATCGCCCGCGCGAACGGGCTGTCGCCGGCTAACGTCGTGCTCGGCAACGGCTCGGACGAGCTGATCGACATCATCATCAAGACGTTCCTTGAACCCGATGAGAACATCGTCACCTCGGACACAACCTTCGTGGAATACGAGATCATCTGCGGGACATACGGAAGGGCGGTGAAGAAGGCGGCCCTGAAGGACTTCCGCTACGACCTGCGGGCGCTGAGGGACCTGGTCGATGCAAAGACAAAGCTTGTCTTCATCGCCAATCCCAACAACCCGACGGGCACCTATGTGAACGCCAAAGACATGGACAGCTTCATCAGCAGCCTGCCGGAGAACGTGATCACTGTGATCGACGAAGCCTATGACACCTTCATCGACGTTGACGATTACCCGTCCGGAAAGTCGTACCTCGGCAAGAGGAACGTACTGGTGCTCAAGACGTTCTCCAAGGCGTACGGGCTCGCCGGCCTGCGTATCGGCTACTGCCTGGGCGATGTCTCCCTGACAGCCAACATGGAGAAAGCGCGTCAGCCCTTCAACGTCAATCTCCTCGCCCAGAAAGCCGCCCTCGCGGCGCTTGGCGATAAGGCATTCCTGAAGAAGACAAGAGAGGTCACACTGGCGGGAAAAAAGTACCTCTGCCGCGAGTTCGACGCGCTCGGCCTCAGATATATCCCGTCGGCTACCAACTTCATCCTTGTCGACGTTAAAAAGGACTGCGGCGGCGTTTTCAGGGACCTGCTCAGGCTCGGCGTGATCGTCAGGGACATGAAGCAGTACAAGCTCGATAGCTTCATCCGGGTCACCATAGGCAAACCCGCAGAGAACAGAAAATTCATCGCCGCTCTTAAAAAGGTGCTTTCATGATCATTGTCCTTAAATCGAAAGCTACTGACGAACAGATAGACCATATCATCGAAAAGGTGACCAGGCTGGGTCTTACCCCGCACGTCTCCAGGGGCACCGAGCGCACCATCATCGGCGTGATCGGACCGGAGGACGTCCTGCAGGTCACCCCGCTGGAGGTCTTCCCGGGCGTCGAGAAGGTCATGCCGGTCCTGTCGCCGTACAAACTCGTTTCAAGGGAGTTCCGCGGCCAGGATTCGGTGATCGACGCGGGCAAAGGCGTCACGATCGGCGGCAGGAAACTGTGCGTGATGGCAGGCCCCTGCTCGGTCGAGAACCTCGAGACCCTGCGCGAGACCGCGCGGGAGGTCAAGAAGGCCGGGGCGTGCGTCCTGCGCGGAGGCGCGTTCAAACCGAGGACTTCGCCTTACAGTTTCCAGGGGCTGGGAGAAGAAGGCCTCAAGATGATGAAACAGGTAGCCGATGAGACGGGGCTGGCCACGGTCAGCGAGGTCATGGACACCCGCGATATCGAGCTGGTCGCCCGGTACGTCGATATCCTGCAGGTCGGGGCGCGCAACATGCAGAATTTCAACCTGCTCAAGGAGATCGGCCTGACCAAGAAACCGGTCCTGCTCAAACGCGGACTGGCTTCGACCATAAAGGATCTCCTGATGTCCGCGGAGTACATCGTCTCCAACGGCAATTTCAACGTCATCCTCTGCGAGCGCGGTATCAGGACCTTCGAGGATTACACGCGCAACACGCTCGATATAAGCGCCATACCGGCGATCAAACAGCTTTCGCACCTGCCCGTCCTGGTCGATCCAAGCCATGCGGCCGGGAAATGGGGGCTGGTGCCCGCGCTTTCGAAAGCCGCTATCGCCGCGGGCGCTGACGGGCTTATCATCGAGGTCCATCCCCGTCCGGAAGAGGCATACTCCGACGGCGCCCAGTCGCTCGTGCCTTCCAACTTCGCCGCCCTGATGAAGGAGCTTTCACCTCTCGCGGGAGCGGTAAACAGGGACATCTGATGGGACGTTTCGGGACCATCGCCATCGTGGGTACAGGGCTGATCGGCGGCTCGCTCGGCATGGCCGTCAAACGGCAGGGGCTGGCGCGCCGCGTAGTCGGCGTCAGCCGCACAGCCGCAAGCATCGCCAGGGCCAGGAAGATGGGCGCGATAGACGAAGGCTCGCGCGACCTCGGCATCATACGCGGAGCCGACCTCATCGTGCTGTGCCTCCCCGTGAAGGAGATCGTGCGCCAGGCCGCGGCGATACGCAGGCTGGCAGGCAGGGACAGCGTGATCTGCGACGCGGGAAGCACGAAAAAGGAGATCGTCGAGGCTTTCCGGGGGAGCAATTTCGTCGGCTCGCATCCTATCGCCGGCTCGGAGAAAAGAGGGGTGGCCAACGCCTCCGTTGACCTTTTCAAAGGCTCCCTCTGCGTGGTCACGCCGGCCGGTGCCACGGATAAAGCCGCCCTCAGGCTCGTGAAGGACTTCTGGTCGAGCATATGCTCGTCGGTGCTGGTGATGACCCCTGAAGAGCACGACCGCGTCCTGGCGCATGTAAGCCATCTGCCTCACGCGGTGGCGTTCGCGCTGGCCGGTGCCGTTCCCGACGGCATGCTCAGGTTCGCGGCAGGCGGGTTCAAGGGAACGACCAGGCTGGCGGGTTCCGATCCGGGCTTGTGGAGCGACATCTTCCTGTCCAACAGGAAGAACGTGCTCGCGGCGATAGGTATCTACGAGAAAGCCCTCAAAGAGATCGGATCGGCGATACGGGATAATGACGGCCGGAGGCTTAAACGGCTTTTCAGGTCGGCGCAGGCAAAATGGAACAAGGTGGCATCCAGATGATCATAGCGGTCGACGGACCGGCCGGCGCCGGCAAAAGCACTGTGGCCAAGATACTGGCGAAGAGACTCGGCCTCCTGTATATCGATACCGGCGCGATGTACCGCGCGCTGACGTTCAAGGCGCTTGAGACCGGCACCGATATCAACGATGAAAAAGCGATGGAAGAGCTGGCTAAGGGCTCGGTCATCGATCTTAACAACGGACCGGAGGGACTTAAGGTATCCATAGACGGCAGGGATGTCACCCAGGCCATCAGGGAACCGAGGGTGAGCGCCCGTGTCTCGGACGTGGCGCGCATAGCCGGTGTGAGGTACGTCATGGCAGGCCTTCAGCGCAGGCTCGGCCATTCACACGACAGCATCCTTGACGGCAGGGATATCGGCACCGTCGTCTTCCCGAAGGCCGACTATAAATTCTTCATCGACGCCAGCCCCGGCGAGCGGGTCAACCGCAGGTTCAAGGACTTCAAGGACCTCAAGATCGACAACGTCAGCCGCGAGCAGGTCGAAAAGGACCTGGCCAACCGCGACAAGATCGACTCGACACGCGCGTGCGCGCCTCTGAAGAAGGCCGACGACGCCATCTACATCGACACGACCGCGCTGGGCATCGACCAGGTCGTCGACAAGATGCTCTCGTACATAAAGAAAGATAGGAAGTAGCAGAATAGATCGGAATTGTTTCTTGATATCAACGGACTGATGCGGAGTGATCTTGAGCGGAACGCAGCATCAGTCCCTTTATATAAAGTAAGGAATATATGGATAAATCATTAATTCGTAACTTTTCGATCATCGCCCATATCGACCACGGCAAATCGACTCTGGCCGACCGTATCCTTGAGTTGACGGGCGCGCTCGACCGCCGCCACGTGAAGGACCAGGTCCTGGATGACATGGACCTGGAACGGGAGAGGGGCATCACCATCAAGGCCTCGACCGTGCGCATCACCTATAAGGCGCGCGACGGGAAGACCTATCTGCTCAACCTGATCGACACTCCCGGCCACGTCGATTTCACCTACGAGGTCTCCAAATCCCTTTCGGCCTGTGAAGGTGCCGTCCTCGTCGTCGACGCCGCGCAGGGCATCGAGGCGCAGACGGTCGCCAACTATTACCTGGCGCTCGAGAACAACCTCGAGATCATCCCGCTGATCAACAAGATCGACCTGCCGGCGATAGACCTGCCAGCGGTCAGGCACCAGATCACCGACATCCTCGGTTTCCCCGAGCAGGACATCCTGATGGCGTCCGCCAAGACAGGGCAGGGCGTCGAGGACATCCTCGAACGCGTGATCAAGGTCGTCCCGCCGCCTTCAGGCGGCGATGACAACCCGCTCAAGGCGCTGGTCTTCGACTGCCGGTACGACGTCTACAAGGGCGTCGTGGTCTACGTCAGGGTGGTCGACGGCACGCTGCATGCCGGTGAACAGATCAAGATGATGAACTCGGGTACCGTGTACAAGATCGAGGAACTGGGTATCTTCCAGAACCTCAATTACAGCTCCGTGCAGAGCCTGTCGCCCGGAGAGGTAGGGTATTTCACCGCCAACATCCGCGAACCGCGCGAGATCATCATCGGCGACACGATCACCGACGAAAAAAAGCCCTGCGACAAGGCCATACCGGGATTCCGCACGCTCAAGCCGCTGGTCTTCTGCGGCATCTATCCGGTCAACCCGGGTGACTTCCCGCAGCTGCGCGAGGCGATGGACAAGCTGAAGCTCTCCGACGCGTCGTTCGTCTTCGAGCCCGAGAACTCCCAGTCTTTCGGGACGGGCTTCCGCTGCGGTTTCCTCGGCCTCCTGCACATGGAGATCGTGCAGGAACGGCTCGAACGCGAGCATAACCTGAACCTGATCCTGACCGTCCCCAACGTCGTCTACCGCGTCAAGACCGCGGACGGAAGGACCCTTGATATCCATACCCCCAACGAGTTCAACGCGGGAGAGATACTCGAGGCTTTCGAGCCCTTTGTCAACCTGCTGATGATCATCCCGGTCGATTCGATCGAGGCGGTCTGCGAGATGGTCAAGGCGCGCCGGGGCATCTTCACATCGCGCAACCACCTCGGCGCTGACCGCGTCAAGCTCAGCTTCGATATACCGCTCTCCGAGATCATCGTCGATTTCTATGACAGGGTCAAGTCGCTGACGAGAGGGTACGGCTCGATCGATTACGAGTTCAAGGATTATTTTCCCACAAAGCTGGTAAAACTTGATATAATGTTCAACGGCGTAGTCTGCGACGCCTTCTCGTCGCTGATGCCCCGTGAGAAAGCCTACCATAAGGCGCACGCGCTGGTCAGCAAGCTCAAGGAGCTTATACCGCGCCAGCTTTTCGAGGTCGTCATCCAGGCCGCTGTAGGCGGCCAGATCCTCGCTTCGGAGAAGGTCAGGCCCATGGGCAAGCACGTGACCAGCAGATGCTCGGGCGGCGACATCACCCGCAAGCGCAAACTCTGGGAACACCAGAAGGAATCGAAGAAAAGGCTCAAGCAGTTCGGGAAGGTCGAGATACCGCAGGAGGCTTTCCTCGAGGTGCTCAAGATATAACTATGGAACAGCAGAAGAAAGTCAGAAAGAAGAAATCGGCGCTGTACGAATGGATTGAGTCGGCGATAGTCGCCCTGCTCCTGGCGCTGGTCATCCGCACCTTCATCGTTCAGGCGTTCAGGATCCCGACCGGCTCGATGCGGCCCACGCTGCTTGAGGGCGACGCCATCCTGGTCAACAAGTTCCTGTACGGCGCGCGCGTGCCTTTTACCGGCTGGCAGCTGCCCGCGGTGCGCAATCCCGTCCGCGGCGACATCATCGTCTTCATGTACCCCGAGGACCCGAAGAAGGACTTCATCAAGAGGCTTGTCGGCCTGCCCGGAGAATCCGTCGAGATCCGTAACGGCACCATCTACGTCAACGACAGGCCGGTGACCGATCCGTCGTTCAACGGCAGGTATTATTACAACAGGGGGGATTACGGCGACACGGGGAAGAAGGTGACCGTCCCGGACCATTCCTATTTCGTTCTCGGTGACAACTCGTTCTCGTCCCAGGACAGCCGTTACTGGGGTTTCGTCCCCGAAAAGTACATCCGGGGGAAGGCCATCTGCATCTACTGGCCGCCTAACCGGATCAGGGCCATCAAATGAACTTCGCCAACAAGATATCGACGTTCCGCATCCTGAGCGTACCGTTCTTTGTCGCAAGCCTCGTCTATTACTCTCTCGATCCGGCCGGCAAATGGTACCTGCGTTTCGTCGCGCTGGGAATATTCATCCTCGGCGTCATCTCAGACGCGGTGGACGGGTACATCGCGCGCAAATCCAAGCAGCATTCCCCGGCAGGGCTCATCCTCGACCCGCTCGGCGACAAACTGCTGCTGATGAGCGCGTTCGTCTGCCTGTATTTCATCCCGATGCCTATCCGGTTCCCGCTGCCGGTGATCCTGATCGTGCTCAGCCGCGATATCCTGATCCTCCTGGGAGCGATGGTGATCTTCATCGTCAAACAGGAGATCAACGTCCTGCCGACGAAGTGGGGGAAGCTGACCACCACGTTCCAGATGCTCTCCGTCATAGCCGTCCTTCTGCAACTGCCGTTCTCGTTCATGGTCTGGTGGCTGGCGGCGGCCTTCACCGTCATCTCCGGCGCGGATTATATCCGTCGAGGGTTCAAGATACTCTATGCATTGGATACTGGCAGGAGCGCTTCTTAGCTATCTGATCGGCTCCATACCCACCGCCTACCTGTTCGGCCGCTTCCTTAAAGGCATCGATATCCGCAAGCACGGTTCCGGCAATATCGGGGCGACCAACGCTCTGCGCGTGCTGGGCACCGTTCCCGGCATCCTGGTACTGCTGATCGACATCCTCAAAGGTTTTTTGCCTGTCCTGCTCATCGGGGGCTTCGTCATCGGGAGATCGGGGATGCCCGCAGAGATAGCTCTTATCCCGCTGGCGCTTGCCGCCATCAGCGGGCATATCTGGACCGTCTTCCTTAATTTTAACGGAGGGAAGGGTATCGCGACCGCTCTGGGCGTCCTGCTCGGCCTTGCCTTCAGGATACCGGGCCTCAATGTGATCCTTGCGCTCCTGGTGCTGATCTGGGCCCTGGTGTTCACATTGAGCAGGATGGTTTCCCTGGCATCGATCATCGGCGCCGCCAGTCTGCCGGTGCTCATAGCCGTCTTCGGGCAATCCCGGACGCTTTTCCTTGCCGGCCTGGTCCTGGCGCTTTTCACCATCTACAGGCATAAGGAAAACCTGAAGAGGATAATCTCCGGAAAGGAAAAAAAAATCTTCAGCAAGTCCTCATAGAACCAATTTGATATCAAGCAGTTATAACAAAAGAAACCGTTTTCGACCCCGCCTGGTTATCCGCTTGAAATAGATCTCCCCGATGCTATACTTTAGATGTCAAGGAAGGAAAAAACCCAATTTTTTTAGCGCCTTATTAAGGGAATAAAAAAAGTCTTTTTAATTAAAGCCGGGTCTTTCAACTAACGTATACTCAGCTCCGTCCTGACCCGGCTTAAATTATGGTGAAACAATGAGAAACCTGCTGTTCAGGAATATGACGTCCGGCGACAGACATCGCAAGGTGCTCTCGAGCTCCGAGATCGTCGACAAGGACGGGGTGCGCACGGTCGTGCACCGCCACTTCGTCTACCTGGTCAGGGAGATGGATAAGAAGCCCGACGAAGTAGAGCAGCCGTGCCTGGCTGTCATCAAGGAGCGCAACAGCAGGGAGAAGTTCGAGCGCTTTTACTGCCGGATGAAGGGCTGCATGGTGGTCCTCAACAACGGCAGGCTGTTCAAGATCAACTTCATGCACTCGCTCAGGATATGCCTTGCCAGCATTCCTGACGGCATGACCAGATACACGGCGGAAGCGTAAAGACCGCCACTTTCAGAATCCTGGAACCGGTGTCCTGATCTTGGAGGAGAGAGGGACATGCCACGGAGTATGGACCGGTAGATTAGGGTAGTTCTACCGCTGTTTCTACTAGAGCCGGAAATGACTAGAAAAGGGTCATTTCCGGCTCTTTTTTATTTCGGCTTGACAACCCAGAGGGCGCAATGTATACTTTTAAAAAGTATTTAAAAATCAGGCCTGGTTTGGAGGGAAACCGGGCAAGCTTTACGGTAAAACCGGATGATCATTTAGGGTCAGGCCGGTTTTTTTATTTTTTCCTTAATACTGTTGACACAGGCAAAAAAATGACATATCATAAAATTCAAATGAAGAAGCTCACCTTCCTGTGTATAGCGTTCCTCCTGGTCTCCTTCTCCACGGCGCTGGCCGCCCTCAATGTTTCCGTCACTCCCTTTGAAGGAGGTTTCAACCTCGATTTCGGCAAGGTCACTTTCACGCCCGCCAATACCCAGAGACAGGTCACTGTCCGCATCGACAACACCGCCGGCGGCCAGTACCGCCTGGTGCAGACGATGCTCGAGCCGCTCATCTCGGCAAAGGGTGACGTCATCCGTCCCGAGAACTTCACGGTCTATTCCCTGCGCGGCAGCAACACCAATGGCACGCTCTATACCGATTACGAGATACCCGTCACGCCGAACCGCACGCCCATTTTCATGTCGAACCCGCAGGGATCGCCCGTCACGTTCACGCTTGTCTACGTGATCAAAGGCCCCTGCAGCGCCCCTTCCGGCCAGTATCGCGGAAGGCTGCGCTACACACTGGAACCTGTAAGCGCCCCGATCCAGCAGGTCGAGGCGTTCCTTGACGTCATCGCCGAGATACAGCAGAACGAAGCCAATATCACCATCTCCACGCCCACCGGCATGAAGACGATCAGCGTCAAGCTGACCAAGGAAGGCGTCGAGGGAGGGGATGTCCTCTTCTCGTTCAAGAACATCGGAGGGAACCAGGGACGCATCTTCCAGAGCTTTGTGACCCCGATCACGGCCGTCGACGGGACCGAACTGGATCCCGCTCTGCTTACCGTTCAGACCGAAGGCCAGCCCGCCGTGGAGATGAACGGCGAACGCCAGAACATCTTCACCTCGCTCCCCTCGAAGGACGGCGACGTGAAACTGACCTACGGTTTCGGATCAGGGGCGATCAACGCGGGCACGTACCGCTCGACCATCAAGTATTCACTTGAAGGGAGCCGCGGACAGCAGGACCTCGGCACCTTCCAGTTCGAAGCCAGCGTCGAAAAGATATTCGACCTCGCGCTTTCGACTGAGAACGGCGGCGGCACGATCAGCTTCCGCGACATAAAACCCAGACAACCGGCGCGCACGTTCGAGGTGAACGTCGCGGTCAAGACGAATACCGGCAAGAAATACCAGGTCACCCAGAAGAACGTCTCCGGCCTGGTCAACAAGGAGGGGCAGAGCATACCGGAACAGTATTTCACCGTCGTCACGCAGAACGCAGGCAGCACCAAGGGAACGTTGAAGTGCCCGGAAAAGACAACGATAAAGCCGGGCGACATCGTCCTTTTCGTTTCAGACAATAAAGGATCTCCGGACAGCTTCAGGATCATCTACGAGTTGTCGACGCCGGAAAGCGTCAAGGCGGGAGATTACTCTGCTTCGATAGTTTATTCCCTGTCGGAGATTTAGGATATTATTTTTTTGGCGGGTTACGAAAGAGTTTAAATAACAATTACGTCAACCAGGGTCAACAACCACGGAGGAAGCCATGAAAAACCTTACCCTGATCCTCGTACTGGCAGTAGCGGTATTTGCCGCATCGACCGCGTCGGCCGCGATCACGCGCGTTGACAAGGCGATCAACGTCTCGGCAACGGTCCTCGGAGGCACCTCGTTCCAGGTCCAGCTTTTCAAGAGCACCAGCTCCACGACGTACGACTGGACGCACGACTATTACCCGACCATGGCGTTCGGCAGCCTGACTAACGCTATCGCGAACGATGTGACGTCGGCCCTTACGTCGACGGTCAGCTACCTCGCTGTCGTCTCAGTCATCAATAACACCGGCACCACCTACCACGTCCAGTACACCGGCGCTCCGCTGCTTCACACGGACGGCACCACCACGCTCCCGAACAACGCGTTCACGGTCAAGGGCGGCGTCCACTACGCTTCGGACGGCACCACAGTCACGACTATCGGCACGGTGAACACGACCCGCAACAGCGCGGGATCCACGACAGCGTACAACATCTTCACCAGCAACCTGGCCGGCGCTTCGGACGCCTTTGACGTGTTCTTCGGTCTTACCGGCGATCCTACGCAGGCTGTCAGCGCCACCGGTAACCTGATTCCTCCGACGCAGAAAGCGGGGAACTACGCTGCGACGATCACCCTTTCGCTGGTCCCGTAACGCGAAAGGAGCACACCCCCCGGACCGGAGTGGAGGGGTCCGGGGTGTGCTGCTATACTAGGAGACCCATATGCTGAACATGCGTAGAAGCTGCATCACCATAGCGGTCCTTCTTGTCCTGTGGCTGCTGCGGGGACAGGCTCTCGCTCTCGATCTGGTCGTGAGCGCGAACGTGCCGACGAATGCTCCGCAGTTGTCCACGACCATCCTTAAAATAACGGATGGTGACCCGGATAAGAACCCGTGGACCAACTCGACAGTAGAGCAGACGCTCGATTTCGGTCAGCTGACCTTTCTGCTCTCAGATAACACAAATGCCGGCGGTTTCTTTAGTAATACCGAATTTTGTGTTATACTCTTTGTGGAGCCCTTTGGCAAACCTTTCAATATCCTTGCCACATGCTCGGGTATCAGCGGTTCGGGAGGGGCGCTTCCTGTCGGAAGCTTCGGCCTGGTGCCGGTTTACAGCGATACCGACAAGTGGATCTTCCCGAGCGGTGAAAAGGTCCAGGGAGACATGCCGTCCGGCGCCAAGTTAGGTGATCCGGGTCCGGCCGTTCCGGGAGGCACGGTGTACAGCAGCGAGACCGGCAATGCCCGTTCGGTCATACTGCAGCTGTATTTCACGATACCGCCTTTCGGATCCGGCGGCACGTTGTTCTACCCCGGATATGTGCAGATCCCGCTGACCCAGGCTCCCGGGAAGTATTCTGGAACGGTCACGCTGACCCTTTCCCCGAAATAAACGGGAAACAGGGTCAAAAGAAAACTTAAAAGGAGGTCCTTTTTGAGTAGATGGATTCGTTGTCTTATGTTCCTTTTCAGTATCCTGGCCCTGTCCATTCCCTGTACCTGCAGGGCGGCCGAGATGGTGAAAGTGGACAAGACCAAGATCCGGCTCAGCGTTACTCCCGGACAGGCCTCGACCGGTGTCATCAACATCGAGAATCCTTCGAAAGATATAAAGTCCATCCGCGCTTATCAGGAGGACTGGGTCTATCTTGCGCCTTATGACGGTTCCAAGGACTTCAAGCCTTCAGGGACCGGTCCTTCCTCGGCCGGATCATGGATCACCTTCAGCCCTTCGGAGTTGACGCTTGCGCCTTACGGGAAGGGAAAGATCAGCTACACGGTGAAAGTTCCCGAGAGCGCCGTCGGCTGCCGCCAGTCGGCGCTCTTCGTGGAGAGCACTTCGCCGTCGAACGAAAACGAAGGGGTAGGGGTCAATCTCGCCCTGAGGGTCGCGGTGCTTTTCTTCGTAGAAGCGGAAGGGACCGTCAAGCGGGATATCGCACTCCAGGACCTTTCCGTGAAACGCACTGGCGCCAAAGGCATGCTTACCATAGCGCTTCCTTTCAAGAACACGGGTAACACCGACCTGACGGTCGGCGGGACGTACAATATCATGGGCGCCAACGGCATGATCGCCGCGCGCGGGGAATTGGCCAATTCCTATACTCTGCCGGGTAACACCGGGAATCTCCAGGCGTCCTGGAGCCTTCCCATAGCCCCCGGCGACTATTCGCTCGTCCTCACCCTGGATATCGGCAAAGCGGTAGAAGAGGCCGGTATGGGCAGGGGACCGGTCATCGTAAAAGAGGCCTCGTTAAAGATCGGTGCGGACGGCAGTGTCGCCGGCATCGGAGCATTGAAATGACGTTCCTGCGAAAGACGGCAGCTATCGTCCTTATCGCGGCTTTTGTGCTCCATCAGGCCCCGGTCATGGCCTATACGATGGTCCCCGATTTCCTGTGCGACCTCGGGAAACAGTATTACGCTGAGGGCAAGAAAGAGGAAGCGCTTCACGAATTCCGCAACGCCCTCGCGATCGACCCCAACAACGAAGAAGCCCTCCGTTACATCGAACTCCTTTCAGGAAAGATAGAAGAACCGCAATCCGTCGCCGACAGGCTCAAAGATTCCCAGGGTAAGGAAGCCGCGATGATCAAAGCGCTCGACCAGTATTCACAGCAAGCCGAGCAAAGGATCCCCGAGGAAGCGCGCAAGGCCGGGTTTACCGTCAGTCAGACCGCCGTACGTTCAGCCTCCGCCCCAGCGGCCGCGCTTGCCCGGGACAAGGCACAGACGGTCACCGTCATCAACCTCGACGAAAACCTCAAGAGCATGCGCATGCCCATCGAGTTGATGAAAGGGCACACGATCATCCTCAGAGGGCAGATCATCTCGCGTTACCTTGTCACTGAGCCCACCGTGCTGAAAGTCGAGAAGACCGGCCAGGACGAGCTTACGCTTACCAGCACCGACCTCGGCTACACGTACCTGCACGTCTGGGATTCCCGCGACAGATGGACCATGGAATTCCTTGGCGTCCCGCCCAGGCCTGAAGGCATCCCGAGCCTTGAGGACCAGCTCCTCTACTCGCAGGAAAAGGGCAGGAACTTCAAGTTCCGTTATTCCCTCGATTACCAGCAGTTCGATACCGGACCGAGCTTCGGCCCTCTCGACCGCACCTCCTACAGCTGGAGCCATTGGCTGCAGCTCAACGGCCCGACGCCGTACGGCGATCTGGATGCCGCCACTTCCGTCCAGACCAACACGGTCGACACCAGCATGACCTACGCGACCATCGGCCTTACGAACGGCACATACGAGGATTTCCGCGATTTCAACATACGGCTCATAGATTACGCCCCGCTGATCAGCAACCTTGCCTTCTCCAGCTCGAGCCTGCGCGGTGCGATGTTCAATTCCAAGGCGTTCGACAAGACCGTGGACTACACTGTCTTCTGGGGGCAGGAGGGGGGCGGCAAATACTGGGGTCTTTCGCCGGGGCTGACGAAAACAAGGGATTCATACCTTGAAGGCTTCGAATTTAACTACAAACCCGTCACCAACCAGCTCTACAGCTTATCGGCGTTCAGCGGCTACGGTTCTGACAGGGACCCGAATCTTAACGACGCGGGGTATGATTTCAAGACCTGGCTCGGGTTCGGCCCGTGGAACTACCGGTATGAAGTGGCCTATGATACGAAGACCTTCGCAAATCTCTTCAGCACGGCCTACCAGACGACCGGCCTCACCATCAACGAGGAACTGCGCGACACCGACAAGGATTTCAAGACGCTGACCGGAACCGGATGGAGGGCGGGCGAGATCGGTTCCCTGACGACAGCCACCTGGATCCCGTTCCAGCAGCTCACACTCAACGGCCGTCTGGATATCTTCAGGGACAGGCTTTTCCCCAACCCTGAGAAGAAAAACAGCATCAACGAGGACTTCAGCGTCGACGGCAGCTATACCCTCGATGATACCACCACGCTGCGCGCCGATTATGCCCTTCAGAACGAGATACAGCGGGCTTCACCCCTGAAGTCATACAACACCGGCGTCGGCATCTATAAATCCCTGGGGACCTCCCATCACGTCAGCGTCTACGCAAACTACCGCCGGCAGGAGGCCTCGTACCTGAACTCAACCATCAACGACTACACCGATGACAAAGTTCTTTTGGGCGTTCGCTTCGCCCTTATCGGGGACCTGTATTACTACCTGAGCACCGAGTACAACTGGCTGCTCGCGCATACCGACGGGACACGGACCAATCCCTGGGCCGTCGAAAACGGCCTTGACTGGAGCAGACAGCTCTTCAACTCGCCTTTCTACGGCGATTTCAGGCTGGTATACAGATATGAGGACAGAACGGATTCGCCGGTCAGTTTCCTCTCAGGCGAGCAGTACTGGGAAGGGAGCGGGGAGATCGATTACAGGCCGACAGCCAGTTTTGAATCTTACATACAGGCCCGTCTGCGTGATACCCTGCCCAACAGCGGCAGCGGTTCCCGTCGGCTCGACCTGAGCCTCTACGCCGGCATGCGCTACTTATGGGATACCGGTTTCCGGTGGGATCCCATCGGGGACATAGAGGGCTATGTGTTCAAGGATGATAACCAGGACGGTCTAAGACAGACCGGGGAAGCCCCTGTTTCAGGCGTAAAGGTGAAGGTCGGCACGCATGAGACGGCGACCGACAAGGACGGATATTTCTATTTCGCCAATCTCAAGGGGCAGAAGGCTACCGTGGCCGCCAATCCCGCGACCCTTCCGGCGGGCACGGTCATGACCACGCCGCAGGTGCAGGAGATCAATGTCGGCCACGGCAGGGTCTCGACTATTTATTTCGGCGTCAGCAGCCGCACCGAGATCTCCGGGTACATCTTCGATGACCGTAACGGCAACGGCACGCTCGACGGCAACGAAAAACCGATCAAGGGCGTAGCGGTCGTGCTCGACAACGCCAAGAAAGCCGTCACCGACGGCTCCGGCCGTTACCTGTTCGGTAAAGCGCTCCCCGGGAAGCATTCTCTCAAGATGGCCGTTGACACCCTTTCGCCCGATTATCTGCCGACGGTGCCCGTCATCGCCGATATCGACCTGACGGAAGGCGCGTCGTACGTGTATAACATACCGTGCAGGAAGGTGGCCGACTGATAGTGTCTTTTGCACATCGTGCAAATGTGTAAAAATTCAAACCGGCTCACCTTGAAAATTGCAAAAAGTGTGTTACACTTTAGGTGGAAGAAAAGGAATAAAGCTCTTTAAAACATTGTCCTACTGATAAAGGCTAACCAGCAGTAATGCTGGGGCGCAAAGCTACAGCACCGGAAACGGTGGGCTGAGCTGCCAAAGAGGATTGCTCCAACGGACCCTAAGAGACCTCTTAGGGTTTTTTTTTGGCCCTGCCCCGCTGTGCTGCGCGAGACAGGGCCTTTTTTATGGGGTAAAGCATGAACGAGCAGAATAACGAGAAAAATCAGCGTGTAGTGACCTTCCTGAACAGGGATGAAGTGGATTTCCTGGACAAGCTCGGGAAGGACGCTCTCTTCTCGACCGGAACCAAACTCTCCCGGGCCAAGCTCATAGCATGGCTGGTGGACTTCATGAAGGGCCTGGGGATCAGCGGCAACAATATCACCTCTGAAGAAGACCTGGAGCGCAGGGTCATCGAGGTGCTCAAACAGATTTCGCAAGAGGGGTCAGTTCCCACCTGCCACGGTAGGAATCCTCTTAGAAAAGAGGAAGAAAAGAGCTGCGGGGTGGAGGCTCCGCAGGCTCGCAAGGGAGGAACGCGATGAAGACACTGAGGATCCTGACGGCAGCAGTTCTCGTTTCCCTGATGGCAGGCGCGGCGTTCGCCCAGTCAGTCAGCATCTCTGCTTCCTGCTCGATACCGGCTATACCCGGAGTCAACGTGCCGCTGGTCTGCGACACTTCGACCCGGCAGGACCAGCAGCTGGTCAGCGAGCAGCGGACTCAGGGGCTGACGACGGTCCAGACATTCTACGCGCGGTAAAATTATCCGGCGGCGCCCAGAGGCGCTGCAAAGAGAAGGGGACGGCCCCGTCTAAGGCGGGGCCGTCCCCAGTTGTTTTCAGCTCAGCTGGAATCTATTCCAGCAGCGCGTCGATCTGTACGATCTCGCCTGAGCGTACCTTCATCGCGAGATCCGCCGGGATCACCCGTGATTCGACCTCGACTGTCTTTCCCGCATGGTCGGTAAGCGTATACTTCCTGACACGGACGCCGCCAGGACCGTAGGTGTCCTTAAGG
>JBLMZF010000094.1:0-4783 GCA_050258655.1 Deltaproteobacteria bacterium | reverse complement strand
TTCCCGTCTCAGGGACCATCCAAATCTCGTTAAGAGAGATGAAAAGATGGAGTTTCGCCGGGCACAAGAACTGCGCCTGTTGGACCAGGGGACTTTCAGCGTCCCGCAACTTGCGGATAAGCTTGGCGTTTCCGATACTACCGTCAGAATAGATATTAATGGAGTCCCCGGACTCCGGGACCATCCTAACCTGATCAAAACCAAATTAAGAAGTCCGGAGCAAATCGAGGCAGATCACGCAAGAATGAAGCAGCTGCTTGACGAGGCTCCGCGCACGGTGCCGGAATTAGCCCGATTGCTTGGTCTGGAGCCTGCGGCAGTAAGAAGCGATATGTACAGGCATGAAGAACTTTACGGCCACCCGAATTTGATCGTCGAGGAACAGCAAAGGCGCTCACCGGAGCAGCTGAAGTCGGACCGTCAGAAACTTAAAAGTATCCTCGACCAGGGAATTCACACCAGGGCTGAGCTTGCGGAATTGAGCGGTATCGGCAAGGACGAGGTTTATGCCGACACTGTAAGCGATCCCGCGCTGCGCGATCACCCGAATCTGGTATTCGAGAAGATCGACCGCACTCCTGATCAGATCAAGGCAGACCGCGCCAGGATAAAGGGGTATCTCGACCAGGGAGTCTGTACGGTCAGGCAGATCGTCGATAAGAGCGGGATGCAAATAGCGCAGGTCAGGTATGACATTGAGAAGGACAAGGCTCTTTCCGGCCATCCCAACCTGATACTCGGAGAAGACCGTTCTCCTGAGAAGATCGCCGCCGACCGGGCGACACTCAAGCGCCTTCTTGACAACGGCTGCTATACTCAGCCGGAGCTTGCCGAAAAAAGCGGCATCCCGTATACCACCGTCAAAAGCGACGTCTGGCTGACCCCGGAGCTCTCTGGCCATCCGAACCTGCTTGTCCCGATAAAGGGCATGATGCCCCGCGAGAAACGTCTTGCGCTGTATAAGAAGCTGTTGTCGTTCGCTCCGTATGACGCCGAGGGGCTGCACCAGAAGACAAGCCTGTCACTGAAAACGATCAAGCGGGATATAGAGGAAAATCCGGAATTCGCCCGTAATCCGAACCTTAAGAAGGATAACGGCGTTTTAGCGGACGGAGGTCTGAACAGCGGCGGTTTGCCTGAGTGGATGGCGCGGGACCGGAAAAAGATCAAGAACATCCTCGACAGCGGCCTGCATTCCCGCGGCCAGATCGTCAAAGAAAGCGGGATAAAGTATGTGACCGTGGCGGCGGTGATCCTCAGTGATCCCGAGCTTGCCAACCATGATAACCTGGTGACAAGGATCGAGGGGACCCTTACTCGCGATAAGCGTATAGCGTTCATCGGGAAACTGCTGTATAAGGCTCCGCTGAGCGTTGAAGAGCTGTTCCATCTGACCGGGATACCGAGGAATACGCTGAAGAAAGATATAGCGACTACCCCTGAACTGCGCGACCACTGGAACCTGCTCAAGGACGGTGGGGATATACGCTCGAAGGTAAAAAAGCTGTTGGACCAGGGGGAGTATACGCCCGCGGGGCTGGCCGCGGCAAGCGGTCTCCCCATAGGAAGCGTCACGTCCGCCTGTAGCCTCTATAAAGATCTCAGAGAACATGAGAACCTTATCGTCCAGGTCAAGGGGATGCCTTCCAGGGAACGGCGGCTGACGATGTACATGAGGTGGCTTAAAAAAGCTCCGCACACTGTCCGGGCCCTGCATAACAAGACGGGTCTGCCGGTCCGGACGATCAGAAGGGATATTGAGGATATATCGGTGCTTGCCGATCATCAGAATCTTCTGGCCGACGGCGGCTTCCGCGATAAGGAACAGCGGAACAGGGAGCGCAATGTCTTAAAATACCTGCTCGACCAGGGGCCGCATAGCGTCGGCGAGCTTGTCCGCTTAAGCGGCATAAAGAGGAATCATGTGGTCAGCGACCTTGAAAGGGACCCGGAACTGAGGAACCATCCCAACCTTCTGAAATTCAGCGATATTGCCCTGCGAAAAGCAAAAGAAAAGCTGCTTTTGGACTCAAAGGTCTACTCAATTTCTGAGCTTGCCGATGAGCTCGATGTGAACGAGTCGACCGTCAGGAAAGACGTGAACGATACACCGGAGCTCAAGGGGCATCCTAATCTCAAGACCATGATAATTAACGAACGCGCCCCTGAGAAACGCGCAGCGGACAGGGCGGAGCTTAAGCGATTCCTCGAGGAAGGGCCGCATACGGTCGCGGAACTTTCGCAGTTAACAGGTATTCCTGTGAATATCATCAATAATGATCTAAACCACGTAAAAGGACTAAGCAACCATCCAAACCTGATCAAGCAAATGAGTCCCCGCTCGGATGAACAGCGTGAGGCTGACCGCGCGACGCTCAAGCGCTTGCTTGACCAGGGACCGCATACCCGGCCGGAACTTGCCGAACTCAGCGGTATCGATCATGGTTTCGTCTACAGCGACTTCGATAATACACCCGAACTCCGCAACCATCCCAACCTGAGAAGTATTAAGCAGAATGTCCGGTCGAGTGAGCAGGTACGGGCAGACCGGGCCAGACTGAAAGAGCTGCTGGATGAGAAAATAATGCTTACGGTGGAGGAGCTCGCGAAAAATACAGGGAGGACTGTCCCCCAAGTGAGGGATGACATCTATAAGGATCCGGCCCTTTCCGGTCATCCCTATCTGAAAGTGGCGGAAGCGCGGTCGCCTGAGGAGATAGCCGCTGCCCGGGCACGGTTAAAAAGCCTGCTTGACGGCGCTCCGCTTACCCGCAACGAGCTCGCTGAGAAGAGCGGAATACCGTTGAAAACGGTAAAGAGCGATGTCATGAACGATCCTTTGCTGTCGGGGCACCCTAATCTGATCTCTTTTGTGCTCGGGCTGCCTTCCCGCGACAAGCGCCTGGCGCTGTACAGGAAACTGCTGGATTTCGCGCCTCACAGCGCCGAGAGCATACACCAGAAGACCAACCTTTCAACGAATATGATCGAGAAGGATATCCTGGGGGATACGGATCTTTCTAAACATCATAATTTCATCAGCAAGGACGGGGGCAACCCGGGTGGTATCGACTTCCGGTCGCTGCCCATTGTAAAACATTCGATCGAGGCGATCAGGGACGATATCGCCAGGGTGACCGGCGGGATGATCCACGTAGACCTGGCCAGAGAGGCCAGTGCGTTGAGACGGCTTCTGAAGGCGGGGATAGCGCCTTCAGACCAGAGGCTCAAGGAATACTGTCTTGCTCTGCTGCGGTCTGCAGGCGGCGGGCAGGATATCGCCTCCGCCATCGACTGTATCGCCGACTCACTGCGTCTTTCCGAGAACAACTATTCACCCACAGATAAGGTCATAAAAGATCTTCTTATTGTCTGTCAGTCAGGCTTAGGCCGGGAGGGTTTATGAGGGTGGTCTGATCTTTAAGAGTATTTTTGTGTTGACTCGGCAATTATTCTTCCTCATAATAAATATACCCCCATTCAGATCACTCCGGACCACAAGAGGTCCATCGATGCCCAACGACGAGACTCGCCAGCTGCTTTCACTGGTCCTTCAGACTACCAATACCGCTTTCTGGGAATATCATTTCCGCGGGCAACGGTTTATCTGGCCCAGGGAACATTATGAGCTTTACGGTATAGACGCCGATACCGCGCCTTCGATCGAGCACTGGCTCAAGGCGGTGCATCCCGATGACCGGCCGCAGTTTTCGCGCCAGCTCAAGGAATGGCTGGAAGGGCAGAGCAAGGAGATGAGCGCGGAATTCCGCGTCAACCACAAGTTCCGCGGTACGCGCTGGTTCGCCGTCCGCGGCCAGCTGTTCTGCGGGGAAGACGGTGAACAGCGGATAGTCGGCATCACCCAGGACGTCACGCGTATCAAGGGGGCGGAGGAGGTGATCCGCAGGGACGCGCGTTCGCTGGAACGGATGGTGGCGAAGAAGACCGAGGAGTTCCGCAGGGAATGCGCCCTGCGCGAGAAGGCGCGCCGGCTCGAGGAAGGGCACTCGCTGGCGGAGGCGATGGCCAACGAGCTGCGCAATCCCCTGGCAGCGTTGAGGCTTGCGCTGTTCAACCTCAAGAAAAAGCTCTATACGCCGTTCAGTTTCGACCAGTTCGAGCATATTGACCACAAGCTGGAGGAAAGCGCCAAGGCGATAGAGAACATGATCGCCTATTTCAACATCGGCATGCCGGACCCCGCCGCTGTCGAGATCGCCGCAGTCATCGCCGAGAGCATCGATGAGAGCGCCCGCAAGAACCGGGCAGGCAATAAGGCAAAACTCGATCTGAGGCTCGAGCCGCTCTGCGGTATCCAGGTCGAGGCGGACGCCGCCCAGCTCAAGCAGATGTTCATGCACATCCTCGACAACGCCTTCGAGGCCTGCGACAAGAGGAAGTCGACGGTCGAGGTCAAAGGCAATGTCATGGTAGGCGGGGTCTTTGTCACCGTGACCGATAACGGCTGCGGGATATCCCGTGAAGAGCTCAAGAAGGTCTTCACGCCGCTTTTTACCACCAAGTCGCGCGGGGCCGGGCTCGGCCTGGCCATCTCCCGCCAGATCGCCTCGCTGCACAACGGCACCATCGAGATAGAAAGCCAGAAAGGCCGCGGCACCACCGTCACGATTTTCCTTCCTTCTTACACCGCATAGGTGTTGGGACCGTTCCCGTTCATTTTCTTGTTTAAATCCCATCAAAATGCTATAATTTAAACAATACCCCCCTTAAATACAGTATTTAGGGAGCAACTATGGTTCCGGCCGTCGGATAACAGGGCAAT